>PFDR01000056.1 GCA_002772545.1 Candidatus Peregrinibacteria bacterium CG10_big_fil_rev_8_21_14_0_10_49_10 | reverse complement strand
TTTCATTTGAGGAGAAATATAGGTAATAGAGGCAATAAATGGAATAAAAGATCCTTTATTTCCTCTATTGCTTCTTTAGGCTAGCTTCTTCTCAAACACAAAATCGCATAGCTCCTCAAAAATCGGTGCGGTGGATGCCACGGCGAGCAGTCCGGAACGCTTGTTTTCCGGTTCCAGAAATTCGTATCGGTATTTGCCACCTGCTTCCTGCAGCAGAAGGCAGCCGGCGGCTATGTCCCACAGACGAATGCCATGAAAGAACGTGCCGTCATTGCTGCCGAGGAGCACCTCTCCTATTTCCTGTGCGGCACACCCGTAGTTTTCCAGTGAGCCGCAGCGGGGCATGGAGGCATACCACGCGCCGTCTTCCCCCTCCTTCGCCCGCCGCATAATGTTACTGGCAAGAATGGCATCATCGAGATTCTTTGTATTCCTGAGTACGATCGGTTTGCCGTTTATGGTGGCACCCTTGCCCTTTGCCGCCAGAAATTCCTGCCGCAGAAGTGGCAGAGACATCACTCCGGCCTGGAGGACTCCTTCCTTCTGCACAGCCACAATGGTGCCAAAGTTCTCTTTGCCGTGAATGAAGTTTGTGGTGCCGTCCAGCGGGTCTATGATCCACTCATACGGGGATGCGACAGTTCCCAACTGTTCCGCACCTTCCTCTTCTGCTATGAACCGGTGATCCGGAAAGTGAGTCTGGATCAGAGTAATAATACTTTCCTGTGCCGCCCTGTCGGATTCCGTTACAAAATCAGTGGATGATGATTTTGTATCCACCTTTAGCGATTCTGTCCCCGCTTCGCCAAACACGCTCCTGTGCTTTTTAGCCAGCAGCTCTGCGCCGGCAGCAGCAGCTTGTTTTGCTACCTCAAGCAATGTTTCGGGTGCGGGGTCACTCATGATATCTCGTCTGCGAGAGGATCGTTTCCTTCGCCTACCCGTTCTCCTATATCGTCACCTATATTGTAGTCTCCTGTTTCGACTTCTTTGCTCGTGTCTGCTGTTTCTTCGGTATCGTGTTGCATAATAGTAAGAGGAAAATGATATGTTGAGTATAGGTTCTACGCTGTGGGGAGTCGATAGGAATGGAGTTCTGAGCGTGCTTGTTTGTAGTGTGGCAGCACCTTTTCCACTCTCTTCCAGTAGGCAGCGGAGTGATTTGGGCAGAGACGATGGGCAAGTTCGTGAATGGCTACATAGCGGAGTAAATGCGGAGGAAGAAAGAGTAAGGCGGTGTTCAGCATAATTACTTCCCTGGAAGAGCAGCTGCCCCACTGTGAAGATGCAAAACGCAGTCGCACATGTTGTATACGTACCTGAAACGTCTCCTGGTTCACTGCCCCGACCCATGCTGCCGTGCGTTCCTGCTCGGCATCCGAAAGGAGTTTCCAGAGGAAGCGGTGCAGTTGCGGGCATCTTGTCTGTTGAGAGACTGACACACGCCAGCCTTCTTTAGTACGACGTGATGCAAGCCTTTTCCCGGGGTGCAGGCAGAAGGTGTACGTGGTTCCGTTTGCGAGTGTGATGGTTTCTTCCTCTCTGCCTTCCAACAGTGCTTTAAACGGATGAATACGCACACGTTGTACTTCTTCCTGTATCAGCTGTTTTGTCATACGGCTCAGCAGGTCCTCCACATGTTTTTTTTGGTCTTGTTCGGAAAGATTGCGTGCAAGACGAATGACGATGGTTTCTTCCCGGAATACCGCACGTGAGTGCTTATTTTTGGTCTGTTCTATGCGGTGGGGAAAGGGTTTTTGTGACACAGGTATTAGTGTAAAGGAGAGAGATAGATTGGGTATGCAATATCTGCAAATATTCATGGAACAAGTGTGAAAAAACGTCAGTCTATACTTGAATTATTTTTTTATATTATATAATACAACAATGAATATTGAAGGCAATGATCCAGTCCAGCCAAGCCCAGAAGGCACTAAAGAGCATCCTGTGCAGCAGGTAGCGGATACATTGCAACAGCAGGCAGAGACTACAAAAGTCAGGTTAAGAACTCTGTTGTTGAACTCCTCAGGAGCTCAGGAAGAAAGGTCGAACCCATCATCGATTCATACAATTGTGAATTTACCAGAAGACAGACCAATGATTCTTCATTTGGTGCTCAATGTAGCTAAGAGTGATCCTCAGGAGAGAGAGGGTTGTTTTCTTTGCTTTCCTTCTTCGCAAAGTGCGGAAGAGCGAGAGACATTTCAGTCTCATATCACTAGAGCACTAGATGTTGTTTCGTCCAATGATGAAGGAATTGCCGGAACGATGAATAAAAGAGATACCATCTTTTTCGTCGTTGTGGATGCATTTGTTCCTGCCCTTCGTGAGGAGATAAAAAAAATTGAACGAAGCGGGACACACAAAAATTTCTTACATGGTTTACAGCAAATATATAGGAGTTATGTGAATGGTTCTGAGGATGGAGCTGTGATGGGGTTCGGGAAGGGCAGCATACTCCTCGCAAGTTTTATTGTGCTCCTGAGTAAGAAATCACTTGCTAGTTTCTATAAGACAATTGCTTTGTTAGACCATGAACTTGGTCATATCTCACGTGTTCAACAAGGAAGGAACTGTCAAAATTATAAGCAAGAAGAAAGAGAGAACTATAGCGAGAGTATAGCGCGACTTGAAAAATTGGCTGCACTCTTCCCTGCAGCTTCAGAAGAAAACCCGGTAGAAACGTATATTCTTCCTCATGAGAGGGAAAGCCTCGAGAGTTGGGTGCCGGGTCATACTAACAGGAGTAGGTCCCGGTCTCCTCGTCATGAGGACAGAAAAAAAAGAAAAAGTAAGCAAGCAAAAAGGAGTCGCAAAAAAAACCGATAATTCTTACTGCCCACTCCACCTCCTCCTCGGTGAGTACATAGATCGGTCTTCTGTCGGTTCTACCGGTGGGTGTTCAAACACATCCTGGAGCGTATGTGCTTCCCGCAGGAGTTCCGCGCAGTGTTGCAGATGCTGCATGGTTGCGCGCATATTCCCGTTTTCTTTGATGAATTCATTGGTATTGCCTATGGACTGCATCTCGGTTTCTGCCTCTTCGTAACATTGCATTGTTTCAGAGGCTTTTGCAAAGGCATCGGGACTGAGGCTTGTATTCTGCGTCATTGTAAAGAGGCGCTGCATGAGGTGTGCTATCCAGGTATCCGTGCGGTCTGCTTCCATCCGCAGGAGGGCAAGCAGAGTTGGTGTTCTGTACGCAGTGTGTAGGTTTTTTTTAGCCTCTATGAGTTCTTCCTTACTGCGAAAGACCGCATTTTCTGTGCCTTCTATCATGGATGTAAGAGCATCTATGAGTGTATTCAGGGCTGCGAGGGTCTGTTGCCGCATATCCTCCGAAACACCGGGAACACTCTCTGCGTACTCTTTCTGCTTCTCCCGCAGCTCTTTGTTCAGCATCAGTTCTTTTGTGTAGCAGCGCTGAAGAGTGGGGAAAGTCGTATCTCTGTTTGCGTGGCGTAGATCTTCCTGACACTTGGTGCGGCTCTTCTGTACATCCTGCACATTCTTCTTCCGAAAGTCGTAGTAGAATTCCACACCTCTTCGTGTCTGGAGCATTTCGAGCCGGAATCCTTCCGCACGTTCAAATCGCTGCTGCCATTGTTGCTCCTCTTCCGTCATCTGCGATGATGAAGATGGTGACGATGAAGATGAGGAGTGCTCCTGTGCGTAGGTTTTGGAAACGCACAGTGCCAAGAATGCAACGGAAAGCAGTACTGTGGAGCGGCGGTAAGTCATGGGGAGGGTGGGTCGCATTCTAGCATTCTACACACATTGATCCTAGAGGCATTTGGATGTGGTATGTTCAAAAAGCCCTTAGGAAAGCACATCCCATTCAAGTTCTTTCCACACCCAGCACATGACCCTTGAGTGTTTCCATGACCGCATCCAGATCTTCATTCACCAGAATATGGTCAAAGAGTTCTTTGCGCTTCTCAAAGAAGTCTAAGTCGTGTTCTGCGTTCTTCATGCGATCCTGAATGTGTTTTTCTGTATCGCGTCCACGGCTACGCAACCGATGCAGCAGTTGGGAAAGCATGGCACGGCGGCTCTTACCGGGTGGAAGCAGGCCGAAGGAGAGAATGGAACGCCTTCCGTAGTAACTGCTGAGGTTTTGGAGCAGGTGTTGTTCGGTAATAACAATGGGAATTTTTCCTTTGTTCCATATGGCCTGAATATCTTCTTCCCGGTAGCCGTACCACCGTTTCTCGGAACGTGAGGGAATTTGTGTAGCGGCAATAATTTTCTTGTCCTTTCGGAGCCTGGTGAATTCTGCGGCAGTTGTGTAATGGTACTCATCGGCATCACCCTTCTTCTTTGCACGTGTGGTAAGAATGGGGACGTTCTCCACATACTCCACCAGTACTTTTGTCATCAGTGTGCACACCGTTGATTTTCCAACGCCCGAAGGACCGTACAGAGCCACGATGTAGCCGGGAAATTCCCGTTCCACCTTCTGTTCTTGTACTACCGGCTTTGCCGCGCAGAGTTCGTATGCGGTGTCGTAGATGCGCAGCCCGTTTTTCTGTACACGGAGCAGTTTCATACGGGGGCGTACTTTGCTCCCAATCTGTATGTCCTCGTGTGCAGGTGCAATCAGTTGCCCCATGGCCTGGGAGCCGTCTTCCAGTGCTATCAAGCCAATACGCAGTGGGTTCGTTCCAAAGCCTGCGGGAGGGTGTCGTACCGTCGTAAAGGACACAATTGTTCCTTCCTGCATCTTCTGCTTGCGAGCGGATTTGGCCCTGTGAACGACAGAGGGGTTAGACATGCGTATGTTCAAGGATGTGAATGCCGCAACTGGCACAGGCACCGCCAAAGTTCTGTGTAAGACCAAAACGACTGCCGGAAGTGCGGAGCTGTTTCGCCATGTCCGTTACCTGCTTTATACCCGTGGCGGCTACTGGGTGACCACAGGCCTTTAAGCCCCCGCTGGCATTGATGCTCGGAACAGGATCTGCCTGTTCATAGAGTTCCACTCCTTTTCCTGGCTCTGCAAACCCGAGGTCTTCTACATTGATGACAGCCGCTATGGAGAAGCAGTCATGGATTTCAAGATGGGAAACAGATTTGCGGTCTATATCTGCTTCTGCAAGTGCCTTTTCCATTGCCCGTTTTGTGGCGGGAAAGGAGGTAATGGTTGCACGCTCCGTAAGACTTACCGCATCACTTGCCAGTTGTGATGCTGCAATTTTGATATCACTCTCTTTTACTGTGGAGAGAATACAGGCCGCTGCGCCATCACTTACCGGAGAGCAGTCGAGCATACACAGAGGGTCAGCGACTGCCGGGCTTTGGGAAATGTGTTCGGCAGGTATTTCCTTCCGAAATTGTGCAAAGGGATTGTGGAGAGCATTGCGGTGGTGTGCAGAGCTTACATGGTTGAGTCTCTCTCTGGTGAGGTGGTACTCATGCATGTAACGCTTTGCGATGAGTCCAAAAATGCCGGGGAAGGTAAGGCCACACGGTGCATCTTTTTCGCTGTCTGCGGCTCCCATGAGGGCATCTGCAACTTCCTCGGTGGACACATCGGTCATTTTCTCCACCCCTACAACTACAATAGTCTGTGCCCGTCCGCTCTCCAGCAATCCGCAGGCGGTATGCAGAGCCACCGCACCCGAAGCGCAGGCAGATTCCACTCGCAGTGCGGGAGGATTGTGTGGAAACAGGGAAGAAACAAGTGCACCGAGATGCGCCTGCCCGTTGGTGCGTTCCGCGATCATATTTGCAACGATAACCATATCGATATCCAGCGAGGTGCAGGGGGCATCTTTCAGTGCGGCTTCCACTGCCTCGCCCGCAAGGTCACGAAGGCTCTTTTCCCACCACTCTCCAAAGCGTGTCTGGCCGGATCCGATGAGAAAAATATCTTTGTTCATGCGTGGAGCGCGGCAGTGCGTTTGTTATACTGACTGTAGGTGAGGTATTGCAGTTCTCCTCTTTCCTGCGGGAGACGCACACCGTCCCGCAACATGGTCAGAAGGAAAGCGTCCGAGCCCGCACCGGAACCGTAGGACACAAGAAGAAGTGTGTCACCTTCTTTTGCTTCCTGCAAGACATGGGCAAGACCCAGGGGTGAACAGGCGCTATAGGTATTGCCGATATGCGGAACAATAAACCCGTGCTGCATTTGTTCCTTTGTGAAACCAAATTCTTTGGCAATCTTGCCCGGAAATTTTCCGTTTGGCATATGCAAGATGACATGATCAATTTCCTGCACACTGCAGGAAGTCGTTTCCAGTATGCCGTTGATGGCTTCACGCATGTGGTGAAAGTATGCCGGTTCACCGGTGAATCGTCCTGCATGGCTGGGATACCTCTCTTCTGCCGCACGCCAGAAGTCGGGTGTGTCTGTAGTAAAGGAGAGCGTCTGTTCTATGCGACATAGTGCATTCTTGGCACGTTCGGGTCCGAGTATGACTGCAGCCGCACCGGCTGCTGCCGTGTACTCCAGAGCATCTCCGGGAGCAGCCTGTGCGGTATCACTCCCTATGGCCATCCCAAAGCGTATTTGTTTCGCCCTCACCATACTATCCACTATCTGCATGGCTGCCGTGCCCGCTTTACAGGCGAATTCCAAATCTGCACAGTGGCAGAAGGGGTCAAGTTCCAGTGCGTCCGCCACCATCCCACTTGTAGGTTTTACAGCGTAGGGGTGGCTCTCGGAGCCCACAAATACTGCAGAAATCTGTGACGAACGCAATCCAGACACTTCTATAGCCTGCTTCCCGGCTTCGAATGCCATGGTAAAGGAGTCTTCTCCTTCGCCGGGTACTGTCTTTTCCCGTATGCCAAGTCCGTTTTGAATAGAAACAGCATTTTGCTGCCAGTGCTCGGCGATAGCAGCAGTCTTAATTCGGCTGCTTGGAAGATACATGCCAAAGCCCACAATTACTGATTTGCTCATTGGCAGCAGTGTAGCAGATTGGTGGGTATGAAAGGGAATCTTGAGAAATTTTCAATTTGAAATTTGAAATTTAAAAACAATTCGAAATTTGAAATGATTGTGTCATGTAAAAAAGTCCTATTCCTGTTGTCTCTTTAAGGGTAATATTCGTCACTTATGGCAACTAATGTTTCAGCAATGGGGAAAATCTATGATCTTGAGGAGAGAACGGCTGTCTTTGGTGAACGCGTCATAATTCTGTGCAAATCTATCAAGCAAACTCCTATCAATCGACGTATTGTGGAGCAGCTTATCGGTTCTTCTGCCAGTATAGGCGCTAACTACATGGAAGCGAATGGGGCATGTTCGAAGAAAGATTTTCAGAACAAAATTTTCATAGTGAAGAAAGAGTGCAAGGAGACAAAGCATCACTTACGCTTGCTTGCAGCTGCGCATCCTGAACGAAAAGAAGAGTTAAGAACTTTATGGCGTGAGTGTCAGGAATTGACATGCATATTCTCTCGTATCGCAAACTCCTGTCGTGAGAGGCGATAAGTCTATTTTCAAATTATTGCATTTCAAATTGTTTTCAAATTTCAAATTGAAAATTTCAAATTAACGTCCCAATTCCCTGTGTGCTTTCGCCAGCGTCTGGTTTGCCTGAGCTGCCAACAAGGATACTTCCCCAGCGAGCACTGCCGTACCAATGGATTCTGCAAGTTGTGCACAGGGGTGGAGCGATGTCTTTTCTTTGAGTAGCATCTGCAGACACTGCTGCTGTGCCGGAAGCGCAGTGCCCCCCCCGCGTATGCCGACGAGAATGGCAGGCAATCGCACTGCTATGTTCAGTCCTTCCTTTCGTAATTCCACCGTTGTATCCGTCAGTGAACCTTCTACTACGTGTGCAGCATCCTGTCCTGTAGAGAGGTAGAGCGCCGCAATCACGTTTGCCGCGTGGAGATTGGACCCTATGGCACCTGCAATACTTGATCCCACTTTCAATTTTGCGTCAGCGGTGCGTTTCATATCTACTGCCGTTGTTTTGAGCACCAATGCTACAACGTCTTTGGGAAGCAGTACTTCTGCCGTTACTTCGTATCCACGTCCTTTCTCCTGTGTGCGCCTGCTCGGTTTTTTATCACTATCCACATTTCCCGCAACAGTGATGAGAGCAGGGGAGTACTCATGCAGATGTTCGGTGATCCAGTCCCCTGCGGCCTGTGCGGCAATGGTCACCATGTTCATACCCATGGCTTCATCCGTGTCACACCATAGGGTGACGAAGACATACGTATCCTGCTGGTCCACTTCATGCCGTTTTATCTTGAGGTGTGCACTTGTTGTTTCCGCAGCCTTGTACCAATCGCCTTGTGTACTTTCCAATGCACCTATGAATGCCTGGAGGCTTTTTTCAGGTACTGCCAATGCGATGGAACGGGACATACCGTGGTAGAAAGATGTAGAGTGTACGTTCGTTCCGAAAAGTACTTTGCACCCACGATTCACACCAGCTACCAGTGCGCCCTCTGTCGTTGCGAGTGGTAGGTGGACAGTCGTCCTTTCGCCGCTGCTACAGGTAAAGGTAAGCGGACCTGCATACCCGACAGGAAGGGGAACCGTACCAAACATCTGCTCACAGTTTTTCTCGTCGGCTATACCGAGTCGATCATCAGTATCGTCTGTAAGAGAGATGTCTCTGTGCGTTTCTGCTTCGATCCTCTTTCGGCGTTCTGCAGCACGCTGAGAAGGAGAGAGACCGTCGGGGAGAGTGCGGAGATCCATTACTCTCATTATGAATGAAGAATGATGAATTAGGAATCAAGAAGCTTGCTCCAGCGTATGATTGTGTACATGCATTCTTGATTCCTTATTTCTGAATAATCTTTGAACCTGAACCAACCGATGCCTCAAAAATAGTGCAGCCCTCTTGCGCGTGGGCGAAGTCCACGATCTGCATTCTCGCCTCATCTGTGCAGAGAAGATGCACGGTCGGTCCGGCATCCATCGTGTACAAGACTGGAAGATGCCCTTCTTCACGCAGTCTTGTTACTGCATCAACAATCCGATGTGTGTCCTGCGTCAGGTACTGGAGTGGGGGACTACTCGTCTCCATCACATGGTGCATATTCAGGCTGTCCTCCTCTGCGACCTTCTGTAACTTCTCAAAATCCTTTGCGAGGATGGCATCTATACAATCCTTTTGTCGATAAGAACCAATGGCTTCAATCCTCTCCATAAAATGAGGGCTGGTCTGTGCAATGGCGTGCCCTTCGGTAGAACCTACCTTTTTTTCATCATAGCTGGGGATGATCACAATGTCGTGCAGGAGCCAGTGATCTTCGGAAGCAACCTGCTTAGCAACGGCGCCGTCCATACCATTTCTCCCCGTATTTTCGAGTGTGACGAATCCTCCAAAAATACTGCGTGCAGCAGAGCCGGAACCCAGGCGTGCAATCACACTCGTCTGTTCATCTGTTAATATGATAGAAGAGGCGATGAGTCCCACATACGCTTTTGCGACTGCGCTAAAAACGGCTGCAGAAGAAGCAAGGCCTACACCGGGGGGAATGCCGGAGCGGATGGTGAGTTGTACAGATGCGGGTATCGCATCTTCTGCTCCAATCTGTGTGAGGTATTGCCTGGTCAGCTCCAGGTGTTTTGCAAATCTTGCCATGTGTTTTTCAGTCATTTCCCGTTCTGCACCATCCGATTCATAGGATCGGATGATGAGGTCCTCCGCATAGTCAACAGTTATTTCCACAGTTGGCGTATTCAGCGTCATGGAGAGTGAGTCGGCAGCGGGCAGGCGCAACTCGTTAGATCGGTTTCCCCAGTATTTGATCAGCGCAATGTTTGGTGTGGATATGGCAGTAGCACTCATAGCATGTGAACGGGAAATGTCTCAGGAATCGCATTTCGTAACGATTCTGAATCTTGATGCACGGCAAGCACCATACCACCACCACCCGTCTTGCCTCCAGCCCCAATGACCTTTGCGCTACCGCCGGCATCCTCAATGGCTTCTATAAGATCCTGGACATTCAGAGGTACCACACCAAGCGCAATTTGTGCGCGATGGTGCTCCCACAAAATTGCCCCCAAATCCTCTCCCGCCTTCAGCTGTTCCGTGCATCGGCCAATTGTTTCCAGTGGCCCAGCAAGCTGTTCTTTGCGTTCTTCCACCCAGGAAACAAGTTCGGGTGTGGTTTCGTTGGGTGCCCCGGTGTCTATAAGGAGAGCACCTGCGAGGAGGTCCTTTGGGAGAAGGAATGCTTCCGGTTCACTGGCCTTTTTAAAGTACAGAGGTGTGGCATTCCAAATAACGCGAAAGTCGATGCCGCTATGACCGGGGTTTACGGTATTTTCTATTGCAAGAGCTTTCGTTTCGCAGTCTTCCCCGAGCAGTGCCTTTGTCGTTGCGACGACAAGGCTGGTGGAGGAACCCATGCCTTTTCCCAAAGGGAGTGCGTTATTCACGGTCAATGTTCCGTAGAAGAGCTGATCGGGTTCCTCACTGCATTCTTCCACAATTCCTTGCAGGTACTGCGTCCATTCCTCACCGCCCTGTATACCCTTCCACCGTATGGTGAGATCGGGTCTTGCAAGATCTTCCTCATACGTTACCCGCATACCGAGAGACGCAGGCACGGCAATGCCGGGGTGTCCAAAGACCACGGCGTACTCGCCGGTGAGGATGATTTTGCCGGGGGCAAAAGATTCCGTTGTCATCCTCCGAACCTCCTGGAACGTGTCATAAACGCATCTACTTCGTTTGCGAGATCTTCTGCGGTGAAATCGGGGAACTTCTTCTCCACAAAAGACCACTCGCTGTAGGCTGACTGCCACAGAAAGAAGTTGCTGGTGCGTTTTTCTCCTGATGTTCGAACAATGAGATCAATATCCGGCAGTTCCGGATGGTCGAGGAACGAACAAAATATATTCTCTGCGATGGTATTATTTGTTCGCTCGTTCGCTCGTTCGCTCGTCGCCATTTTTTGCATGGCACGCAGTAGTTCATCCTTCCCGCCGTAATCAATAGCAAGATGCAGTGTAGATGCCGTTCTGTTCTTGCTCTCCTCTTCTACATCCTCTATGAGTTTGGCCAGTTGGGCGGGTATGCGGTCTTTTCTGCCGGAGTGCACAAACCGCGTATTGTTCTTTTCCAAAAGAGCCCGCTCTTTTTGCAGATGTACTTCAAGAAGCTGCATAAGCATATCCACTTCCCTCTTGTCCCGTTTCCAGTTTTCCGTGGAAAAACACCAAATGGTCAGCACAGAGACACGAGGGTCGTCGTGACACCATTCCGTAAGTAAGCGGAAGTTTTCAATGGCTTTTTTGTGGCCGTCCCAGGGGTGCAGGGCATGCGTCTTAGCCCAGCGCCTGTTGCCGTCCGGAATAATGGCAATGTGCAGTTTCTGCTCGTTTTTCATAGTATGAGAAGAAGTTTTTGCAGTCCCAGGTGAAACCAGGGTGCGTACTTTTTGGGGTGCTCTTCCATATCTGTGAGGAGATCTTCTACCGGCATCCATTTTATTTCTTCTATCTCTTCAGAGTCGGGCTTGGGCTCGGAAACGGGATCATCTCCTCTAAGAAGAGTGACGTGTTCATGCTCCACACCTCTGCCTTCCGGATCCTCTGCGCGATACACAAGGGTTCCAGCTACTTTAAGGTCGCAGGTGAGGCCACATTCCTCCTGCAGCCTACGCTGAGCCGCGTCCATCATTGCCTCATCGGGGAAGGGGTGACTGCAACAGGTATTTGCCCATAGAAGAGGGAAAAGCATCTTTTTGCTGCTGCGCTTTTGCATAAGTATCTCTGTTCCTTGCTTGCGGAAGATGTAAACCGAAAATGCACGGTGCAGTTTTCCTTCTCCGGTATGTGCTTGCATGATCTCCGAGAGACCCGTTTGGTTGCCTTTCGTATCTGTAAGTATGACCTGTCGCATGGGATCCCTATGGTCTTCTATTTGGCATTCTCATGCAAGTTGGTACACTGTTTCCTGAGTATCTCCTCTTCCTTTTATGCAACCAGTCGATACAGAAACGGGCACTATCTTTATGCGTATTACAGAAGCCATAGCCAATGGTGAGATGGGCTTTCTTTCAGAAGTTGTGTTGGGGAATACCCTTCTTAGTTGGCTTGGGGCACTCTGTATTTTGCTTGCTGCATTACTGTTACTTGTTCTTCTCAAACACGTTTTTCTCACACATCTCGAAAAATTGGCCAAGATTACGTCATCCTATTTTGATGATTCGGTGATTTGTTTTTTGAAGGAAATACGGAAGTCCTTTTACCTTTCCGCCGCGCTCTATGCTGCAGTACAGCATCTTGTTCTTCCCGGTCTTCTGCATCTTCTTATAAAGGGGGCATTCTTCCTCCTCCTCGTGTACGAGCTTATTCGCCTGGCGGAGAGAGTACTGGAGATTGTGGTAGCCAAGAAAATGGGAAAACGAACAGAAGATGGAGAAACGAGTTTTTCTTCTGCTCTTTCCGTTATTTTAAAGATTCTTCTCTGGAGTGTCGGTCTCCTTCTTATCCTTTCCAATCTCGGATTCAATGTCACCTCTCTGCTTGCGAGCTTGGGCATAGGGGGTCTTGCTGTTTCACTTGCTCTGCAGCCGCTCTTTTCCGATATTTTCAGCTCATTCTCCATTATTCTCGATAAACCTTTTGAAGAAGGGGATTATATTGTTTGTGGAGAGTACAAAGGAACGGTGAAGCGCATTGGTCTTAAGACCACTCGTCTTAAGGCACTGCAAGGAGAAGAGCTGGTGATTTCCAATGCAGAGCTTACGGCGGCACGTGTACAGAACTTTAAGAAGCTGGAAAAGAGGCGCATTGCATTCTCTGTAGGCGTGAATTACGACACTCCTCCGGCGAAACTGCGAAAGGCCACAGCTCTTATAGAAGAAGTGGTGACTGCGCAGAAGAACGCAGTATTCAATCGTGCTCACTTTTGGCAATTTGGGGAGTCGAGTCTGAACTTTGAGATTGTGTACTTTATAAACAGTGCACACTATGAGGAGTACATGGACGCACAGCAGGATATTAATTTGGGTATTCTTGAAGCATTTGCAAAAGAGGGGATACAAATGGCGTTTCCCACGAGGACAGTGCACCTTGTGCAATAGCTTTCGAGCTTCATTAGCTCCACTAGCTTGATTAGCTTAACTAAGGAATACATGAGCTGCACCCACGGAGGGGTGCAGCTCATGTTTGATTATTTTCGCAACCGCACCCTGTTATCCTGAGCCTGAAGAAGGGCATAGGTGCGTCTGCAAAGATTTTAATGTAGAAAATTACTCCTTCCTAACCACGCTAATCCAGCTAGGCAAGCTAATCCAGCTAGGTAAGCTAATCCAGCTAGGCAAGCTAATCACCGTACAGTGCTTCCTCTCTCTCCCGTACCTCTTTGCGAATGCACATGACGTGCTGATTCCCTTTTTGGCCGCGACAAATGAGTTCTGCCTCTTTCTGGAACTGCTTTCTCTTATCCAGCTTTTCACGTAGGTTGCGCTCTTGCGCCTGAGTTTGTACCCGTCGTTGAGATCTTGCATTCACAAACGTGCGAATATTTTCCTGGGTGCTTCTCGTGTTTTGATTTAGCTTCAGGCGTGCATTGGCAGCGGTATTCTTCCGTACGTTTACTATATTCTGCTGTAGTTTCATCTTGCTGCGGTCTGTAAGTCTTTTCTGTATACGCCCTTCCATACGACCGATCTTCCTTGTGCTGAGTCGCAGATTTTCTTCATTCTTTTTCACGTTGCTCAGACAGCGTCGAACCAGGAAGCGAAGGGGATTATCCAGCTTCCAGAAATTTCCGATGTGCCCTGTGTAGAGACGTACCGTTGTTTCATTCAGTCCCACCGCTTTCATGCAGGCAGCCTCTGCTTCCTCCTGTGTCTCGAATGGTCCCGTTACCTGCTCATATGCCTGTACAGCTTTGGCAGCAAATGCTCCCGTAGGAAGGAGCAGTATAAGGAACATGCCTGCGGTTGCTTTGTATTGGATGTGCATAATTGCAGACACCATAATGCACACCTTTTTTGACATGTGCAAATGCATTGCCTTCCCCTGAGAGCATTTTGTGCCGCACTAGACGGGTGCTTGTCTTATGTATGTGGAAGATCACACACGATGGTAGGTGGTTTGACCGTGTGCTCAGGTGTCTTCCCCCTGCGGAACTGATCTATGGATTCAAAGCAGTCGATGTACATGTTACGCATACTGTCATCCGCATAAAAGGCGATGTGCGGGGTGGAAACAACATTGGGATGTTCAATGAGCTCTTCATTCTCCTCAAAGTTTTTTTCGTGCTCCAGTACGTCCAGAAGTGCATGCGATACTTTTCCACTCTTCAGTGCCTGCAGAAGTGCCGTGGAATCTATGAGTGCTCCACGGGCGGTGTTGACCAGTACAACGCCTTCACGCATTTTTTCAAAGGCTTCTGCGTTGATGATGTGTTCTGTTTCTTTGAGAGCGGGGAGATGCAGCGTGATGATGTCACTCCTGCGGAAGAGCTCATCCAGAGGTACATATTCTACATCCAAAAGATCGGTGAGTTCCGTGACCCGGCACACATCGTAGGCCACTATTTTCATTCCAAATCCGTGGGCGATTTGTGCAACGCGCCTGCCTATTTTTCCTGTGCCCAGTATTCCCAGCGTTTTGCCTCGCAAAGCCATGCCCCGGAGTCCCTGGTAGTCAAACGTACCTCCTTCCACACGCTCATCTGCTTCTGTAATGTGCCGTAAAGCGCTCAGGAGCAGTGCGAACACATGTTCGGCAATCACATGTGAGCCGTAGTCCGGCACATTGCACACGGTAATATTTCTCTTTTTGCACGCATCAAGGTCAACATGATCGAATCCTACAGAACGAGTGACGATCAGTGTAAGGTTTGGCAATAGATCCAGCTCTTTCTCCTGTATTTTTGAGTAGATGAAACAGGAGAGTACTTCTGTCTCTTTACATTGTTCAAGAACATCTGCATCTTGCAGTTTACCTTCCAGAATCAAGCTCTCGGAGTAGGCTGCCTGCACCTGTGCTCTGTCATCAGCTTCTACTTCAAGAAATGCAATGGAACTCATGGGTACATGATCTTCGATTTTAGTGTGTTTGTCGAGCTTTGTTGTATCCTTCCTATCCTTTTCTTCATATTCCTAATTTTGTCATAAGCGTTTCTACACAAAAGTAACCCAGGAAGATAAACGTAGCAGTCATTACCAGGTTCCTCCAGAGCCGTGGTCGGAGTGCCTTCGCGAGAAGCTTGTTGTTCAGTATCAGGATGATGCCGGTGTACACGAACATACTAAAGGCGTTTATGATGGCGCCGAGCACAATGAGTGTAAGCGGCTGGTCGAAGCCCAAACTAAAGACAGTGATGCCGAAGAGGATTTGAACCCAGAGGACGGTGTAGTACACCCGTGATACGCGAATGGACTTCTTATTTGTAAGCAGGAGAAGGTTTTCTGTAATGATCCGAGAAGTTGAATCGAGAACAGTAAGCTGCGTGGCGGCAAGCATGATGCCTGTAATAAGGAGGAAAAGTGTTCCGAGGAAGGGGAGTGTCCTTTCGCCTATCGCCACCGCTTCGGTCACCACAAAGTTGATTCCTCCGGCGTCACCGTGCCCGAAGACCGTGACGTAGGAAAGGAGAGAGAGTGTAAGCATGGTAAACAGACCCAGTGCCCAGAAAATGAGGAAGTGCTCTGTATTCACCGTCTTCCACCACTTCCGAAACCGTCGGACATTCTCATCGGTTGGCGGAAAGGTGTTCCCCGTAAGGGAGAATGAGTGACTCCCTTCCTTGGAAGTAATCACACTTGTAATTTTATCGGCATACTTGCCCATCCCGTATCCTTTATCCCTCACATAGCACGACTGGGTTAAATTCAAATTTCCTCCGGCGCCTGCGTAAGCCAGAGCGCCGAGGAAGGTGCCCATGGCTATGCCAACGGGAAGGAAGTAGTAAGGTTCTCCATTCACTATTCCCTGACCCATAAGCCCCTGTACAAGAGCGCCTACATCCGCACGACTGGCGAGGGAGTAGGTGAGAATAACGATGAAGGGCACACCGATGGAAATGAGATATTTCTGCAGCGTCTCCACCGTTTTATAGAGTACTTTGCCGAGTGTGAGAATAAAACCAATGGCGACGAACAGGACGATCCCGACTATATTTGGATTGCCCAAACTAAATGCCGCCGAGAGAAGTGTGGCGCCATAGAGCCCTATTCCGGGCCAGCCGAACCCAAGAAAAGTGGAGATCATGAACCATGCAGGGAGCCATCTAAGAAGTCGTGCGAATCCCACAAAGATGCTTTCACCATTAATTAAGGCATAGCGTTCCACCTCCATATTAATAAAGAACTGCATGGTGATTCCTATCAGTATTCCCCATACAATCCCCAGCCCGTAGTTGCTTGCCATGTAGGGCCAGAGTACTACTTCTCCACTGCCAAGACCGAGTCCCAGGATTATAAAACTGGGACCAATGAGTTTGCGGAGCGGCGGTGCTTCCGGCAGGTCTTTGGTTCCGAGAGCGAGGGGAGAGGAAAGCATTGGGGGCAGTGTAGCATCTTTTTTTGTCGGAGCGAGATGGTATAGGAATCAGGAGGGAATGACCGGTCCCCGGAACTTGTAAAATCGTACATGTTTTGGTATAATACGGAGTGACTCCGACGTATTGTCGGCAAATATAAAAACACATACCTATTTTCCTACTCTGTTAATGAAGAATATTCGAAGTGCCAAAGGGTTCGCCGTGTGCGGCTCCGCACTCACACTTGCTGCAGTGTTCGTTACCGTGAATACGATTACTGCTTCTGTTTCCAGTACTGTTCCGGAGGGTCTGGAAGGAATTTCCATTTCACCTTCAGAGGCAACTGTCTCTGTCAGCGAGTCCATCCGCTTTAGTGCGGAAGGGGATTACGGTACTCGGACTATGCCGGTGCGTGCCGATTGGTTCCTCTTGAAAGGCGCAGATTTAGGCACTCTAGAGAAGTGTACCAATGCAAAATCCTGTACGTTCATTGCCGGCGAGGTAACCGGTGCGGCAACCATCCAGGCGCAGGTGGGAGACAGTGTTTTTGTGGATGAGGCAACCATTACCATTGAGCAGAAGGAGGAGAAGCTGGTGAATCCTTTTACCGATGAGTTGCCGGACTGGGCATTTAAACCAATTGTGCGCATGTACAAAAAATTGATTGTAAAAGGATATGACGACGGTCGGTACGGTCCCGGAGATTCCGTGACCAATGGCCAGGTTATTACATTGCTCGAACGTATATTACGGCATGCCAAGCTTGTGGATGAGCCGACGGCATGTGAACAGGTCTATGACGATGTTCCACAGGGGCACTATGCTTTTAAACCAGCCTGCCTTTTTAAGCGACAGGGGTGGTCTGCTGCAGATGGCCTCTTCCGTCCCGACAGCCCAGCTTCCCGTGGAGCAATGGCTGCGTTTATCAGTCATGTGGTGGGAGATACCATTTTGAGTGCCAAGGGGTCTTCGGCTCCGCAGGGACAGCAGTTCGATGATGTTCCCGTTTCTCATCCAAACTTTGCCGATACTGCTGCAGCCAACGCTACAGGCATTATGACGGGATACCCCACTGGTGATTTTGGTGTGAATGACGATCTGAACAGGGCTGCAGCGGCCGTGGTGATGTTCCGTGTATTAGATAACGTGGAGACTCTGGGTATTACTACCCTGAAGGGATACGATGCCGGCGCCGCTGAAGGCTCAGACCACGCAGCGGCTCCTTCCAGCAAAGCACCCGATACTCCGAAGGACGGCGATTCCTGCGACGATGGAAATCTCTGTACCGTCAACGACGTGTACAAGGAAAGTATTTGTCAGGGGATTCCCAAGCCCTGCGATGATGGGAACGTCTGTACGACGGATTCCTGCGGTGCTTCGACGGGGACATGTTCTTCCGTGACCAATACGGGTTCCGCCTGTGACGACGGTATTGCGGGCACGGAGCAGGATGTATGCACCGCCGACGCCAAATGCGCCGGCACTGCCATTCCGGTGCCACAGGTTGCGGCGTCCTCTTCGTCCTCCTTGTCCTCTCTGTCCTCTCTATCCTCTTCGTCCTCCTTGTCCTCCTTATCCTCTCTGTCCTCCTTGTCCTCTTCTTCCGCACCCGTCCAGGAACTCACGGCGACCGCGCATGCCGATGGATCGTATGCGCTGCGCATCCGTGGCATCGGTGGAGGAAACTATGATGTCAGGACGAACGCATTCGTGCGTAACTACAGCAGCAAAGATTACGATCTTAACTTCAGTCTCATCCAACCGAACTTCAATGTGCTTCCCCCCGGAGGGTGGGGAGGGTATCGCGTGACGAAGATCGTTGCTCTTCCCGCCCCCAGCTTTGCCGCGGTGACGGAGGAGAACTGTCGCGCGCGTCTGATTGATTTTCCGAATGGTGATTATTATGTCAGTTTCAACAAACTGTCGGGTGCGGTGTGCTTCCGCACGGATGGAGGAGTCGTTGGCAAGATCGGCGATGCTACGGTGCGAAGCTTTGCGCCGTACGATGCAGAAGTGACACTCCAGGTATGGAGCAGCCAACCCATCGCGCCTCGGCCTGCTTCTTCATCTTCTTCATCTTCCTCATCTCCTTCGTCTTCTTCATCTTCCTCATCTCCTTCGTCTTCTTCATCTTCCTCATCTCCTTCGTCTTCTTCCGCTCCTCTCGTTGGCGCGAAGGTGAGCGGTGTCTGCATCCTTCGTGCCGGTAATGCTCCCCGTGGTGATGTGCCGGATACGGGAAAAGATTACGTCATGAGACATATTCCAGGCGTGAATGACATAGCAGGTCTCCGTACTGCCTGTACGCAGAATGTCTATGATACTCTCCTCAAGGACTACTGTGCGCTTGGTGTGAATCCAAAGGTCCAACGCGGTGTGCTTACCTTTAACAGCGACAATGGTGTTTCTTCCAGCGGATGCGGCAGCATGGGTTGCGAATACGTCTCCTGTCCTGTGAATACTGCCGATATTCTAAAGAGCGGAGAGGTTCGTGTTGGATCAGTATCCACATTCATTGATCTGCTTACGGGCAATACCAAGGATGGTACGGCAGACAGTACCTCCGATATTTCAGCAACGGTAAAAACAAATTCCTCACGCAGTTGCCACACGTCCGGTGGTTTCCGCAAGAGAACCACTTGTTCCACGTACACATACTACAATCTGATTGTACAGCAGAACGGGGGAGGAACGGTGGCTGCGTTAAGCCCCTCAAAACCTTTTGAATATGTGACCAAAGAAGAATGCAGTGCATCGCTTACAAGGAGCGGTACCGCAAATGCGCTTAGCTACAGTGTTACCAGTTCACCCAATTCTGTGGTGCTCTGTGTACAGGCGAAAGACGGTACTGTGGCTGCAGTCGGAAAGTTGAGTACCTCCTCGGTGGAGTTTAAAACCTGGAAAAAATAATTTTGCTCATTTTTCTCTCCCTTTATTCCCCTCTTTCCCATGTTAAAGACCAAGAACGAAAATCGGCTCGCAGGACTCTTCAGTTGTATCGCTGTCTTCGCTTTTGCCCTGGTAACGGTCCAATCCATTACCGCGTCGGTTTCCAGTGTGCCGGATGGCCTTGTGGGCATTTCTATCACTCCTGCCAAGGCTACCGTCGGTGTCGGCGAAAGCATCCGCCTGAGCGCGGAAGGCGACTACGGCACTCGTACTATGCCGGTGCGTGCTGACTGGTCCCTGCTTAAAGAGGGTATGGGTACACTCGGAGCCTGCAGCAACGCGAAAACCTGCACATTTACCGCAGGTGACGTTGCGGGGGCTACGAGCGTGCAAGCGCAGGTGGGAGATGGCAAATTCATTGACGTTGCAGACATTCTCATAGAAGAGAAAAAAGAAGTTCTGGTGAATCCATTCAAAGATGAGCTGCCCGATTGGGCGTTTGAAGCCATTGTCCGTATGCACCAGAAGGGGATTGTAAAAGGCTATGACGATGGTCGTTACGGTCCCGGTGATCCGGTGACGAATGGTCAGGTGATTACGCTCCTGCATCGCATTCTGCTCTACGCAAATCTTATTCAGGAACCCACGGGATGTATGAAGGTGTACAACGACGTTGCATCCGACCACTATGCATTTCTTCCAGCCTGCACATTTCGCAGGCAGGGGTGGTCTTCGGATGGTGCAACTCTTGCTCCGGACAGCGCATCGCCCCGCGGTGTGACTGCGGGATTCATGAACAGAACGCTGGGTGAAACGCTGCTGAGTGCCATTGGAACCCGTCCGGATGGTACACAGGTATTCGATGATGTTCCCGTAGGTCATCCTTCTTTCAAAGATACCGCCGTCACGAATCTTACGGGTCTTATGACAGGGTACCCCACAGGGGACTTTGGTGTGGATGATGACCTCAATAGAGCAGCTGTGGCAGTCATCATGTTCCGCATCCTCAATAAAATTGAAGAAGAGGGGATTTCTAACCTTCAGGGATACGATGCAAATGCAATGGATGCAGATGCAGGACATGCTGCAGCACCTGTAGTCACAAAAGCCGCCTGTATCGTCAATGCGGATAACGGTGGTTCACCAAGAGCAGGAGACCCGGAACTGGGAGACGGCTACGTTAAACTTCACCTGACGGAAGACTACGACATTCCCTCTGTTCGGGAACGATGTGCCGGTGAATACGAAGCACTGGAAGCCCGTTACTGTGCAGATGCGAGAAACAGCGCCAGTCGCTTTCAGCGAGGTGTGCTCATCTACAATGCCGATGGAAGCATTCGCACGGGGGGTGGTGCTACAAGAGAGACTCAGTATCAGGAGTGTTCCGGCGCTGCATCCAGCGCATCGTCCGCTTCTTCCATTGCACAGGAACCGCCGAAGGACGGCACACCCTGCGATGATGGAAACGCCTGCACCATTTATGACGTGTATACGAAGGGAGCTTGCACCGGTACGGTAAAAGTGTGCAATGATCATAATTCCTGTACGACCGATACGTGCGATACCAAGACGAGTGACTGTGTATTTTCACCGGTCAATGTTGGAATGGCATGTGACGATGGCAATGCCGATACAGAAAATGATCAGTGCAAGACTGGCAAATGTGTCGGCACGCAGATTGCTGTCCAGGATCTCTGTGCAGGCATTTCCTGTCCGGATTACCAAAAGTGCCAGAGCGGCTACTGTGTCTACAAAGAATGTTCGGACTACGATGGAAAGGTGTGTTCAGCAGATACCGTCTGCAGCGGGTTAAATAAGCGCACATCCAAAGAACCACGTTGCTGTATTGGTTCCTGCGAGGAGCTTTATACGGCAGACACTGCTCCGGCGACCACACAGAAGGCAAACCTTCTGATGTTGAAATCATACTGGACCTACTATGATTTTTCCGCGCAGAATAGCACATCGTACGGAACCCAGTATGACTTTTCCATTAGCTACGAGACCAATAACGGCCAGATTGGCATTAACAGACCGTGGGGAGCAAATGCTCTTGCGACCAAGATTGCACGACCTGCCAAGCAGGACTACGCGGCCATTACCTATCTTGATTGTCTGAACGCCGACTACTCCGATAACTACTCGGCCATTATGCTGCAGAAGCCGGAGAACATTGTTTGTTTCCAGACGGTCGATGGTATTGTCGGAAAGATTGGCAATGCTTCCATGGCACTTGGCCAGGTGCACTACACGCTCTGGAACAAGAAGTAGTATTCTGTCCCCAATTTCCTCCACCCGCTGTTGTCTGACTCAGAAACACCATTACCGGCAGAAGGTGATGAGAATGCTGACAAGCAAGATGGTTCTGTGGAACAGAGAAGGAAAGTTGTAGAGGATGAAATTTCGCAGGTGGTTGATCCTAAAAAACGGAAGGAAGCTAAGTTAGCTGCTCTTGCACGTTGGCGAGGAGAAGAAAGCGCAGAACAAATTAGTCCATACGATTTTGATTGTAACTTTCTCTGGAACCTTGCCGAGGCGGATTCTCCTCTTAAGAGAAGTGATCTTATTCATGAAACGGGATTGCAGGCTGTTGTGCTCAATAAAGAAGATCTGGAAGAAATAGGTGGTTTTGATATTCTCCTCGCTTCGGGCGAGAGAATTTCTATTGAACCAGAAAGCTTACAAGCCGATGATGTCCTCATCATTTATCCTCATGAATTGGGAGATGACGAATCAGGTGCATAGAAAGAAAACACTATTGTTGACTCCGGTATGAACGAAGGAATAGTTTAAGGCACTTCCTATGCCCCTTTCTCCGGATCAATTCAGCAGTGCGGTAGATCATGGTGTACAGATGACACAGGGGGAACCTCAGCTTATGGAGAGCCCCGGTATTGCGTTGTACTGCGTAGATACACTGTTGCAGATGAGGTGCGTTCTTGCCCGTACAAGTAATATTCCGGAAGGAGCGGCCATATTTGCTTTAGTCAATCATCCCACGTATCTGGATGGTCCTCAGTTGGTAAAAGCAGTACGGGATTTTGGCTCTCAGTTGCCCATAGCCAGCATGACGTGGCTGGAAAATTTTGTAGGTGTGCCTGGGTTTTTTACACGGAGGGTACCTAACGCTTTGCCTGTGTACAGAGAGAATGCAGATAATGGTACCGACCGGCAAAGAAGCTACTACAGAAAGATGTATGCACAGATTCTTAGCAATGATGCGCTTGTAAAGAGAGGAAAGGATATGAACAGGAGAGTTGTGGAGTACCTTACTTCCCATCTCAATACCCAGGCCATGCATCTTGTGTTGGCTGCCACACCCATAGAGCAAACAGTGCGTACCAGAGTGAATGAGCGCGCGCTGCATATTTTGAACAATACAACTGTCCCCGTTGTTCCGGTTTCATTCCATTCCTTCGCAAGGGCAGAGAAACCACTGGAGAAGAAGTCGATCTTCCGTAGGGAAGTTGTGCGGTTCCATGAACCTCTCACAAACCGTAAAACACTCTATACAGATTTGCAGGGCATAGACACTAGGTAGTTTCCCTCTTTTTCATCCGCACTTCCGGGGGTTTCATGCCCACTTTGGAGTACGGTTCTATGCTTTCTGTAAGCCACACGCTGGAACCCACAATAGAATCATGGCCAATGATGGTATCTCCCCCAAGCACGGTTGCATTGGCATAGATGGTCACACGATCTTCAAGCTTCGGATGCCTCCTTTTGGCTTCCCGAATTACCTTACCGTTTTCATCATGCCTAAAGGAGAGTGCGCCAAGCGTGACACCCTGGTAGAGAATCACGTCTTCCCCAATCTCGGTTGTTTCACCTATGACTACACCTGTGCCGTGATCTATAAAGAAGCCTTTGCCAATGGTGGCACCGGGGTGAATGTCTATGCCCGTTCTGCTATGCGCGAACTCTGTCATACCTCTGGGGATAAAAGGAACTCCCATGCTATGGAGCGTATGCGCTATGCGGTTGACCAAAATGGCAAAGAAGCCCGGATAGTACGCTATGACTTCTGTAGGGCTCTTGGCTGCCGGATCTCCTTTAAGTGCTGCTTCTACATCACGACGTGCCATGTCCTGAATTTGTGGAAGTGAGGCAAGGAATGCATTTGTGATTTCTTCTGCCTTTTGTGAGTGGTCGCCCTGTTCTGCAACGGCCATTGCATCCGCAATCAGCTTGGCAAGTTCGTGTTGTATCCATTCGAGTTGTATTGTGCCTGTTTCTGCGTTCCTCTTTGTATGCGGGAAGAGAAGCTCTCTGAGCGAAGTGATGAGCGTATCTATGGCTTCTTTGGAAGGTGGGAGAGGGATATCCTGTGAGGAAAGTTCTTGAGCCAAAGTATGAAGATCGACGGTGTTCATGGTGTAAAAAGGAAGAGATATACAAAAAGACGTACCCCTCTGGTTACGGACGTGTGCGTGAATCTGTTGTGTGGTCCGGCCCGAGGGCAGTAGTTAGGAAACCTTACAACAGCAGATGCTTCTATTCATGTGTGCGAGTACTGTAAAAGTGTTTGATCTGTGAGTCAATGCTGCACCCGGAACATTTTTTCTTTTTTGCAGAGAGAAGATTCAACCCCCAAAGAAGAGCCCGTACACCAGTTTGGTTACAGGATCAAAATCGGCCCCTGGGCATTTCTTTGTTGTGGTACGTAACTGCTCTACCATACCTGCATGTCTGTGCGTGAGTTCCTTCGCCACCCCCGGGTACAACGCGGCATTACTGTGCTTGCCACTGTAGCCATTGTGGTCACGAGTGCAGAGCTACTCCAGAGGGTACTGTTTGAATTATCCGTTCCGTACCTGGGTGATAGCACATTCTTTATGGCGCTAGGGCGGGGGATACTCAACGGACTCACGCCATACAGAGACCTCTTTGAAACAAAACCTCCCAGCATCTTCCTCCTCGTTGCGCTTTCTCTTTGGGCTACCAAAGGCATGCTACTCGCCCGTATTTTTCAGGTGCTTGCCATCCTCACTTTGGGGGCAATGATCATTGTTCCGGTGAGAATCTTCTGCAAGAAGCACTCTCTGCAATCTTCCAGCTTTGGCTTCCTCACCCTTCTCTTTGGACTAGTGCTCTCACTGTATACCGCACAGTCAGGTGGCATGTTGTATGCTGAGTCGTTCGGTGCGGTTTTTCTTGCAGGGTACGCTGCGGTACTTTTTACAGGGGGGCAACAGTGGACAAAAAAACATGTGTGCCTCTCCGCACTGTGCATCTTACTTGCATCAGGTATAAAGGAGCCCTTTGTTCTTGCCGCTTTTTTTGTTGCTCTTTTACTTACGCATCACCCGCGGGATCTTGTGCAACACTTCTTTATTCCCCTTCTTCTTGCCGGCGTAGCCGGCGTAGTACTCCTTGCCCTGTTTGGGTATCTGCAACCGTATGTTGGTATTTATTTACCAATCATGTTTCGGTCCGGCGCGGTAGAACCGCTCTGGATTCGCGGACTGGTGTGGGATTTTTATTGGAAGGAACTTTCCCATTACTCAGTTTTTCTTGGGTGTGCTCTTCTGTGGCTGATAGTGAGTATTCTTCTTGTACGTCTTTCTGCCTGGAGGAATCGGAAGAAGGCAGTGACGTTGGCACTTTTTCTCGTCGCTCTTTTGGGAATAATGTATGCATTCCGCTTTGTGCATCCTGATTTTGGCATTGAGTGGTTGAGCCCTGCTCTGTGGACTCCCGGGTTTCTTCTTTTATGTCTTCTGGTTTGCGGATTTATTTTTCTCGCTCTTCCGCGCCGGAACGTTGAGAGCTTCTATGCGGTTTTTTCAGTGTTCGCCGGAGCGTATGGAGTTGTTCTGCTTTCTGGGATAAAGGGGCAGTTTTTGGACCATCACCTTGTGTTTGCTGTGCCCATATATGCTGCCTTCTTCTTCGTCTGGTTTCGTCTTTTTGCAAAGAGTGACCACTTTGAACTTTCCAGTACTGTTCTTCTACTCTTTCTTTTCCTGACTGTAGTGTTCCATTACCGTATGGATTATCGATCTATCCAACATGACTTGGGTGAGCGCTTAGAGCTGCAAACACAGTGGGCAGCTACGGTAGATGATGTGTTGGATCGTTGCGGAAAGGAGCGCTATGTGCAGTTCGGACCTTTGGTGCACGGGTACACACGTCACTCTCCGCTGGGGCCCGGCTTCTTCCAGGAGAAGTTAAACAATGTCATTCCCCTGTTCCAGTCCACTTTCCAGAAGAATCTCATGCACACTCCGCTCATTATTCGCTCTACAGAGGAGGTGGAAATTACCCAGGAGCAATACGATTACTTAGTAGCGCACTTTACAAAGACACCCTGGCCCTGTGCATCCAGTATCCGTCTGCCGCAGGAGGGGATGATGCTTCTTTTCCGGAAAGAAGCGCAAGAAGAAAAAACTTGAGGTATACGGGTTTTTGGAACAAGCAAAAATTTTCACACGCCTATTCGGTAGAGGTACTATGTAAGTATGAGCAAAGTAAAAAGTAAGAAAATGATCTGTCGCCGGAACAATGTGCAGAACTGCTCAACATATTAAAAATTCGTTTTGAGAAACACCCGAACCGCCATACAGGTCTTACATGGGCAAAAGTACAAACAAGACTACATACTCATACAAAAAAACTGTGGTCACTTCATGAAATGGAGAGAACCGCTGGTGAACAGGATGTTGTTGGTTATGACAAAAAAACAGATGATTTTTTTATGATTGTTCTGCAGAAAGTCCTTCAGGTCGCAGAAGTCCTTGTTATGACCGCAAAGTGCTGGAAGGAAGAAAAACATAAGCCTAGAGATAACATTCTCGATGTGGCAGCTGCCATGGGCGTAGAGCTTTTAACGGAGGGACAATATCGTGAGTTACAGGAACTGGATGATTTCGACGCAAAGACATCGAGCTGGATAAAAACACCTTCGGCTATTCAAAAACTTGGCGGTGCCCTGTTTGCGGATCGACGTTTCGACCATGTTTTTGTGTATCACAAGGATGCGGACTCATATTACGCTGCAAGGGGATTCCGTGGATCGCTCAGGATCTAGGGGTTTTCTGAAAAAATATGAACATATGGCTTCGCACGAGCTTTAAGTATGAATACATTCTTGTCTATTTGAGCTGAGAGCGGGTGGTATGTCTGCTGATTGATGCCTCGTTCGAAGGCTGGCCTGCTGGCCATAGCTAAGACAAGAAGGATGAAAACCATTACAACCGTGATCAGTGAATCTAAGCCTGTATGGACAAATTTATTATCGCGATGAGTGACATACTGAGGAGAAAGAGTGCAAGCCATCCGATGCTCCAAAGGATGATCTGAGTGGCACGGCGATAATTCTTTTCAAAACAAAGAAGCATGGGATACCCCAACATGCTGGTACCACAAAAGAGCGCGGAAAAAACAAAGGTCGTAAGAAACGTGAGGAAGCCCAGTGCCGGAGAAAAATCGAAGATTCTTTCAGGCAACCTCGGTGCAAACGAAGAAGTCACTACGAGCGCACCCGTGAGAATGTACCCAATCACAAGCGCTGTTTGCAGCAAGCCGATCTTCCAAGCCGAGATAGATGGATATCTGTGAAATAACTTCATAGAGGCATTAGTCTATCATTATGCAATGCTTGTGCAAGGTCAGGATAAATAAGTGAATGTGGAGCGGGGGGTTGGAGGTTATTACAACTTTAGCGGCATGTGCCTAGGAGGTTGTGTCGATGAGGAATCATGTTTTGAAGCCGACCATTACGGCTTTATTTTGCTTGGATGTGGGGTTAGCCTTGCTTGACATATCTCATAAACTGGTGTATATATACTTCAACCTACCCGTTTCCTTTTGTACATATGAGAATGTCTATGGGTCTTAGCATGAGGCAGTCACTCGCACAGCGAATGACTATTAGCCCGCCAGCTCCAATTGAGTGGAGCATGGTTAATGCATACGATGAGGATGAAAAAATGGGGTTTGTCTTTCCTTTAACCCATACGAGGACTCGTATTGATGGATTTGATGGGTACACTCACGCACAAAAATTGCAGTTGATTGATTACGAGAATAGACTTTTTCGTTATGCCTACACAGATGGTAGGGAAGAGGGGGACGAAGACGATGTAGATGATGAAGATAGAGAATATTACCGCATTCCATTGATGCGAAATTTCAATGTAAATATTGATGATATTGCAGAGGAAATCAGTGAAGCAGAGTACAGGAGAGCTAAATACATTACTGAAAATGTTGGTCACATGGAACGTATTGCCAGAGCTGTTCCTTATCATGAAATTTACAGAGAAGTAAAAGATCACCTGAAAGATACCTACTGCATTGAGCTTGATGATGTGGTGCTTGTAAGTGTGGATAGAGGAGGAAGGCTTCCCTCGGAGCTTCTTAGTATCGCACTCAACAACAAAAATAGGCATTCACTCAAAGTAGATCAAGGTGGTAGGCAACTTGATGAAGACAGAATAAAAGAATTTGTAGAATCTGGAACATTACAAGGTAAACACGTACTGTTTGTTGATTCAACGGTTGATAGCGGTCGCCAGATAGAGGTGCTTAAAAAATACTTTGATGATGAGGAATGGACTAGGCAATTAGGATACAAGAGTTGGAGCATCGTAGGTTCAAACGAAGACGGTGAGTCTTTATATAAGCATCTCAATATCAACTGGGGTGTTGACCCTGATACTACGTTTGAAGACGACTCTAGACTCATGGGTGTTGACTATTCTGACCACTCTCACACAAAGGTTGTTGAGATGTCTAATCCTGCTTCACAGAAGATACGTGAAGTTTTCTTCTCTGTACCTAATGGATATGTTTTTGATCTTTCAGACTTTGATTTGGAAGAGGTGTTATCTTCTGATGAGGCTGAAAAATATGAAGTCCCCGAAGGTATACAAACTCGGATTCATGCTTTGTGTGACATGGTTGTTTCCAAGCATGAGTTGGATGCATTTAGAGATAGTTTTGACCTTGGTTTCCTGCCACTCTCAGAAACCAGAATTGCTGGAAAAAAGGTATTGTTAATTGGTGGTGCGAATGGAGACTTATCGGAAGATGATGTGAGCGCAATAGCCAACTCATTTGATGGTGAAACATGCCAAATTATTACAGGCACTGAGAGAGGCAATGCTGGTGCTGTTGCAAGCAGGGCAAGCAAAGCATGGGAAAATTATGATGTGCGTCATGCTGGTTCTGATGAGGAACAGGATAGACGCAGAAATGAAATGATAGAACAGAGTGATGTTGTGCTCGTGTTAGGTGGTGCAAGGGGAACACTGTATGAAGCTCTTCTTGCCCTGAAACAAAGAAAGCCCACTCATATTGTTAGGGGTTGGGGTTATCCTGCACACTATCTAAGCAGAAATGAATGGTTGCAAAAGAATACACCATTGCAAGTAGCCAGTTCAGTGAGAGAAGCGTTACGGAATATTGCTGTGCCCATCTCTACTTCTGATATCACAGCAGCAGAAGACCGAGATGAAAGCGGCGATGAAGAATAGTTACATCCTAGGAGTTTCTGTCCACAGCAGTAAGCACTATGTGCTACTACTGTGCGCAGCATGACAACCCCTCCTAAGGATTTAGACGACGTAGTACTGCTGCGGCAGACTACGTAGCACCGCTTATATTTTCATGAACATTCTCTCGTAAAGTATTTCTCAGCATAACTTTGAGCATCTTTCTGCCTACTGCTGTTTTCAGGTACTTTTCACGACGCACTGCATCACCTTTATTGGTATATGATTCCAGAAATATTAGCTTCAAAGGACGACGAGCTTTTGTCGAGATCACACTACCTTCGTTATGCTCTTTTAATCGGTTTCTTACATTGGTTGTAAAGCCGGTGTACAGACCGTCATCTTTTTCACTATGAAGGATGTAGACGTGAAACATAGCGGAGTAGAATGCCCCAATAGTAGTTGCTTCGCAACACTATGGGGCAGGCCCCAGTAGTAGATGCGCTTGCAAACTAAAAGCCGCAGTAGTAGATTTCGTTGCTTTGCAACTCAATCACTACACGGCACTCCGTACACGTCGAAAAAGCCACACTGAGCATTGTGGCAGCGCCACGTAGTCACGGAGCGTAGCGACGTGTACTACGTGGAGCGGGCGAGCGGAATCGAACCGCCATCTTCAGCTTGGAAGGCTGACATAATAACCACTATACGACGCCCGCATGAAAAGATCTTGCAGAAGGATACTTATATTTACTGTCTGCGTGAAGGAGATTCCTGAGAAGTGTTTTATGTGAGGAAGGTTCCTTTACAGATATGTACTCAGTGCTCAGAAATCAGCAGGTAGTTGCTGAACACTGACCACTGATAGTTGTATACTTCGGATATGGAGCAAACCTGTGCAAACTGCCAGCTTTCCTTTGAGATCGAGGACGAGGACATTGCCTTTTACGACAAGGTGTCGCCCGTGCTGAATAAAAAGAAATACCCCATACCACCTCCTACGCACTGCCCCGACTGCAGGGAGCAGAGGAGACTTGCGGTGAACAACGAACAGTTCCTGTACCCGAGTGCCTGCGATCTCTGTAAAGAGAAAACTCTCACAGAGCATCCTCCGCATGCAAAGCAACCCATCTACTGCAGAAACTGTTGGCACGGAGATAAGTGGGACCCCAGAGACTACGGCAGGGATTTTGATTTTACCAGACCCTTTTTTGACCAATGGAAGGAGCTCAAGCGGTCCTCTCCTTCGCCTGCTCTCAGCATTCAGGGTACGGTGGAGAACTGTGACTACGTGCACCTTACGGGTGATTGCAAGAACTGCTATCTCATTATGCATGCCGACCACAATGAGGACTGCTACTACGGCTATGGTGTGAAGAAGTGCAAGTCGTGTGTGGATGTGTTCAATAACTTCTACTGCGAACTAAACTACGACTGCATAGACTGCCACAGCTGCTATGGCTTGGTGGGGAGCAGAGACTGCATCAATTCCGGGCCCGGTGCGTTCCTCCGGGACTGTGTGGGGTGCAAAGATTGTTTTCTCTGCACCGGCCTGCGGAATAAGGAGTACTGTTTTGAGAACGAACAGCTGACACAAGAAGAGTATCGAGCAAAGTGTGCTATGGCAGACTTGGGCTCCTTTGACATCTACAAGCGTTGCAAGGCACGCCTGCGGGAGCTGGAACTTTCACATACATTTAAGGCATTTCAGGGTCATAATCTGGAGAACTGCACGGGTTCACAGCTCTATAACTGCAAGAATGTGCAGAGAAGTTTTGACTGTGACGAAGTGGAGAACGGGAAGTTTTTGTATCAGATTGTTCTGGGAGCGAAAGATGTGTACGACGCCTACCAGTATGGTAATAACTTCCAGATGTCTTACGAAAATTCCATCTGTGGACTAAACGGATACAACTGCTATTTCTGTCATGAAACGCACTACAGCAATGCTTTGTTCTACGGATGGTACATGGAGAGCTGCAAGAACTGTTTTGGGTGTGCAAATATGCATCACATGAGGTATTGCATTCTTAATAAGCAGTACACCAAGGAGGAGTACGAGGAACTTGTTCCCCGCATCATTGAGCATATGCAGGGGACAGGGGAGTGGGGAGAGTTTCTGCCGCTTACGCACATCTTACATGGCTACAATAAGACTACGGCGAACCTGCACTATCCGCTGGCCAAAGAAGAAGCGCAGGCCAAGGGTATTCCCTGGGATGACTATGAACCACCGTCACCGGAGGTAAAACGCGTCATCCCGGCTGCAGAACTCCCGGATAATATTGCGGATGCTCCGGAGGATATAATGAGTTGTGCCATAGCATGTGAGCTCACCGGAAAGCTTTTTATTGTCACTGCGGCGGAGCTCAAGTTTTACCAAATGCAAAAGCTTCCTCTGCCCCGCCGCCACTGGAACCAGCGGCATGAAGATCGTTTCCATGCACGTAATCCCCGTAGACTGTGGGAGAGAACGTGCGCAACGTGCGCGCAGACCGTGCAGTCATCCTTTTCTCCCGAAAGGCCGGAGATTGTGCTCTGCGAAGACTGTTACCTGAAAACAGTCTACTAGTTCGTAGACACATATCTGAGTCTTCGTTAACATTCTGCGGATGAAGCGAATTGGAACTGCCATTGCTCTGTTTGCCATCCTCTGTTTAGGAACTGCGTCTGTGTCTCATGCAGCGGGTGTCGACCTCTACGCCAATCTTAAAAAATCTACAGTGCTCATTGCCAGTTTTGACTTTCGGGGCAATTTTATAAGCAGGGGTTCTGGATTCTATGTGGATGAAGGCATCGTGATCACCAATATTCATGTCATAGACGGTGCGGCTCGGTACTATCGTATCTTTACCACGGGAGAGAACGATGAAGTGGATCTCAGTTGCTATACAGATATTAACCGCTCGGATATTAAGCTGAATTTGGAAGATGACATCGCGTACATTCGTGTGTTCATTAACTGTGCACACAGCAGTGTGTTTTTTGCAAAAAGTGATGCGCAAGTCGGAGACGCCATAGAAGTGGTGGGGTATCCTGGAGTTTCAGGAACGCACATTGCCTACAATGAGGGGAGCGTAGTGGAGAAGGCGCAGGCAGGTATAGTCCCCGGAGAAACAGAAGGGTTTTGGCTGCGGACGGATGCAAAGATCAATAAAGGCAATTCCGGGGGGCCAGTCGTAAAGAGCGGACTGGTAGTGGGTGTTGCCGTTGCTGCGCATTTTGACCAGAACGGCAATGCACTGGACGGCTACTTCATCCCCGTTTCACAAATAGAGCGGGGGCTAGAATATGCCAACGATTCCTCCTTTGCCTACACACCACAGTACAAACAGGCAAATGAGGTTTACACCCTGCTCGAACAGCAACAGGCAGCGCAAAAGAGTATCGATCCGTTCAATCCCACCCCGGCTGCAGGGAGTACATTGAACAATGCGGACTGTCTACAGAGTTTGGGAGATGGCGCGGAAGCCACCGGCTATACTGCGGGTCAGGGTGATGGTTGCCGGTGCAGAAAAAGTTACCACCGCAACTCTGAGGGAACAGAGTGTTTGCCCGGGTCTCCGGAGCTTATGCAGGAGCTGAAACAGGAGCAAAGAGTAGAGAAAACGCAGCAGATTACTGTACAACGTGTTGTTGTGCCCAGAGTGCAGGAAGCGGCTCCCGTAGCAGTGCAGGATAAAATGTATTCCAGAGTGTGCCCCCGCGTTCTCAGACGCTTTTCGGGCAATGCCAAAATGTGGGAGCGCGTGAATGAACGCATTCAAAAACGTTTTGGCTTTGTCTGTTCAGAGTGAAGATCCAAGACCCCATCTGCTTACCAGCAGGCAGTCGGCCGGGACGTTCTGGTGCACGGGTAAACGTGGATGATGCTTACTGCATCTGTGAGAGGCGTCCTATCCAGCTGGGCCAGTAGACTTCGGAAGAGCCGCCGGCGGTCACAAGTTTCTCGGGAAGAACAGAAGTCCCCAGGCGTCCTATCCACAGTGGCCAGTCCGATGTAGACGAGAGTATGCGGGTGTGCATCATCAGCTTCTCTGTAGTGAGTTCATTCACTGTAGGCACAACAAGTTTATGCGTCATTTGCGTATCGAGCATAGGGAGTGCGCTGTAGGCGGATGCGCTCGGTGCGAATAGAAGGAGCGTAAAGATGAAAACAGGGAGCGTGGGGCGTATGCTCATAGGGGTGTGGAGGAGAGAGGCAATGGGGAATTCTACCCCGAAGCAAAACGCACTCAAGCAGAAAGAACAGGATTTTCCTGCTGTGTAGCCGATCTCTCTGCAGCGTGCAGAATTTTTTCGTCACTCAGCTTAGTCCACGGGTGGCAACTGAGTATTCGCCTGAACAAGAGTGGTCCCCCCATCACTATCCCTTTCTGTTCTATGATCTTTCTTCCATACACAGAACAGGTTGGATGATGCCTGCAGTATCCGTAGGGATACAATCCTTTCAGCAGGCCGTGATCAGGTGAAAGTGTGGCTTGGTAGAGCCCAATGCACTTCATAAAAGCCTTGCGGGGAGTCAGCCAGAGATGCATAAGCACATTGCGCATCGCGAAGAGGGGATGTAGTCTCACTGTACACTTTTTCTCTCTCAGATGCTTACAGCGCACGACATTCTCATTGGGTTGGAGGTTGCGGTCTTCATTATGCTGATCATTGTGCTCTACCATGCTTTGTTTATAGCAGTAGACCTCCGCAAAATTGTTCGTCGCATAGAAGACATTACCGCGCAATTGGAAGATGTGCTCCTTAAGCCTATTTCTCTGGTGGAACACATTATGGAGTACGCAGCGGAATTCTTTGACGAGAAGAGCAAAAAAGAGAAGCACTCTAAGAAAGCAGTGAAAGCTTCTAAAAAGTCTTCTTAGCAGATTCTGTAGTGTACCATGCCTCCCAAGCGTATCAGCGAAGAAACACAACTCCGGCGTGCTATAGAACATCTGGAACAGACTATTAAGAGTTTCCCTGAGGAGTATGCAACACTGTTCCACCCTGCACGAAACCTCTTTCTCGCGTTTTTACGGGGAGTAGTATACGGGCTTGGCATCATAGTGGCCGTTGCGCTTGTGGTTCCACTGGCTATTTTGCTCGTACATCAAATTCAATGGGTTCCGCTCCTGGGTGACTTCCTGACGGATGTCATTTCACGTATGGAGCAGGTCCGCATGCTCAGATAACAGTTTGTTTATCCACGAAGATCTTTACGTACAGACGTTTAAGTATTTCCTGTGAAGCCTCCAGCAGGTCTGCAAGTAACGCATTCAGTCGACGTATGCGCGCATAGAGTGCATTCACTTTATGGGCGGAACCGGGTTTGGCTATACGTCTGGTCGCGCGCTTTACTTCCTTCTGTAACTTCTTCACTTCCCGGTCTATGTGTACTGTGAGCCTTCTTTTCATGGTGGTCTCAGAAGGGAGATGTGCGATGGCGAGTTCCCTAAGAGAAACGTGTGTAGCGTCATCGTCACCCCGACCGGTTCCTCCTGTACTTCCCATATCTCCGGAACGGTCTTCGCCCACGGTTTCACTCACTTTGTCGAGCAGCATGAGCGTCTCCAGGAGTCCCTCGAGTTTTTTTGGTTGTGAAACAATCAGTGTTGGGGCTGCCTCGACTGATATTTCATGTTGTTTGCCGGCTTCTGGTGACGTATTGGCCGTCGGCATCTATCTATATTTTCTCTTTTTTTGGCCAAAAAGTCAATCTCAGCTTACATGTCTTGTACTGTAGGCTAAGCGCACAATAGATTCAGCTATCTTCCACCCTTCGGCTTGTTCTGCTGGCTCAGGGTGTACTCAGTGACCAATCTACACTCTTGCCTGTTACTCTATGACTGAAACAACCATCTTCCACCGTATACTGGATGGCGAGATTCCGGCAGACAAAGTGTATGAAGATGAGGAAGTGCTCATTTTTAAAGACATCCATCCCAAAGCGCCTACGCATCTTCTCCTCATTTCCAAGCAGGAGTGCATCCCCTCCATTGCAGACCTGACAGAAGAGACGAAAGATATCGCAGGTATGCTCATCTACAAAGCAAAGGAGTTTGCGGAGCGTGAGGGAATAGACGGGTATCAGCTCAAGTTCCATGTGGGGAAATCGGGCGGGCAAGAGGTGTTCTATCTGCATTTACACTTCCTGTCACAACAAGCTTTGAGAGACGAGTGACTAGAAATGAGAAACTAGAATGTGGCAAGAGCTTTCTCTTTCAGTGCAGTAACTACCTGTTCACTGTTATAGAATCCTACGCGGAGTACCCGGCTTTCTCTGCGTCTTTTCCATTCGCAAAGTACACACGATTCTCTTCTTTGATCTTCATGCCCTGTGCACTGTCTGCGGCGTAGTATTTTTTACCGGTCTTGGAAGCAACAAATGCACCACCCTTTCCGTGAGACTCTTTCTTATCTGCGGACTCTTCAGCAGATTTCTCTTTCTTTTCCTCTTTCTCTTCTGCTTCTTCTGCCTTTTCAGAAGACTTTGTCTTTTCTTTCTTCGTCTCTTCCCTTGCTTCCTCTTCGGCCTTCCTGGCTTCCTCCTCCGCCTTTTCCTTTTTGATACGTGCGAGCGTTTCTTTATCTATGGGCTTGAGTGCCTTAATGGAAAGGCCTATGCGGCGCTCGTCAATATCAATATTGATCACCTGTGCGTCGACTTTCTCACCAATTTTGAGCACTTCAGACGGGTCAGTTATCTTGTGATGAGCGAGTTCCGTAAGATGCACAAGGCCGTTGATATCTTTTTCAAGTTTCAGGAAGGCTCCGTAGTCTGCAAAACGTACAACGGTTCCCTGTACCTTTTTACCAACCGGGTAGCGCTCGGCTATCTCTTCCCACGGATCCCGTGTGAGTTGCTTGATACTCAGGGAGAGCTTGTCACTCTCTATGCCGATAATCTTCACTTTTACTTTATCTCCCACTTCGGCATGTTCCGAGGGGTTCTTTACATGGCCCCATGCGATCTCGGAGATGTGTACAAGCCCTTCCAATCCTTCAAAGGCAACGAAGAGTCCAAACTTTACGACGCCCGTTACAATTCCTTCCTTTACTTCGCCCACAGTCAGTGACTCGAGTGACTTGGAACGCTCTTCGGCCATGGCTTCACGTTCGGAAACCACAATTTTTCCTGCTTCTTCATCCATAGTAATGATCTTTACCGTGAAGTTGTGCCCTATATACTTCTGCAGTCGCTGAATAATTTCTCCCGCGTCTGCGTTATTGACACGTGGGTAGTGCATGGGAGCGAGTTGGCTCACAGGGAGGAAAGTGCGGATGCCGTCGATGTTTGCAAGCAGACCTCCTCGGTTTGCCTCCTGTGCTACAAAGCTCATGGTGTTGCTGTTTTCAATCATCTCATGGAAGTGCTCCCACGCCTTCTGCTGGCTTGCCATGCGGAGGCTGAGCACATACATGCCTTCGTCATTCTCTTCTTCCAGTACCATTGCGGAAACTTTGGTTCCAATACCAAGGTCTTTGAATGTATTAAACGAGTCACGCAATTCTCTGCCGGAAATAATACCGGTGATTGTTCCGTCGATATCCAGGAGGAGTTTATTCTTCCCGCGAAAGACGACCGTTCCTTCCACAAGTTCACCCGGGTGAATACGTGTGACGGGGGGGGCACTTTTCAGGAGGTCTTCCATCAAGGAAGATTTCGTTTGTGTGGGCGCCATACAAAAAGAGAGGTGCAAGAGGGAGGAAGTAAAATGCGGGATGTAAACAATCCCTGCACGAGCAATTGCTTACGTCGGGGCTACTTTCTCAAAATCCGTGCCATTCTGTCAAGAAAAGTGTCTACAATCAGAGCACCATAGGTGCGGTGTTCAGGTCATCTCCCAGTTTCTGTTCCTGGCTTGTTCGCGGGTTGTAGCACTGGTAGTAGAGCTCTATGAGCTGACTTGTGGTGTAGCGGCGGGTAATGAGGCCAATGTTATTCAAGCCGGATTCCACAAGGTTCAGGCGATCCTTGAGTTTTTCATGCTTTGCCATAAAGTTCCGGTAGCGTTGCACCGCCTTTGATTCGCTGTCATCCATTCCCAAAAATTTGAACAGAGAAGAGAAGGATGCCTTTTTTGTCTGTGTGTCATCGAGAGGGACCACTACATAGAAGCTCTTGGCCATGATGTCTGCGACATCAATAATTCTTTCTATAAACTTGGTGTAGGCCACCGTCTGCTTTCGCAGGAGTTCATTCTCCTGCTTTTTTGCGATCTCCCGCATATTGTTGATGTAAGGGTCTATGTTTACCTTGCGGGATTTGATGCAGATTTGCAGGGGAAAATCGAGTGTGTTGATAAACGACTGATATCCGGAAATAATTCCCTGCTGTTCCACTTCACTTTTCAGATTGAAGTTGAGGGCTTCTATAGCAAGTACTGCACGCAGGCCGCCGCTTTTTAGAACAACCGTGTCGTTGCGAATTTCTGCTATAGGAAGGAACCGCTGCGTTGCCGCTTTGGGATTTGTTTTCTTTTTCCGCACGGTGTCCGGTACTTTCTTATCGCTGCCGTCAGTCTTCTTGGATTTACTGGCCATGAGTCTCGGGGGGAGTGGAAGTGTGTGCTGCGGTTGCCAAGGCAGCCTGTTCGGGTTTTGCAGTGGAAGATTTCTCTTCACTCAGAATAGGCCCGGAATCCAGTACGTTGCTCAGCTGGGATATTTCGTTGAATTGTTCCTGTGAACTGGTCTTGGCATCAGGTTCTTTTGCTTTTTTCGGCACTATACCCTTTGGGCGAATGTGCACACCCTGCCGAACCTGCCAGTAGCGCACGGGTGGCATTTGAGATTTCTCAGCGAGTAAAATGGTAAAATGAAACAGACTGATGCCGTTTATTTTGATAAAAGCGAATGCAACGGTAAGAATGAGCGGAGTCCATGCCAGAATCCCGGTCACAATATTCAGTGCACCTGCCTTTTTCATTATTGCAAATATGGCGTAACTCACTCCTCCGCCACCCAGAGTGAGGAAGAGCTGTCTCAGTGTGACAGGACCTATAATATGGTCCTCTACGTCGACGTTCTGCGGTATTTTGACGGGTTCGATAGCCATATGTACGGGAAATCCTCTTATTGTACCATAGATTGGCATTTCTTCCAAGATCCTTCGGGCCTCTAGGAGCTCCAAAACGGGCAAGGTGACGCACAAAAGGAATCGTTCAGCTGAACGATTCCTCATTGTACATTTTTCCTCTTACACCAAGTTGCGACGAAAAGGTTATTAATCATGAAAACCAATAAAGGCATCTTCTCGTGCGCCGTAGCGAGATCGCCGCTACTATACATCCTTGATAACCACAGCATTCGTAATTTTTTCATCGCGAAGGCGTCTTAGGCGTTCGGGGCAGAGACTGCCTTTTCCTCGGGCTGCTTGGCTTCTACTTTCTTTGCTTCTCCCCTCAGAAGTTCCAGCTTGTCTTTGCCTTTCTTCACAATACGAATGGTGTCACCCGGCTGAAAGATTTCCTTCAGCAGATGCTCTGCAATTTCATCTTCGATGCGCTCCTGTATGACCCGTCGGACAGGTCGTGCACCGTATTCCGGGTCAAACCCTTCCTGCGCCAGGAAGTTGATCACATTCTGATCGGTTTCCAGCTTGTACCCCTGGTCCTTCAGCCGTTCAGCGAACGTGTTTAGATGGATCTTCACAATTTTCCGAATGTGTTCCTGGTGCAGTGCGTTGAAAACAATGGTGTGATCTATGCGGTTGAGGAATTCCGGACGGAGGTTCTCTTTCAGTTCCTGTATGACCTCCTCACACTTCTCTTCGTAATCGCGGTCTTCCTTGCCAGACTCGTCTTCCATCTGGAAACCGATTTTTGCAGCCTGTTTCGTGAGCTTGTCGGCTCCGATGTTACTTGTCATAACGATGATTGTGTTTGTGAAGTCAACCTGTTTGCCGTGGCCGTCGGTGAGCACTCCATCTTCCAGAATCTGGAGGAGAATGTTAAAGAACTCGGGATGGGCTTTTTCCACTTCATCGAACAGTACCACCGAGTAGGGCTTCCTCCGTACGGCTTCTGTGAGTTGTCCGCCGTCTTCATACCCAACGTACCCTGCTGTTGCTCCTATGAGTCGCGAAACATTGTGGCGTTCCATGAACTCAGACATATCAATTTTAATAAGTGCGTCTTCCCGGTTAAAGACCTCTGCTGCAATGGTACGTACCAGTTCGGTCTTTCCCACGCCCGTAGGACCAAGGAAGAGGAACGATCCTATGGGGCGGCGCTGGTCGCTAATGCCAACGCGTGAACGCCGGATGGCTCGCGAGACTTTCCGAATGGCTTCATCCTGCCCCACGACTCTTTTGCGGAGCACTACTTCCAGGTTCTGCAGACGCTTCTTTTCGGTCTTGAGGAGCTTTGTTACCGGAATACCCGTCATGTGTCCTATGGTATGTGCTATGTCGTCTTCGGTAATTTGCAGAGGAGTACGTCGGTCACCATCCTGTGTGGAACGGAGGAAATCAAGTTTCTCCTGCATCTCCTGCTGTTCCTGTTTAAGCTTGAGAGCAACGTGGTATTTCTGTTCTTTTACTGCTTCCTGTTGCTTTTCAATGAGTTTTTCAAGCTTCTCTTCTATTTTCTTTATTTCAGGTGGCTGTTCGGATTGCTGCAGGCTCTTGCCGGCTGCTGTTTCGTCCAAGACATCTATCGCTTTGTCCGGCAGAAAACGGTCCGTAATGTAGCGCTTGCTCAAGAGCACCGCTGTTTCAAGTGCACCATCCGTAATGGCCAGACCGTGGAATTCCTCAAATCCTTCCTTGATTCCTCTGAGGATTTGTATGGCGTCTTCGGTCGTTGGCTCATCTATGAATACGGACTGGAAACGACGTTCTAAAGCCCGGTCTTTTTCAATGGTTTTAAACTCATCGGTTGTCGTTGCGCCGATGACCTGCAGCGCTCCACGGCTGAGTGCGGGTTTAAGAATATTGGCTGCATCCAGTGATCCTTCGGCGGAACCTGCCCCCACAACTGTGTGCATTTCATCTATAAAGAGGATAATCTGGTTTTCGCACTGTACTGCTTCCTTAATGATGTCATCGAAACGCTGTTCGAATTCGCCACGGTATTTTGTGCCCGCAACAAGGGAACCCATATTGAGAATGAGTACACGTTTATGTCTGAGGCTGGAGGGAACAGTGCCCGCTGCAATACGTTGTGCAAGTCCTTCCACCAGTGCGGTCTTTCCCACTCCCGGTTCCCCAACGAGAACGGGGTTGTTCTTTGTCTTCCGGTTGAGAATGTGGATCATGCGCTCAATTTCCTTGTCGCGTCCTATAATAGGATCAGTCTTTCCTTCCTTCGCTTTTACAATGAGATCATCTGTAAAGTAGTCGAGCACCGGTGTCTTGCTTTTGCCATCTGCTTTGCGGCGCTTGAGCTCATCGGGTTCCATGAGGGGGTTTCCGCTGCTCTGCATACCTACTATGGCACCCTGGAGCCCCTGAAAGAACGATTCCAGTGATTGTTCCATATCTTTACTTTGCTGTTTGAACTGACTGATTTGTCCAAACATTTCTTCCACGTGTGATTTCAGATCTTCCGGATCCACCTGCATTTGCTCCAGGAGCATAGTGGCTGCATTCTTTTCGGTAGAGACCAGTGCATGGAGCAGGTGCTCTGTACCCACATTCGCATGACGGAATTTGTGAGCGGTGATGACGCTCTGCTCAATGACATTGTGGAGATAGGTGGAGAGTCCATGCTTCACGTGCTTGCCTTCCACATCCTGCGACTTCATTGCCTTGAGCAAAATGCGCACATTCTCCAGTGTGACTCCGGCTCCCGTAAAAATGGAGAAGCCCAGAGACTTGGGTATGCTCAGCAGACCCAGAAGGAGATGTTCCGTTCCAATGTATGTACTCTTCATGTTCTTTGCTTCCTGCTCTGCTATTTGCAGTGCAAGTTTTGCATTCGGTGTAAAGCGGTCGAAGGGATGCATGAGGGAGAGGGGAACAATTGGCACTCTACCATAGGGAGTGCTGATCCGTCGATCAGATCAAAGTACTATATCATGCTCCTCTTTTTCTGTGGAGTGACAGAACTCTAAAAATCATGGAGGATTGCACTATTTGTATAGAATTCTTAACTTTTTTGCCCATTTGGAGGGGATATGAGTCGCAAGTCAAAACCTAGGCGACTAGAGACTCGTGACTTGCGACTCATGACTATCCGTGTACATCTTTCTGGAAAGCTATCACTTCTCCATTTCATGCACCCGCCAGTCTTCCAGGAAGATGGTAATAATGGTGGTGGTGGGAATGGCAAGCATCACGCCGAGAATAGGGTGCAGGATGTTCGGGAAGCTGATACCGATCATCATGGCTGAGAGTATGGCAATGGGAGAAAGGCCCACTGCTCTCTTCATAATGAGTGGGACAAGAAGGTTGTTTTCGCACCACTGTATAACGTAGTAGATGCCGGTAATAATGAGACCCCATATCAATCCTCCTTGTGTAAAGGCAATGAGAATGCTGGGAACAGCTGCAAAAATAGGGCCGACTGCGGGAATAAACTCACAGAAGCCAGCGAGCACTGCGAGAGTAAGGGCGTAGGGCATACGCAGGATGAGCAGAGCAGTAAGGACCAGGAGGAAGATGGCGAAGCAGAGCACCAACTGGCCGCGTGCCCACTGGGTGATCTTCCTGTGCATGGCTTCGGATTTTGCTGTCACGTACATCCGGTAGCGCTGCGGGAAGAAACTTAAGAACCAGCTGGAAATTTTCTCCTTTTCGAGCTGCATGAAGAAGGCGAGCACCAAGACTACGATCATCGTCACAAAAAAGTTCACTACTGAGCCTGCCAGACGTACCGCAAACGCTACGGACTGCTGTGCAGCGGAAGAGAGGTTTTGCCCCAATTGCTGCAGAGCGTCTGTAAATTTAATAATGGAAAGATCCTGGAAGGTGGATTGCAGCAGGACGGTGAGTTGCTGATTCACTGTCTCGGAGACGAGAGGAAGTGAAATTTCGGGTTTTGTAAGAAAGGTGTTGATTTTGATACTCATCAGCTGGGCAATATCCTGGATTTGTGTGGCAATAATTGGAATGAGGGAGACAACAAGGAAGAGAAACAGGAAAAGTGCGGCAAAGTATTGAATGAGCACAGCAATACTCCTGGGGAGTCCAATGCGCTCCAGGGCCTCTACACCCGGATCTATGACTGCCGCAACGAACAGGGCGAGGAGCAGAATAATAATTTTGTCCTGAATCTGAATGACAAGCCACACACCAATGATGATGGCCAGTATAAGAAAGGCTCCTTTGGCAATACTTTTAGCAGAGAGATGGACTACCATTTCATCAAGTTCGCGCTTGGGTAGTTTTGCAGTGGTAGGAACAGGTTTCTCTGTTGCCCTGCTGCGTGCCCCCTTTAAAAGGCTCTGCGCCTTTTTTCCGATAATACGAAGAGATGTAAACGATGCGCTGTGCTTTTTTTGGGGATCAGCCATAGAACAGGATGTTGTTTAAGAAAGTCCGCCTCCTCCAGTAAGGGCTGCGATAATAAAATCAATAATGGCCCAGGAGAATGCACAGAGAATAAAGCCTCCGATGGCAACGCGAATTCTGGTAAAGCCTTCGCTCCTGTCTCTTCCCACTGCTTTTGCAATGGCGATCTGGTAGCCACCAATGACAATCATGATCACAAAGTACGCACCTGTAATGGCAAACATAAACTGAAGAACATGTGCAAGAAAGGCAGGGGCACATTCCTTGGTGATCTTGCCTGTTCCAAAATCGCATCCGCTAATTCCACTTGTTATGAGCGAATTTTGTGCCAAGGCTGTCGGTATAAGGAGTACTGTTGCGAACAGTGCAGATGCCGTAGAAGAAACCTTGCGAAACATGTGCTCGTATTGTGCGTGAAAACACCCCTTTTGCGCATCCATAGAGAGCTCTTTTGGCTCGCATTTCTCTGTAAAGTGTGGTCTGATGTCTCAGATTTCTGTTCCTATGCCTTTTTCCTGGAGTTCCACGCCCCGGCCTATTGTCGCGCTTGCCCCTATGGCCGGTGTGACGGATGCTTCCTACAGGCAGTTTATAAAACTTCTGGCCCCCGAGACCGTTGTGTACACAGAGTTCCTGAGTACCGATGCCATCCACTACGGTGCCTCCAAAACAATGCGCATGCTCCATTTTGATGCGCGACGTGAGCATCCGTTCGTTGTACAGGTGTTCGGCAAAGATCCTGAGCATTTCCTCTCTGCCGCTAAGGTTATAGAGGAACTGGGTGCAGACGGTATAGATATCAACATGGGGTGCCCGGCTGCAAAAGTGGTGTCTTCCTGCCATGGGTCCGCTCTCATTAAGAATGCGGATCTTGCCAAGCGTCTGGTGGAGGCAACCAAAAAGGCAGTCTCTATTCCCGTCAGTGTAAAAACACGTCTGGGTTGGGACTGCACCGATTCTCTCATACCGTTTTGCACAGGACTCATAGATGCCGGTGCCGATGCGCTGGCAATTCATGGGAGGACATACGAGGGAAAATTTGGAGGGAAGGCTGACTGGGAGCCCATTTACGAATTGAAGAAGCATGTCTCTGTTCCGGTACTGGGCAACGGGGACATTCGCACTGCGCAGGATGCCGTGGAAAAGATCGGAAATCTCGATG
>PFDR01000031.1 GCA_002772545.1 Candidatus Peregrinibacteria bacterium CG10_big_fil_rev_8_21_14_0_10_49_10 | reverse complement strand
GCTTCACTGCACTCTTGCAGGTCGGATGCGCGTACATCGTGTGCGTATTCTGCCCGGTGACCGCGTGAAGATCGAAATGACGCCGTATGATCTGGAAAAAGGACGCATAACATACCGCTTCCGTTCAGATCAGGTCCTACCACTCGAAGGAACGACGGTTGAGCCGGAGGTAGGAGAGTCGCCATCTGCAAGTTAATCCGTTTTATTCTCATCTGTACCCATGAAAGTTCGCGCCTCCGCTAAGCCCATCTGTAAAGATTGCCGTCTCATCATCCGTCGCAATGGACAGGGCAAAAAGGTGCGCCGTATTGTCTGCAAGAATCCCCGTCACAAGCAGCGTCAAGGTTAAATTTCTTCCTCTCTTCTCTCTCGTCATGCTCCGTATCGCAGGTGTCCCACTCCCCGGCAATAAGAATATTCGAATCGCACTCACGTACATAAAGGGTATTGGACAGTCACGGTCCGCAAAGCTTCTCGATGAACTGCGCATAGATCCTGCTACAAAGGCAGATGATCTTTCCGAAGAGAATCAGGCACGTTTGCGTGCCAAGGTGGAGGAACTGGAAATAGAAGGAGAGCTGACCCGGCGTGTTTCTATGGATGTGAAACGGTTGCAGGATATTGGAACCTGGAGAGGGTACAGGCACCGCAGAAAACTTCCGGTGCGTGGTCAGACATCGCGTCGCAATGCCCGTACCAAGCGCGGGAAGAAAAAGACCGGACTTTCCGGCCGTGTTACCCTCACCAAGACCTAAACCGTTTCTACATTTATTCTATTATGGCTGAAGAAGCACTCCCAACCAAAGGCCGCAAGAAGAAGATAAAGCGCACACTCCCTGTAGCGCGCGTGTGCATTTATGCCGGCGAAAACAATACCATTGTGACCTTTACAGATTTGGAGGGAAACAAGATTGGCGGCAGCAGTTGCGGGAGAGCCGGTTTTAAAGGGACACGGAAGTCCACGCCGTATGCTTCAAAGGTAGCTGCAGAAACGGCTGCCGAAGCAGTGGCAGGTTACGGAATAGAGTCTGTGCATGTGGAAGTAAAAGGTCTTGGGCCGGGGCGTGAGCAGTCTATTCGAGGCATTCAATCTGCCGGCATCAATCTCGAATCCATTGTCGATACGACGCCGGTACCCCACGGAGGATGCCGCCCGCGTCGGCGTCGTCGTGTGTAAATTTTTCCTCTTTTTCATGAAATATACTGGTCCAAAAACAAAGGTATGTAGGAAGTTCGGAACGAATATCTACGGAAGTGATAAGTACGATAAGATCCTGCAGCGCAAGCCCCAGGCTCCCGGCAAGGGGCCCCGCGACCGTATGGGGCGCAAATCTGAATTTGCCCAGCAGCTGAGTGAAAAACAGAAGATGCGCAGTATGTACGGCCTTTCCGAGAAGCAATTCCGCAATCTCTACGACGAGGCTGCAGCAGTCACAGGTCAGACAGGTGATATGATCAAGGAACTTCTGGAACGCCGACTGGACAACGTCATCTACCGTGCAGGTTTTGCTCTTACACGCTTACAGTCACGTCAGTTTGTGAGTCACGGAATCTTCATGATCAATGGTACCCGTGTCACCATTCCTTCTTACCGTGTGAAGCAGGGTGATACCATTACTGTGCGCGAGCGCAGCAAAACATCACCGGTCTTTGGACCTATTCTTCAGGCACATGAAAAGTACATGCCACCCGCATGGATCACTGTAGATCCGCGTGCGTTTACTGTCACAGTCAATGCGTTGCCTGGTGCCGACTCCGCCGAACAAGCAGTCGATATCCGACAGGTCATTGAATTTTATTCCCGACGTTAGACTTTTATTCGTTCTTCTTTCCTGCCTTTTTCCACCACACCCGTATGCACATCATCCAGGAAGAAATCGGCCTCCCCACCTTCAGTGTTGTACCCGCCACAGAAGGTGATGAGTCGCATGCTGTTTTCACCATTGCACCACTCCCGCCAGGTTACGGTATGACCCTCGGGAACGCGTTGCGTCGCGTACTGCTTTCCAGCCTTCCCGGCGCAGCAGTAAGTTCTGTACGCATTAAAGGTGTACAGCATGAATACATATCCATTAAGGGTGTTATGGAGTCTGTCGTAGACATTTGTCTGAACCTCAAGCAACTCAAGTTGCGTAAGTTCAACAAGGATTCCGAAGTGATTTCTCTTGTGGCCAAGGGGCCCAAGACGTTCAAAGCAAAGGACTTTAAAGTTTCTTCCGACATTGAAATTTTAGATCCGGACCAAGTGGTCTGCACTCTCGAAAAGGGAGGTGAACTTGATCTGCAGGCTACAGTGGAAAAGGGTGTTGGTTATGTGCCGGCAGGTGACCGTAACAAGAAGCAGAACGAACCCTCACTCATTCACATAGATGCCGTTTACAGCCCTGTACAGAAAGTACGCTACGAAGTAGAAGCAGCCCGTGTGGGTCAGCGTACAGATCTGGAGAAGCTTATTATAGAT
>PFDR01000072.1:2139-2332 GCA_002772545.1 Candidatus Peregrinibacteria bacterium CG10_big_fil_rev_8_21_14_0_10_49_10 | reverse complement strand
CTTATTGTTCTTCTCACTCTTCTCACTCTGCTTTTGATCCGATTCTACGGAGAACGTGTGAGAGCAATGCGGGAAATCGACAGGCAGAAAGACGAACTTCTCAGCATCGTGAGCCACCAGCTGGCGACGCCAGTTTCCTCCGCCAAGTGGTACCTGGAGATGCTGCAGGATGGTGATGTGGGCAAGCTCACAC
>PFDR01000072.1:0-2062 GCA_002772545.1 Candidatus Peregrinibacteria bacterium CG10_big_fil_rev_8_21_14_0_10_49_10 | reverse complement strand
GTGTCGCGCGTGCAGCTCGGCCGTATGCAGGTGGATAGGGAAGCTCTGGATCTAAGTGAGTTCTTTAAGGAAATCCTGACTGTCATAGAGCCGAAAGCGGAGGAGAAGAAGGTGAAATTCAGTGTCTCCATCCCGGAGAAGCTGCCGGTTGCCATGCTGGATAGGCGCCTCATGCGTATGACGCTGGAGAATCTCCTGAGCAATGCCGTGAAGTACACACCGGAGAAGGGGAGTGTAGAACTTCGTGTGACGGTAAAAGACAGTGTGCTCGAGTACATTGTCAAGGACACCGGCTGTGGAATCCCAAAGGCCGAGCAGAAGAAGATGTTCACCAAACTCTTCCGTGCAAGCAATGTGCTGAATGTCTCCGGAAACGGGTTTGGTCTCTTTGTGGCAAAAGGTGCTGTGGAGGCTCAGGGCGGATCTATCAGTTTTGTAAGTGCGGAAGGGGAAGGAACTGCATTCACCGTTGCTGTTCCTCTGATTACACCGAAGGAAGGGCAGAAGTAGTTTGGGAAACAAGAAATACGCCAATCGCCATAAGTGCGATACATCCAAACTTCCAATGGATTTTGTGCTTTGTGCGTGGGTCGCCGAGAGTTTTTGTGTAAGCAAGTAGGAGAAGTGTATTTATGAATGTGAAAGCAGGAATGGTTGTTTCAATTGCTGCTACCAGCGAAGGATCTCCAAGGGAAATTGCTCTCTGCGCGCAGATAAGCGCGATGACATTAATAAACTCAACAAGAACAAAGAGTTTGCCAGCAAGAAGGATTTTTTTTCTATTGGAAGAGATTTCCCTTCTTACATGTTGAAGGGCGAGAGGAAGGAGACCACCGGCAATGAGCCCGATCGATAGCAAGAGGAAACCTGAGACAAAGTTGATTTGCTCAAACACAACATCTTGTGCCAAATATGCGAAAGCCTGAAAAAGACAGGCGGCAAGCATTAATAGGAATGTATGTATTCTGCTTCGCAGAGTTGAGTCTAGGATAAGCATGTATGTTGATGCAAAAATTAGTAATGCAATGCCGATGTATTGTTGGGTGGCAAGAACATGTCCAAAAAGAACAAAGCTCAAGGCGGGGAGTATCGCAGGGATCATATTCCAGTATGCAGCCACTATTCCTGCTTCTGAGTATGAGAGGGATTGAAAATATAGGATCTGGCTCAACTGAATGAGAAGCCCAGCGGTGAGCCCCAAAAACAGAATGTGTGTGCTTGGAATATCGAACTCAATGAAAGGAAGGAGATAGGGGAGTGGCACGAAAATTACTACAATGGTTGCGATCGAACTGGTAATCGCTCCCATCCAGGGTTTGTTAAGTAATTCTTCCACGCAATATGCATCTATTGTGTGAACAGCAGCGAAGAAAAGCGGAGCCAGTAGCGCAAAAGCCAACCACATAGGAGGCGGATTCTACTGCTTTTTTCTGTCAACTAAAAGTAACTTCTCCTGTATCTTTAGCGGTTTTTTGGCACTTGTCCTCCTGAGGCCATCTGTCCTGGGGGAGTCATTGTCTGGCATTTTTCAAGACGCCCCGTAGCATCCTTTGCAGCAGACCCCCTTTAGAATGGCAGAGATCTGAGCGCACAGCGAGGCAGGTTCCTCCTGAGCAACTTTTGTATTCACTATGTTCAGCTTTCTCTTCTTTCCCCTGCGCTTACCATGGGGCTGAACCTGTGGCATGGAGTCTCTATTTCCGCTCTGGAGGCCAATGTATGACACATGTAAACTCCACTTGTCAAATGTAAAATATGGACTACAATACACATGAAAGTATACTTTCAGCTTTGCAATGGCAGTAGAAATCTCCAGAGCAGGCGAAACCCCGGAAGCGCAGGCTCCACAACAGGTGGAAACGCAGGTATCTGTAGAGCCGGGCAGGCGCAGATTCCTGGGTACTCTCCTCGGGGCCGGTGCCGGTGCGGCCACTGCCTATTCCTTTGGCCGCCCTCAGCAGGCGCAGGCAGGAGAGGTGATGGAGCTTGCCGCAGATGACCCCCATGCACCGGAAGTGGAGTCTTCCCTTATGACCGAAGGGAGCTTAGACAAGCTCCGGCT
>PFDR01000095.1 GCA_002772545.1 Candidatus Peregrinibacteria bacterium CG10_big_fil_rev_8_21_14_0_10_49_10 | reverse complement strand
GTTTTCAGCTCTTCTGAAGGATCTGAGTCATCCGGCTCCAGTGCGTCCGGTGACGGACACACCATCTGTCAGTTCGATCAGTGCATCTCCGTTCCCGGACCGGGGCAGGATGAATGCACATCGAGTTTCAATTGTGAGAAGAATGCGCACTTAGAATGTCAGGGCAGTCAGTGTATCCAGGTTGATGACACGGGTACCGATCAATGTCAATTGCAGAACGATTGTGCATCCAGCGCGTCGTCGATCAGTGGAGAGTCGCATACCGAATGTCAGTTCAACCAATGTGTACGTGTGCCCGGTCCAGGAGATGACGGCTGCACATCCACGTTTGATTGTGAAGAGAATCAGCATTTGGAGTGTCAGTCCAACCAATGTGTCGTTGTGGATGGACAAGATGATGATAAATGTCAGATCAGCAATGAATGTATAAGTAGCTCCTCCAGCGTCTCCAGCGGTTCTGCATCCAGCGGAGAAACCCATACGGAATGCAACACGGACAACCAGTGCGTCTCCGTCCCCGGCCCGGGCGATGACAGCTGCACGTCCACGTTCAACTGCGAAAAGAATCAACACTTGGAATGTCAATTCAACCAGTGTGTCATCGTGAACGGAGCGGATGACGACAAGTGCCAGATCGACAGCGATTGTCAGCCGGATTCTTCCAGTAGCAGCAGCGGACCGTCCCACTTGGAATGCGAAGGGGAAAAATGCGCCTCCGTCCCCGGAGACGGCGATGACGAGTGCACATCCCAGTTTAACTGCGTGTTTGACGAACACCTCGAATGTGAAAACGGTGACTGTAACATCACCCAAGGAGCAGACGACGACCAGTGCCAGATCCAGAACGATTGCCGCGCCAGCTCCTCCAGCGTCTCCAGCGGTTCTGCATCCAGCGCTTCATCCAGCAGTTCACAGAGAGAAGGTTTTTGCGGAGATCTGAAAGTGCAGGAAGGGGAAGAATGTGATGCGGGATCTCTTTGTATAGGGGGAAGCCGCAACAACAGTCCCGTCTTTACGCAAAATGATCTGGAAGCCTGCGAAGATGGCGGGGGAACCGTTGCTCCCGTCAGTCATGATGGCTGTAGCGATGAATGTCTTCTTGAACTCTGCGGTGATAAAATCATTCAGCCCCGCGGACGCGACGGTCAGGGTGATACATTTGATGATGAAGAATGCGATAACGGATCTGTTTGCGAAAACAACACATCACAGTCCTGTCGCGTCGATGAGGATTGTACCGTAGAGGCAGGTCCGTGCGAGTGGGACAGTACGCGCACGGGATTCTTCTGTGTGAACGACACGACCGTCAGTTGCCGAAGTGATGACGATTGTATTCTGGAATTTGCGTGTCAGTATGACACGGAAAGCAATCCCGCCTGCTCATCGCAATGCAAGGGTGAACCGTCAGAGGACGGATACTGCGGCGACTTGCAGGTACAGGAAGGCGAGGAATGCGATGCCGGTTCCGTGTGTATAGGCGGAAGCCGCAACAACAGTCCCGTTTTCACGCAAGACGACCTGGAAGCCTGCGAAGACGCCGGGGGAACGGTTGCTCCGGTCAGTCATGATGGATGCAGCGATAATTGCTTGTTGGAACTTTGCGGCGACCGCATCATCCAGCCGCGCGGACGCGACGGTCGTACAGACACATTCGATGACGAAGAATGCGACAATGGTTCTATCTGTGAAAACAACACGTCGCAGTCGTGCCGCATTGATGACGACTGTACGGTGGATGCGGGTCGATGTCAGTTTAATGCGTCAAGAAACGGTTTCTACTGCGAGAACGATGCCACTGTGGAATGCCGTTCTGACAACGACTGTCTCGTAACGGATGCCTGTACGTATGATACGGAAGTCGACGTTTCTTGTTCTGTGCAATGTAAACAGGTCGGCTCCTCTTCCTCTTCTTCCTCATCAAGTTCGGGTACCACACATACGGAATGCCAAAATGATCAGTGTGTGGAAGTGGATGGACCGGGAAATGATGAATGTACATCCAATTTCAACTGCACGGAAGAGCAGCATCTGGAGTGTCAGGGGAGTCAGTGCGTACAAATAGACGGCATCGGCACCGATCAGTGTCAAACACTCAATGACTGTGCATCCAGTTCATCGTCTTTCAGTGGAGAGTCTCATACAGAATGTCAAAATAATCAATGTGTCCAGGTATCTGGTCCCGGACAGAATGAATGTACCTCTACATTCAACTGCGAAGAGAACAGGCATTTGGAATGTGTAGGAAACCAATGCAGGGAAGTCAGTGGAATGGGAGAAAATCGCTGTTTTACCAATACGGATTGCACAGGTCGGTCATCAAGTAGCAGCTCCGTATTCACGCAGAGGCATATGGAATGCCAATCCGACGCGTGCGTGGAAGTACAGGGTGCAGGTACGGATCAGTGTTCCACAGACTTTAATTGTCGTGAAGAGAAGCATGCAGAGTGTCAGGGAAGTAGTTGTGTTATAGTGACAGGCGCCGGATCGGACAGATGCTCCACGGACGACAACTGTGGTGATAAT
>PFDR01000036.1 GCA_002772545.1 Candidatus Peregrinibacteria bacterium CG10_big_fil_rev_8_21_14_0_10_49_10 | reverse complement strand
TTATCCATCTGCCATCCCGTACGCATCTTCCACGACCAGAATGACTGGTACCAGCTGCATGGATGACGTACAAATGCAAAAGTAAAACGAGAAGACACCAATTCTGTATCCGGCAATTCGCAATATGCTTTATGTGTATCTCCTACTTCTTCTATAGATAACCTCTGTTTTTCACAGACCGAACGCACCCATGTGCCACCGGTTTTCATGATATGAAAAAATGCCGAACGAGGAAGGATTAATGCCATACACTGTGTACCGGAACATGTTTGCGGACCATAGACGGATACTCGAACCGTTCCATGGCATAGCGCTCTACTCGTTCAACTTCACGTATGAGGGAAGCACTGTATACACAACGCTGTTTCCATTCATCCAATCCTGATGATACATTCTTCGGTGGATGATTCCGTATCGCAGCTTCATCAAATGACTCACCTGCACGATGCAATGCTGTAATGAGATCATCCACAAGATTCTCCTGCTTTCCGATAAAATCAACACTTTTCCCACCACCTTCTAACAATCCCTGAAAGAGATGTGATACCCAACCAGGTCGATTACTCAGAACACCTCGCACAAAGTCTTCAAAGGAATCATTTTTCAGCGTACGCTGAAAATAGTTGGTTTCTACCCATCCCCTTCTCATGCGAAAGCACCAAAATGATTGGTAGTACGTTGCAGGATGCCGCACAAAACCAAATGAAAATTTTCCCTGTGTATCCACTTGATTAACAGCATTATGCTTGCATGAATGAAATGGCTCATCACGAAGATATCCAGCATGCCAGCGACATCCGAGCTCTTGTGCAGGCACCTGTGCGGCCTTCAGTGCAGAATGCACCCACGTCCCACCCGTTTTGGGTACATGAATAAAAACTGAGTTCGGAAGGCGAAGTGCCATAAGGAGAGATTATGCTATGCTTGTCGGCCATTATGCAATCCAGTCTGCATTATATTTGGGATTACTTGCTGCAACCACTATTTACTGCAGCGCGCGTGCGGACGATTGTTGAAATCGGCACACATCATGGAGAGTGCACCCGCGATCTTCTGCACTATTGCAAAACATACGGAGGTGCTGTGCATTCTCTGGATGTACACGAACATCCCGAAGTTGCTGAACTCCGGAAAGAATTCTCAAATATTCTCTACTTCCACAAAGGATATAGCTTAAACACGCTCCCACTACTTGAGCACTATGATGCTGTCATCATCGATGGAAGTCACAACTGGTACACGGTCTACAACGAACTTCTTCTTATACAGAAGTATGCACAAAAACAAGGAGTGTTCCCTCTTGTTGTCCTCCATGATGTTGAATGGCCCTATGCACGGAGAGATACCTACTGTGATCCTGAATCTATTCCAGACTTCTTTCGACATGCTTGGAAAAAAGGTGGCATGAAGCCAGGCAGTCCAGAACTACTTGATCATGGCGGATTTTTGCAACAGTCCAACCATGCCATCTACGAAGGAACTGCCCGTAACGGTGTACTCACAGCTGTAGAAGATTTTCTCACAGAACACAGCAATATTACATACACACATATTCCCGGTTTTTTTGGTATCGGCATGCTGGTAGATACACGCACTTTGGAACAAAATACTGCATTACAATCTTTTCTTAACACATGGAGCATCTCTGCACCTATTCATAGTCACATTCGTTGTATTGAACACGCACGCATTGACGCAATCATGCTACCAACAACAAAACAGCAACTGTTAGAGGAAAACTTAAAAAATGCAATAGTTCAATATGCTGATATAAGGCAGAAGTATGAACAGGCAGTGAAGCAGTCTGCAGAGCAAAGGCAGAAGTATGAACAGGCAGTGAAGCAGTCTGCAGAGCAAAGGCAGAAGTATGAACAGGCAGTGAAGCAGTCTGCAAATCAACAAAACGTTCTCCATCACATTCAACGTACAAGAAGTTGGCGATGGACATTGTGGATACGAATATTAGAGAAGTGGCTTCGCGAACGATTCCGCCCGCAGGAACTATCTCTACCATCGTCACCACCTTCATCATTTGCACAAGCCTTTTCTACGTATATCGAGCAGCCTGCTCCACCTCTGCAATTGTCTCAGAAAGAAATACATCCAGTGGTTTCTATTATTATTCCTGTCTACAATCAGTGGAAATACACAGCTGAGTGTCTGCAATCTATTCAACAGTATAGCTACCAAAATACCTACGAGATTATTGTTGTTGATGATGCATCTACGGATGAAACATCAAAACAACTACAGAGACTTTCTCATGTCACCGTCCTCCATCAAGATACCAACCAGGGATTTGTCGCTGCATGTAACCGTGGCGCACAGGCAGCACGCGGTGAGTATCTTGTCTTTCTGAATAACGACTGCGTTGTACAGGAAGGATGGCTCGATGCACTGATGCATACATTTCAGACACACGCAAAAGCCGGACTCGTTGGTGTAAAACTTCTCAACAGAGATGGCACACTGCAGGAAGCGGGAGGAGCCGTCTACTTCGATGGCAATGCGACAAACATAGGCAGAGGAAAAGACCCTGATGATCCCGCATTTTCGTACTTGCGCG
>PFDR01000080.1 GCA_002772545.1 Candidatus Peregrinibacteria bacterium CG10_big_fil_rev_8_21_14_0_10_49_10 | reverse complement strand
ATGTATCCATGTATTCAAAGCGATTTAAATATAATCTGCGCGGCCTCTGCTCTATTCACTCCGTCGTTTGGGCGGAAGGAAGACATGTCTCTTTGCATCTCTACATCTTCGCAATGAAGAAACAGTAGGGCAGAAAAGCAAGGGATTATGGTCACTCCCCCACCACAATACTCAGCACATCGGCATCCGACATGCTGGAAGTAACCTGGTAGCTTGGCAGTTGTAGCAGTTCCGTACGAGAGAAGGACGGCACCGGCTTGGAACCAACACCCAACAGGTACCCCGCTTCGGCTGCAAGATTTTCTACGCGGTCGTTTACACCACCACCCGGGTAGGCAATGGCAAACACAGATTTTCCGGTTGCCTGCTCCAGCAGTTTCCGCGACTGCTTGAGCTCCAGATCGATTTGCGCATTCGTGTACGACCGCAAATCATCTCCGGTGTGTCCCGCAGACTGCACATCATGACCATTGGCTATGAGCGTAAGCAGATGCTGTGTTGTAATGCCATCCGCCCCAATGCTGTTGGTGCCGATGAAGAAGGTGGCAGAAACACCGCTCGCACGAAGGATGTCCGATACATCTTTGATGTTGGAAGCCGAAATTCCCGATACGCTCAGTACGACACTCTTCGGTTCCAGACGTACGTCGCGTTCTTCCTGACTTAAGAGCAAATCTTTAAAATCCCGGAAGGTAAGAATATGCACGCCTTCCTGTTTGAGTCGTCCTATGTGCTTTACGAGCACATCACCCATGCCTTCACGATCCATACGGTACTGCAGTACAGGCAGATGATATGTCTGCTGACGTACGAGAAAGTTGGGCAGGAACGGCTGGAGGTACTCCACAGCCACGTACCCTTCCTTTCCCTCAAAGGGTATACGCGCCCATACCGCATCCATACTCAGAGGCTTCACCAGGGTTTGCCCCTGTAATTCACCAATTTTTTCACTCTGAGCATCCGCATCTTTACGAACGTTCAAAAAACCGAAGTTTACAAAGTACTGCCCCTTAAATTTCTCCTTCTCTGCGGCAAGTCCCTCTTCGGAAATCATCTTCGCAATGTACCGCGTAGAGACGTATCCCTCACGCGCGTTGGGCAGGCGTACATGAGCCCAAACAGCATTCTCAAAACCCAACACTGTCAGTACGTCTCCTTTTACCAACCTATCCACCTGTTCGACAGTCACTTTGGGTTCTGCGCGCATGTTCAGGAATGCATTCGTGACACGGTACACATCCTCTCCGGAATTACCGGAGCGGACGGCGTTGTAGGAGCTGACCTGTGAAAGATCCAACACCGGAGTACCGCTATTCTCCCCTGTTTCTTCCGCCATCAGATGAGGTTCCTGTACCACAGGCATACCTTCCTCTCCCTCCATAACCAATTCCCGGAACCGGGCAACATCCTCTTCTGTAAAGGCAAACTCTTCTGCGGGTTCCTTTTCGGGAGGCGGAGCACCGCAACCCACAAAGAGAATGCCGAAGCAGGCAACAAGCAGGAACGCGACCGTAGAGCGTGTATCGAGATGTCTGCGGCGGCGGCGAGAACGGTAGGGAGACATGGAAAAGAGGGGAAGAGTAATTACATGCACTCCGGTACGCGGAGAGTAAGTATTTCTGCTCCGGCTTTCAGTACAGACGCGGTGCACTGTGTGAGCGCAAGCCGCAGAGGCCGGGAAGGCCCTTCGGCTTTCAGAATGGGAAGGTCGTTGTAGAACGCGTTATAGTCCTGGCAGAGTCTGTAGAGGTAATTCGCCAGGGTATGCGGCATGCGTGTAACACGTGCCTCTTCTAGAATGCGGGAAAACTCCAGCAGGGTTCCTACGAGTGTGCGCTCCTTCTCCACGAGCGTTTGCAGAGAAGTTGGAAAGTCGGATACATCTTCATCTGCCTTGCGAAGGACCGACCGGGCACGTGCATGTGTGTACTGCAGATAGGGTGCACTGTTCCCGTCAAAGCTCAGTGCTTTCTCCCAGTCGAAAGTCATATTCATTTTCCGATTCTGACTGAGCACGCTGTAGACCACGGCACCCACTCCCATCATCTCCGCAAGTGCATGGGGATCATCTGTCTGAATGGCATCACCATGGTCCTGTATAACCTTCTCTGCGCGTTTGAATGCTTCGTCAAGTACATGCTCAAGACGGACTATGTTTCCCTTCCGCGTACTCATCTGGCCGTCCGCAAAACCCATACGGCCAAACACTACATGTTCCATGTGCGGGAGTTCCCATTCCAACTGTTCCAACGCCGCAAAGAGCTGCTTAAAGTAGTATTCCTGGGCGATATCCACCACATACAGCATTTCCCGGGGGTGGAACGTATCTATCCGGTAGCGTGCAGTGGCAAGATCGCGTGTGAAGTAAATGGTGGCATCGTCTGCCTTCAGTACAATTGCCGGAGAAAGATTGGTCTCTTCGGGAAACTCCGCTATGAGCGCCCCCTCCCTTCCCTCTTTAAAAACCCCCTTCTTCTTCCCCTCCTCCAGAATGGGTTGCATTTTATCTTCGTAGAAACTCTCTCCGTGTGTGTAGTCGAAGGAAACGTGTAGTCGTGCGTACAGAACATTGAGTTGCTCCATGGTAATCCGCACAACCTCCTTCCAGAATGCCCTGAGTTCCGCATCCCCGCTCTCGATTTTCTTGAATGCCGCACGCGCTTTGTCATCCAGAGAAGCATCTTTTTCAGCTTCCTCATGAAAACGCACATAGAGCGCGAGTAATTCATCCAATGTACATTCCTCAACCGGCTTCTCACTCCAGGACTGCATGGCAACGGCCAACTTTCCGAATTGTGTTCCCCAGTCACCCAGGTGGTTGATTGCAACGACCTCATACCCCAGGTGACGATGCAAATTGGCAAGAGACTGCCCAATGACTGTCGAGAGAATATGATGAATGCCGAGGGGCTTTGCAATGTTGGGGGCTGAGTATTCCACAATCACCGGCTGTTCACCCGATCGCTTCACCCGGGCCGTACATGCCTCCCGTGTTTCGTTCAGCGCCTGTAAAAGAGCAGCTGGCGTAAGCCACACATTCACATACCCCGGTCCCGCAACCTCTGCCTTCTCCACCTCCTCTACTGCAGAAAGAGCATTGCAGAGCTCCTCTGCAACTTCCCGGGGCTTTTTGCCGGTTTGTTTCGCTATACGTAGCGCCACTGCACTGGATGCATCCCCATGACTGATGTCCTGCGGTCTGTGCCACTCTAAGGGCACATCTGCTACCCCGAAGGAGTCACGCAGCACAACTTGTGCCTTCTTTGTGAGTGATTCAAGCATCAAATATGACGTATATTGAACAAAAGAAATACTCGGAGAACATGGCTGAATGTAGCACTAATAGGAGTACATGCCACTTGAAAACAAAATTTGATCTTGCATACAAGTTATACTCATTGTTTGAACACAAAATGTGTGCACATTTGTCCACCCTACTTCTTGACGAAAATACTTCTGCAATAGAAGAACAAAGAAATGGAACACTCTTGTTCTACTGTACAAAAAAATGTATAATACTACGATGAAACGATTAAGTCTATCTGCCATTGTTTTGAGTCTCCTGCTCGTTTCCTGTAGTTCGGGCAATGGCGCTTCTGACGGCAAAGAACCTTCAATGGAGAATACACCTTCCGATGTTTCTTCTTCAGTTATGACTTCACTCCCCCGTCCCAGTGCACCCATGGGCATTTTTACCAGTAGTTATCTTGCGCAGGGTGCCTTTGTTGCCGTACGGGCTGCGGTGCTGGGTGTGCAGGCACAGCAGAAATTACTGGCGGGGCAGTCTCTGCCCACCACCAGTGAAACATTTGCATTGCTCCAGGAACTGGGAACCATTTTGCAGATTGATATTGTGGATGTATTGAATCGCGCCAGTAACAGAGGAATAGCACTCAATGAGTATATTGCCTCTCTGAAGGCAGTCGGCAGTGTTGCGCAACGGAAGATCGCGGAACTGGAAGTACAGAAAAAAACACTGGAGGCTAAGCGGGAACAGGAAAAGGATGCATTGCGGGACTTTGAATCTGAACTGCGTAAAGTGTTTCGGGAGGAAGATTACGGTCGCGCTGCATCACTACAGGAACAGAGTACAAAAGCCGGAGCCGCACTTGCCGAAACAGAGTCCCAAATCAGCCAGACAACAGATGTACTGGACCGGTTCGATGAACTGCTGGACATTGCCAAAGAGCGTCTCACGGCTATAGAAGGGAACCGTGAAGTGCTCATAGCAGGCCTGAGAGTGGTGGATTTGCCCGGTATAGAGAATCTGGACATATTGGGTGAAGGAAAATCCTTCAAAAAGCGCAGTACAACCCGCTCAGAAGCGGAGAAAGACATCTTTGGGACACGGTATATTCAAGACCTCTAAATCCACAGACCGAAATTGCTCAGAACCGCATTTTCTGCTACAATAGAGGGATTACATTGACTCTACTGCCTTTTGATACATGGACAAAAAAACAGACACCAACAACGTGAAACAAAAGCTGGAAAAAAAGTCCAAGCAAAAAAAGCGTAAGAGCTCGCTCATGACCGCACTCGATGATCTCCTGGGACTCAAGCAGGAACCACAGGGCGCCACAGCGGCAACTGCAGCAGCGGCACACAGCACGCACACAAGTAAGAGCAGCCTTTCTCCGGAAGAGAAACTGGCACTCAAACACTACGAAGAAGGCATACAGAAAACACTGGATATTATTGCACCGGCGGGCATGGAGGTTCGTCGCAATGAAATTGTGCTCAACAACACCTTTGCCCGAACCTATTTTGTCTACAACTGGCCGAATTATATTTTCCCCAACTGGCTCTCCCCCACCATCAACTACGATGCGGAAATGGACATTGCGCATTTCATCTACCCCGTAAGCAATAAGGCGATTATGAAAATGCTCCGGAAGAAGGTGGCTGAAATGCGTTCTTCCATCCGCATGCTTGAGCAGAGAGGTATTGTACGGGACCCGACTCTGGAAGCCGCTCTGCAGGACGCAGAAGAACTGCGCGATCTGCTCGCACGCGGCCAGGAGAAGCTCTACCAGTTTGGTATGTACATCACCGTCTATGCGGAAGAAGAAGAGAAACTCAAGAAGATGGAGGCAGATCTGGAATCACTCCTGGGTGGCAAACTGGTGATGACAAAGCCAGCCATGTTTCAGATGGAACACGCATGGTTGAGTACGCTGCCCTTCTGCCAGGACGAACTGGAGATAGCGCACAACATGAATACCAGTCCTCTCGCCGCCAGTTTCCCATTCTCGAGTTCGGACCTCACGGATGACCACGGTATTATGTACGGAATCAATCGCCACAATGACAGCTTGGTCATTTTTGACCGATTTGACCTTGCAAATGCAAATGCAACGGTGTTCGCTACTTCCGGTGCAGGTAAGTCATTCACGGTCAAACTGGAAATTCTGCGCTCCATGATGCTCGGAACCGAAGTTTTCATCATTGACCCGGAAAATGAGTACGTTGCTCTGGCGGAAACCGTGGGAGGAACCTACATCCCCATGTCTCTGCAAAGCAGCAACTGCATCAACCCGTTCGACTTGCCAAAGGCGGTACGCGGAGAAGACGCAAATCCCGGTGAAGTGCTCCGCGCTGCAATCATCGCACTGCATGGTCTGTTCAAACTGATGCTGGGAACACTCACACCTTCGGAAGACGGTATTTTGGACAAAGCCATTCTGGATACCTACGCCCTCAAGGACATCACACTGGACGCGGTGGACTACACAGGTAAAGATCTGCCCACCATGCACGAACTTGTGGATGTGCTCATGACAACCGAAGGCGGGGAGAACATGGCGCAAACACTCAAAAAGTATACGGAAGGAAGCTACGCAGGACTCTTTAACAAGCAGACCAATGTCGAGCTGGAAAACCAACTCGTTGTCTTTCAGATTCGTGACCTCGAAGAAGCGCTGCGTCCCGCCGCCATGTACGTGGTGCTCAACTTTCTGTGGAACCGCATACGCGCAGATATGAAGCGCAGAATGCTCGTGATAGATGAGGCCTGGAACCTCATGCAGTACGATGACTCAGCCAAGTTTTTGTACGGACTCATAAAACGCGCACGGAAGTACTACCTGGGTGTCACAACCATTACGCAGGACGTAGAGGACTTTGTGAACTCCCCCTACGGGAAGCCCATTGTATCCAATGCCCAGCTACAGATTTTGCTCAAGCAATCCCCTACCGCAGTGGATAATCTGCAGAAACTCTTCTACCTCACAGATGGCGAAAAGTATCTGCTGCTGAACTCCGAAGTCGGTCAGGGAATCTTCTTTGCGGGAAACAAGCACGTAGCCATACAGATAGTGGCCAGCCCGGAAGAATCAGAAATTATTACCACCAAACCCAACGAAGTGATGTCCTCCAATGCAGGGAAAAAAGAAGCAAAAAGAGAGAAGAAAGCCGTAGAGGACAAAGCGAAGGAAGAGAAAGCATCAAACGAAAAGGAAGCTGCAGAAAAGGCAATGGCGTCTACCCCTGCAGAAGATCCCACTCCGAAGCTGTCCGAACAAGCTACAAAAACAGAAGTGATTGCTCCGGCACAGGAATTGGAACCCGCTACTCAAACAGATGCACCTGTGGCAGCGAACGCACCGGATGTACCTGCAGAAGAGCCTGCTTTGGCGCCGGTAACGGATGTACCAACAGATGCACAGGAAATTGTGGCTGTAGCAGAACCGCAGCCGGTTGTTTCCGATGAAACAGAGCAGCCTGTTCCTCCAGTGGAAACAGGAACTGAGCAGGAATCCTCTGTGGAAGATCCATTCGATGCCATAGACCCTATGGACGAGCGTGACACAGTCATTCCTCCTCCAAAGGAACAGGCTCCCGTACCGGCAGAGAAAAATGTACTACCTGCAGTAACCCTACCGTCTACCGAAACTTCTGCAGAGAAAGTGGATGAATCCGTCACCAAAACGGCACCGGAAGAACCTGCAGTGGAGGAAGCACCTGCAGAATCACCTCCGGTCACACTGCCCGCACATTCCATGTATGCATCAAACAAAGCTGCGCAGAAGGAAGAAGCCCCCGCACCGGTTGCGGAAAAAGCCAAGGAAACCACAAAGACAAAAAAACGAACCGAAGAGGAAGACAATGAAGAACCTACAGAGCAGGAGCATCCCTAGGTGGCGGCACTACCTTCCAGCGCACTTCCGGCTGTAACCTCCCCTGCAGAGAGAAGCCCGCAGCTTTGCGATGCCCCCCACCATGGAATTTACCTGCCATTTTGGCCACATCCACATCATCGCGCAGTGTGCGCAGAGATCCTTTTACAACCCCGTCATCCCGCTCGGACAGAATGAGTGAAAAACGCATGCCGGGAACCGCGTTGACGTAGTCAATCGCTCCGGTCAGTGCACTGTACTCAGCGCCCGTAGCACGGAAGTCACCTTTCGTAAGTGCGGAAATGGCACCGCCCTCCTCCGTGACAGTAATTTTTTCCAGTACACGACCCCACAGCTTGAGCGTGCTCACTGTCGCCCTGCGAAACACAGCCTGCACTATCTCCTGCTGACGCGCACCCGCACGCAGTAACCTGGCTACAGTGCGATATACTTTTGCGGTGGTATTACTATGGAGGAGTCCCCCGGTATCGGTATACACACCCGTAAGAAGGCAGGTAGCGATATCGGAGTCCAACTGCCAACCAAGTATATCTGCACATTCCACAACAATTTCAGATGCGGAAGCGGCATCGGGGACTATGAAGTTGAGATCAGCAAATTGCGTATTTGTAGGATGGTGATCGATGTTAATCGTAAGGTACGTTTTATCGAACAACTGTGGATGTGATTCATGCAAATCGGTCTGTTTGGGTTCGGCACAATCAAGGAACACAACCACATCTCCCTCCAGCAAATCCGGTGCCCCCTGCATACGGTGCACTCCGGGGAGAAAAGAAAAACTATCCGGAGCAGGATCTTTGCAGTGGAACTGTACAGACTTCCCGGGGTATGCACCCTCAAGCAACATTCCCATACCCAGAAGAGAACCGACCGCATCCCCGTCGGGATTCCGGTGGCAAACACAAAGAATGCGTTTCGCCTTCTCAAACAGTACTCGGGCCTTTTTTGCGTTCTCTGAAGAAATGGGCATAAGGGAGTAATTCTAGTGCCCTGCGAAAGGATGGGGCAACTCGGTGATGTTGCAGAAAGAGATCAGGTATCTTCTTACAGTACTCTGTCGAGAAAGGTATACAGGAACAGGAACTCAGGAGCCGCTCTCTCCTCTCAACCGAGTAACGCATCCAGACGCGCCCCACGCTCCGCACGCGGATCTTTGCGAAAACGCAGCTCCGGAATACGCCTCCGACGTATTTGTCCGAGTGCGCGTTTGAGCTGAGGCAGGCGCTCTTCTAAAAAAGCCATAGCGAGATCCAGTTCATGCAGGGAACTGACATACACGGTTGCGTAGGAGAAGTCGGAGGAAACCTCCACTTCTGTAATGGCAACCACGCCACATGCACGGGGGCATTCACGCAGAACGGGTGCAATGACTTCCCGCACGACGGACGCCAACATTTTCGGTCTCTTGGACATGGGAAAAGTGTACACTGAGTGAAGATGTCTCCAACTACTTCCGTCGTTTTTGCCGGCACACCCGCCTTTGCTGTCCCCTCACTGGAAGCGCTCATTGCAGACTCCTTCTTCCGTGTGTCTCTCGTCATTTCACAGCCAGACAGACCTGCAGGCAGGAAACAGATACTCACCCCTTCTCCCGTAAAGGAATGTGCCCTCCGTCACGGCATTCGCGTCTTTCAGCCGGAAGACATCAATGCCACCTATGCGCAAGCAGATCTTACGTGCGACTTTCTTGTAGTAGTGGCCTACGGACAAATTCTACGGACGGAAATTTTGGAGATTTCCCGAACGGCTCCCATCAATCTGCATGCATCACTGCTGCCCCGCTGGCGCGGCGCATCTCCTCTGCAGCACGCCCTCCTCGCAGGAGACACAGAAACAGGAGTCACGGTGCAGAAGATGGCCCCCAAGCTTGATACCGGCGACATTCTGGCACAGGTTTCTGTATCACTTACAAAACGTGAAACGTTCTCTTCCCTCCATGACCGCCTGGCGAAGATGGGAGCAACACTACTCACAGAAACACTACAGAAACCTCTCTCTCCCCGACCACAGGGAAAGGAGAATGTTTCCCTGTGTACAAAGCTCACACGATCAGATGGCTTTGTGGATACAGCAACCATGACCGCAGAGGATATAGATCGACGCGTGCGGGCCCTTGTGCCCTGGCCCGGTGTGCGATGCACCATAGAAGGATCGGAAGTGAAGCTCCTGGAAACAGCGCTGAAACAGGAGGAGGATTCTCTTGCATGGCCTTGTGCAGAACAAACCACACTCTTTATCCGGATGCTACAGCCATCAGGAAAAAAACCAATGACGGGAGCGGAATGGCAACGAGGAAAACGCATGTAACTCTTCTGCCACGAATAGAACATGCATCTGCGTACATGCAGTGGACGAAACTTCCCTGTTCAGCGATACTACTTCCCGATGCGCATTCTTTCGTTCCTCGTGACATTTCTGCTCTGCATCGGTATTGCAAGTGCACAAGCCGCTCCTATAGATACCGACGGGGACGGCCTGCTGGATAGCCAGGAGGATGTCAACCTCAACGGTGTGGTGGACCCGGGAGAAACAGATCCACAGGACGCAGATTCCGATGACGGCGGAGAGGCAGACGGAAAGGAACTTATCAACGGCCGTAATCCACTCGATCAGGAAGACGACGACACATTTGACCGTGACCACGATGGACTCAAGAACGGCCGGGAGAGAAAAATTGGCACTTCAGAGTTTAGTGCCGATACCGATGGAGACGGTGTGAACGATCTTGATGATCCCTTTCCACTTGATCCGCTGTATTCTGCGGATACCGATGGAGACGGCATTCCGGATGAGTTTGAAATCGCAGAAGGACTCTCCAAAGAAAAACGATCCGATGCAGATACAGATGCAGATCAAGACGGTCTCACCAACCTTGAGGAATTCATTCAGGGAACGGATATTCACGAGCCTGACACAGATAAGGATGGTGTGGATGACGGCAAGGAAGTGGAGCAAGGTACAGACCCGGAAGAAAACCCCTGCCTGCTCTATGCGGGATCGGGCAAGTACTTTGCAGATCTGCCGGGTCACTGGTCGGAACATGCGGTAAACCTGCTGCACAGAACAAAGATTCTTCCCGGCTACCGCCGTGTGGTAGACGGGTATGACCTGGAGGATAAGACCGTCTTTCTGCCGGACCGCAACATTACACGTTTCGAGCTTCTTAAAATGGCACTCCTGACCAGTTGCATTCCCATTACGAAGGAAGTGAACACAGGGTCTCTGGTATTTTCCGATGTACCGAATGTCGCAAGACCCCGTGAGACCGATGAGAGAACGCAGAGGAGAGAGACCGTATACACGGCGGTAAGAAAGGGAATTGTGGAGGGCTACGAAGATGGCTCGTTTCGTCCGGATGACCCGGTAAACCGTGCAGAAGCGGTGAAGATATTGCTCAAAACCACAAGACTCGAAGCACTCCAGGATCCATATCTTGAGCAGGAATTTACAGACGTGCCAGAAGAAGCCTGGTTCGCGCCGTTTGTGCAACGACTGGTGGACTACGCTATTTTGGAAGGCTACGAAGACGCCACATTTCGCCCCGAACAGTTTCTGACCAGAGCAGAAGCTTCCAAGATTCTGCTGCTCATGATGATCAACAACCCCCATGTTAATGGGTATGTCATCCCCACCGACGATCTCTAAAAGACGAGCAAGGCAATACAGGGAATAGAAGCAATACATGACCCTTTATCTCCTGTATTGCTTCTATTGCATTTATCAATTACGAAAGTTGCCCTTTCATCTCCTGGAACGCCTCTATGAACTTCTCCAGGTCCTCTGCATCGAACATAATGGTCGTCTTCTGACCACCACGCGATTTTTCGGAAATCTTAAAGAACTTCCCGTGGCCGGATTCTTTGAGATCAATGTAAAACGTACGCTGACGGGCATGAATGGTTACGGAGTGCAACTCCTGAGCAAAGCTGCCGTTTCCTCCCCGGCTTCCTGAGCGCACAGGAGCGCTCTGTACGGGGACGGCTGTTTCGTCATCTGTCTGCGGGTCACCGCCCAATTCGGACATAGGATCAAACATAAGAAAGAAGTGAATGAAATAAAATGTGCTGCTCCCCTCGCCTCTTTTCCGTCTGCAATAGCTCCGGTCATTCAGCTTCGAGAGCGCAGATACATTACCGCTTCACTTCTTCCTCCTCAAGCGAAGGGAAGAGAATTTCAGGTTCTCCTATCTGCACCCAATTCTGCGTTCCTCCCCACTGCTTCATTTGCTCTGTAATCACAAACTCTTTCGAGAGCATCTCAGCGGCATAAGGCACATGCAGCTGCGTGGAAATGCGGTAAGCGGTATGGGGGATAAAAGGAAGAAGAAGCAAGGCCGTATGGCGCAGAGCCTCTGCCAACTGTGTAAGAATGATCATTTTTTCATCCCCTTCTAAAGTCCACGGTTGCTTCTCTGAAATATACACATTACTCCTGGTAGCAACAGAAATAGCATGCGTTGCTGCAAGACTGACCTCATAGTCTTTCATGCAATCTGTATAGTCGTTCCAGGTCGAATGCATAATCCCGGGATCCTTTCCAAAGGCACTCAGTGCTCCCCCTTCCTTCTTGAGTAAGACGAGTACGCGGTTTAAAAGATTCCCCAGGTCATTGCGCATTCTCGCATCGTAGAGTTCCTCAAACTGTTTCCAGGAGAAATCTCCGTCTCTGCCTACGGGAACCATTGCACTGAGATAAAACCGCAGTGGATCGGGATTGCCATCAAACTTCTTGAGGATGTCATCCGGTACTACTACGTTGCCCAGTGATTTACTCATTTTCTGTCCTTCACTGGTAAGAAACCCGTGTATGAGCAATTCATCAGGCGTACGCACTCCGGCTTTTTTCAGCATGAGCGGCCAGATGAGTGCGTGGAAGCGCGCGATGTCTTTCCCTATCACATGCGTGACAGTCGCATCGTCCCACCACTCTGTTTCGGAATGACTGGTCAGCAGACCCAACCCGGAAATGTAGTTTGTGAGAGCATCGCACCACACATACATGGTCTGTTCATCATCACCGGGCACCGGCACCCCCCACGTCAGACTCGACCTGGGACGAGAGAAAGAAACGTCTTCCAGCCCCTGCTCTATAAGGGAAAGCGTCTCCTTTCCCCGAAACTGCGGCACTATACGGTACGACTCGCCATCCCATGTTTTGGTGAGCAGATTCTTCAATTCCTCCCCGTATGCGCTCATCTTCAAAAAGTAATTCTCCTCAGTCACCTCCTCGGGAGCCACCTGATGATTGGGACAAACCCCGTCTACAAGATCTCTCTTGGTCATAAAACGTTCACACCCGCTGCAGTACAACCCCGTGTAGGAACGTTTCTCGAGCACACCAGCCTCTGCAAGCTTCTTCCAGAGTGCCTGTACCGTGGGCCAGTGCACTTTTTGATCTGTGGTGCGAATGAATCTGTCGTGTGAAATATGCAGACGTGTGTAGAGCCCCTCAAAGAGAGGAACATTGCGGTCAACGAGTTCCTGAGGAGATATTCCCTCCTTTTCTGCAGTCCGCTGAATTTTGGTGCCGTGCTCATCCGTTCCTATTTGGAACAACACGGCATCCCCTCTGAGTCGGAACCATCGTGCAATCACATCTGCCAACACCTTCTCCAGCACATGCCCCATGTGCGGAGCTGCGTTGGGATAATCGATGGCAGTGGTGACGTATCGGCGTGGCATAGGATAAAA
>PFDR01000048.1 GCA_002772545.1 Candidatus Peregrinibacteria bacterium CG10_big_fil_rev_8_21_14_0_10_49_10 | reverse complement strand
CACGTAAAGAAAGCTTGTTTTACTGCGCTTTCTACGTGGCACGTAAAACCACTTCGTGTTTTTACGTGGCGGTGGGAGAGGGATTTGAACCCTCGAACCTCTTTCGAGATTACACGCTTTCCAAGCGTGCGCCATCGACCACTCGGCCATCCCACCTTTAGCATGAGTATATCAGGCCGCTTTTCTAGCATTATAAGGAAAGTAATTTCCTAGTTTCGTCGGCGTTCCACTGCACGTGCTGCCTCCACTGCGCGCTGGAAATCTTCTTCCGAAGCCAGTCCTCCATTAAAGTCTCTCAGTGTTGTGATGAGATCTTTCTCTTCTTCAATGAGATCTTCCAGTCCGAGACCGCAAATGTCATCAAGAATAAGCGGCATGATACTGAAGACCATCAAGTGGTCGTACCCCGCTTCCTGTTGATGTGTTGCTTTTTTAGGATCGCCAATTGCCCGAAGGATGTTTGTGGCGTTTGCAGGAGGTACAGACGTATCTTCCGTTGCAGAGAAGATATGGACGCGGTTTCCTGTTTTAATATTTGCAGGATCAAATCCCCAGTCGTTTGAGATTTTTACAATTTCCCGTGCGAGACCGCGAATACCCTGCTTCGTCGCTTCCAATGCGTCTTTGTGTAGCATTTGTCTGTACGCGACAGCAACGTCTGTATCGTACGCATTTCCGTGCGGCATTTTCTTGACAGCCCACTGCGGGAACCACTGCGTGAGTTTTTGTACGACTTTCAGTCCTGCGAGGTTTGCCCAACGGAAGGCGAAATTCAGTGGGCGAAGCGGCAGGAACTTATCGTGGTTTGCATTCCAGAAGAGGAGTTTTTGATACCAGGGCATGCCTCTTGTGGAGTCTTCCATACCGTAGGGTCCCATGCCGTTTACCACGACGATTTTGTTTAATGCATCTTCCGGGAGTTCGTGTGCGCAGGCAACTGTGGCCGGTGCACCACCAGAGACGCCAATCATGCTAATGGGGATGTCGGGATTGATGTGCTCACGGAGGTTCCCACTGCGAATTTCGTGGATCAACGCCTCGATGTCCTTGGGATAGTCAAGAATGGTATTCATTGTTGTTCTGTAGGGCGTGTTGCCAAATCCCGGTCGTTCGGGACAGAGCATCATGACGCCTTCTTCCTTTGCCATATTGTGCGCAGGACCAATGCACCAGCGGGAATTGGGAAGTCCATGGTTGATAATGGTGATGTGCTTCGCTTCTTCTGGGTCCAACTGGCCGGCAAGCGAGTAGCCTGTTTCACCTCCGGGAAGTGTCACTATCTGATTACTGGTACTTCGATCGGTGAATGGTACTGCCTCTAGGGAACGCGGAGACATAGAGAATAAGGGAATGAGTAAAATGGCAAGGATACTAACTACAGTTACAATGAATTGTCAAATGACCTTTACGTAGTTATCTATTCACTTAAATTTTGTCGATTTTTTACATAATAACACACCGGTTGCATACTGTACTAGTGGATTTTCAGGTGAAACCATTCGATTTCACTCATGGTAAACCGGGTGACTACGAGAGTCACCCGGTTTCGATCCTTCACAGGTTACGTGGGCTCGTCATGAGCCTCGCCTTCATCATCATCGGCATCCACTGCCGCTCCTTCGCTTGACGTTTGTACTGCCTCCCACAACTTCATGATTTTGGGCCAGCGCAGTGCGAGGGACAGGATGTTGGGCACCTCTTCAATGAGGGCTCCGTTTGTTCGCAGAATTCGGAGGTTTCCACCGCCGAACAGAATGAGCCATCTTGGGATGTGCTCGAAGTCCTCCTGGAAGCGAATCTGGGAGTGCTTGTACAGCGTGGTTCTCCCAAGGACGCGCTTGTGGTAGATCCCGTTGGCGGTGACTACCCATCGTCCGTCCCAGAAGGCCCAGATCCACGCGAGTGGGAGAATGACCAGTGCCAGAAGGCCGCTGATTTTCAGAAACAGCTTTCCGGAGAATGCCGTCTCAACATCGCTGAAGTAGTCACGTACCGGCACAAAGATGTTCGTGCCGTCGTACAGGAACCACACCAGCCCTCCAAGGCAGATGACTGCGATGATCAATCCGTAGATCAGGCAGTGCAGAGCCTTGAATTTCTGGGGGACCACTGCGATCAGGAAGACGAACCCTACGGCGCAGAACGCCCAGTTGAGCGCAACCGGGTCTGCATCGAAGAGCTGGTCGATGCCCCAAAGTACGGGGCCCGCGGCCATGACGATCCATGCCATGATCCAGTTGCTGTATCCCCAGAGGACGATGTCCTGCTTCCGTGCGTCATCATCGAACGTTCGGCGGATGATGCCGAGCCACATCATGATGGCTCGAAGGATGAGGAATGGAATCCAGAGGATCCACATCACCACCCAGAGGAAGTTGGCCTTCCCGAAGTTCGGGAAGAAGACCCAGGGGCGAGGTTGTTTCTTGGCCATGTTGAGGCCTCCTTTCTTAATAGTCGAGTTGTACGGTGTGTGAAGGTGTGAAGGATCTTTTATATTACAGTATTTTGTAACTCTTGTGTCAAGGGTTAAAGCTCATTCCTGATTTGTTATGATGGCACTCAACATGCAGTTTCCCGTTGAACTTCCTAAGCACATACTGGAGCAAGCCAAAGCCTGTGGATTTTTAGTGGAGGAGGTACGAGAGGAGTTTATCAAGGGGCACGGTCACGGAGGTCAGAAA
>PFDR01000020.1:14820-29134 GCA_002772545.1 Candidatus Peregrinibacteria bacterium CG10_big_fil_rev_8_21_14_0_10_49_10 | reverse complement strand
CCGCAGGCGTAGTGGAAGAAACCGCCTGCGTAAGCTGGCGGAGCTTCACGTTCTATCCTCCCGTCGAACAGGAGTGTGTGGGGTGTGCGCGCTTATTAAGTTCCTAAGGCCGTACTCTTGCAGATGCCATCTGCAAAGCAAGATCTGGTTTTGCAATTCAGCAGGAAAAGAGAATTTGACAATAGAAATAAGTCCTGTATATTACTTGTTTGCTATGAATACTTTACCTATCAGCATCGAAAAATACCTGACGGATGAAGCGGGATTTTCGCCTTCCGAACTGTTGGTCCTCATTCATCTGCTTACCGGAGAAGCCATGACACTCCGGACTCTTGCGGCAAAAACCGGCAAGAGTACAGGCGCACTGGATCAGGCGGTAAAAAAACTGCTGAAGCGGAGCATTATTGCCAGGCAGCAGGTGAACGGTTCGCCGAAATTTGTCCTCTCTTCTCCGGAGAGTATGCGCAACTGGATGCGGAGAGACATTCACTCCAGAAAACAGATTCTCCACCGCAGGGAGCAGGATTTTGAATCCTTTGTGAGCGGTATACAGCTCAATCTCTCCCGTCCGCACATTGAGTACTTCGAAGGGCAGGAAGGAATGGAGAAAGCCTACAGAAAGCTCCTTGATCTCACAGACAAGGAGCTTTTTTCATACATGCCCATTGCACAGAGGGAGCAGGAAGAAGGAACACATATGGCCCTGCATGAACGCTATGCAAAAGAACGCAGAAAGCGAAAAATATTTCTGCGGGTGCTCAGTTGCAATACTCCTCTAGGGAGGCGCTTTCAGTCCCGGGACCATTTTGAGTACCGCCAGACGGTGCTGGTTGCGGAATTTTCCTACCCTCTTTCATACGAAAAAATTATTGCCGGAGATACCGTTGCCTGCTTTAACCATCGGGAATCCCGTGTGTGTTTTGTGCACTACCCCGATCTCGCTTTTGCCGAAAAGAAGCAGTTTGAGCTCATAGTTGCAAAAACACTCAGCGGTCCTCCGGACGTGCATTCTGACGCAGAAAAGAAAGATGTGGTACTCCGGGCACTGGAGCACATTCCTTTTCTTTCGAAAAACAAGACATAAATTTTCTCTCTGATCTAGACTTGTGCGCTCTCTTCCTGTCTTGGAGGATAGAACTATGTCTGTAGACCATTCAGAATCGGCTGCTCCACCACAGGTTTTCAATGCAGATATCGACTCTGTACCCCTTGTGGAAATTGGTACGGACGTACGTGCCTATCGTATAGATCCTTCAACAGGGCAGAGAACTGATGAGAGTGAGGGTTTTTTTGGTACGGCATGGCATGGTGAAGGTGCGCCTGAAGGCGGGGTACACAAGGGGCACTGTTTGTATGTTCTTCCTCCTGGCAAAGATGAGAAATCTCCATCCCATACTTCCGGCATAGACCGTATAGATAGCATGTGTGACGGTTCCTACTGGCTTTACACTCTCAGTAAAAATAAGAGCGTCTATCGTCTGGAAATTGTACAACCACCCATTGCCCCTGCAGAGCAGGTCGGATTACTGCGAAAAGTCTGGAGGGGGACTTTTGGGAAACTCCTCTAGAAGAATTTTTCCATGAGATTTTGTACGTACTTCACTCGAGTCTTATACCCATAGCTTCCGCTTTCTGCATAGCACGATCCACGACTGCCGCCGCTTCCGCGCGGTTGAGCGTTGCTTCCGGGCCAAAGCGGCCGTCGGGGTATCCGGCCACAATACCAGCACGCTTAAGCACGGCACTTTCGTAAAATGCGTAGTGGTCCGTGGGAACATCACGAAAGACCTGTCCATTTTCCAGTATGTCTCCCAGTGTCATGTGCCAGTTCTGCAGGAACTGGGATGCAAAAATCTGGTGTAAAAGCTGCGCTGTGTCGGCACGCTTTGTTTTTTCATCCACACCAAGTTGACTGAGCGATGTCGACCATCCCCGTTGCCAAAAAAGACAGGCTGCGGTGTAAGCAAAGTGGTCAGCCGGCACATCATTGTAGTACTGCTGGCAGTTTTGTGGCGCAGCGACCAGCTCTACATTCAGGAGCATTCTTCCTATAAGTGTAATGAGTTGACCGTTTGTGAGAGTATCGGCGCTGCCAAAACGACCATCTTCGTATCCCCGAATAATCTTGCGGCGGTAGAGGTTTTCTATGGGCTGTGCTGCCCAGGAAGGGAGTTCATCCGTAAACAGAGAGGACGCATCCTCTGGTGTTCCCTGAATTTCTACAGTCACATGAGCAAATTGGTCATTTGCTTTTGCTTCTATAACTGCTGTGCCCGGGCTGGTAGCTACAAACGTACAGTCCTGTTTTTCTGCACAGTCTACAAAGTATCCCAGTGGCTCCCCTCCGAGAAGATTCCACTGTGCCTTCACCACTACGGGAGATGTGCCATAGTACCCCTCGGCTGTCAGGCGCACGCTCTGGCCTACCTGTATGTCTGTTTCGCTGACTGGTTGTATGTGGAAATTATCGAGTGGGGGGAGTACATTTGCTCTGGTGATGGATTCATGTGTGATGAGTGCTGTTGCAACCGTAAGGCTTATGCACAAAACTGTAAGGGGTTGCCAGTCATGTTTGGCCACACGCTTTGAGCGCCTGTGGAGCTTACTCTGCTTCTTTGCTGCCTTGCGTCGGTGCCGGGAGAGTGTTCGGACTGTGGACATGAAAATGTGTGTTTAAGCGCAAAGTATCCTATCATTGTACCATATGGAGCCTCTTGACAGAAGTGATACACAGGGCATTTCCCGGTTTCCGCTCCTCCTCTTTGCCACGGGGCTTGCTGTAGCGGCGTGGATTGTTCTTCCTCTGCCTTCTCTTTCCTTTGATTTACCCAAAGTGCTGGTGCTGAGTTTTGTCACACTCGTCGTTTTCACATCACTCCTCTTTGGATCTCCTCCGGCGCTTCTTTCGCGTCTGCTCTCTCACAGCGCCGGAAAGTGGCTTTTGTTTTTTCTGCTTACGGTTCTGCTCTCTCTGCTGTGGTCTGTTGCACCGATGCTCAGTTTTTTTGGGGCATCACCACGGTTTGAGGGTGTGCTTACCTACATCCTGTACCTCTGCATAGCGCTCATTGGCCTGTTGGCAGGCACGAGTGGCGAGGGAAGACGCGTGCTCGTACAGGCTATTCTCATAACGAACATCGGTATTGTGCTCTACGGACTGCTCCAGGTTTTGCATCTGGATGTTCTTTCTTTCCTATGGGCAGGAGAGGTGTTTCTCGGTCGTACGTTTTCGTTTGTAGGGCAACCAAATACATTGGGTCTTTTCCTCGTACTCACTATTCCATTCGTTCTTCTCTCCGCAGATTTCGCTTCCACAAGGTGGAGGAGAGCGGGCCTTCTTCTCTTCCTTTGCAATGTGGTGGTACTTCTTGCAACAGTGAGTCGCAGTGCCCTGCTTGGTATTGGCATTGCTTTCCTGTTTGTTCCCTGCTGGATGCATGGCCGTTTTCAGCCTATGAGCCGTAAGAAATGGTTTGTAAGCATTCTTTGTGCCGTGCTCCTGGCGGCATTTGGACTTTATAAAACACACATGCGTTTCTCGGTTCCCACCGAAACAGGTCGATCACTCGGAGCACGTGCACTCATTTGGCAGAGCAGCGTGCAGATGATTTCTCAGCGACCGCTTGGGTACGGTCTTGAAACATTTGGCATTCTCTCGGCACGTCATATGACAAATGATCTCCTCAAAGTGGAATCCCTCACGACACGTATAGACCGTGCACACAGCAAACCGCTGGATCTCCTCCTCACGCTCGGACCTCTGGGGTTGCTTGCGTACTACGGTCTTCTCTGCACGCTTTTGCGCTCGCTATGGAAAAAGCGCAAAGAGTCCGGGATGCATCGCTACTATCTTGCGGGGTTCCTCTCGATTCTTGCCGCAAGCATTGCACTTCTTTTTGGATTTGATGTTCCTGTGACTGCGGCGTTTTTCTGGCTCATAGTAGGTATGATGCTTGGCTGTATTTTGCCGCAGGACGTAGCTCCAAAAAGCGAAAAGCCATTCCTTTTCCTCCTCTCACTCTTCCTGGTCGTTCTCCTCGTTGTTATGGGCCAGTGGGTGCAGGCACGTCTGCGCATGGAACGGGCAGAGCAGTGGTTTACCTCGGGCAATCTTGTCCAATCTGTAAATGCCTATGCGGAAGCTGTGGATGCATTTCGATTCGATCGTCACATTCTCACGCAGTCCATAGAAACGGATCTTTTTGCCCTGGAGAATGCAGCGGATACGCAGGCAGTTCAGACAGTTCATAGCCTTATAGCAAGCCAACTTACCGAGCTGGAGCAACTCACCGGAGGAGAGGATGGTATGGCATTCCTGCTACGGGCATGGGAAAAGGCCATAGTCGGAGAAGCAGAGAGTGTACATATTCTCTTAGATCAGGCAGCTGCAAAGAGCCCTGCCGGAGTGGTGCACTATCGAATCGCTCTTCATTGCTATGACCTACTGGGTGACAGTGATGCAAAAGCACGCATCTACAAGGAGCTTATTGCGGTCCTTCCGGAAGCCTGGTTGCAGCCGGAATCTCCCCACGGCAGACTCATCTGGAAGGAGAATCCGTGGCTAGAAGCCGTACGGGAGTATCTGGATGTAAAAGAGGAACAATGATTGGTGACAGTGACACATTGTTATATGGTTATATGGTTCGCAGAGCGTTGCGCAGGATACTTCCTTGAAAAATTGTATCTGATACCACTTCCATTTCAGACTGATACCACATCATTTCTTTTATTTTCTCCTCTTGCCTGTCGTCCATAGTCCGCTAAGAAGCGGACGAAGGAGGATGCCTCGTAGCTTTCACTTATGAGAAATATAGTATGAAATACATTGAGCTATGAGTAGCAGTTTAAAAGCGAAGTGATATAACCTTTTCAGGATATTGGTATGTATCAATCTAAAAGACTGAAGTTACAGTTTTTTTGCCCAATGCCGTACTTTCCACCACGTCGTGAGAAGAGACACGCCCACAATCATCAAAAATACAGCAACGAGGAAGGCAAGCAGGTCCGGATTTGCCAGTATAGCCAGAGCAAATAAAATGCAGAGCATGCCATTAAAAAGCAGACCGGATCCTGCGGATCGGGCTTGCTGTTGTGTGACATACGAGAGTGAGTGTTTAAAGAAGTGGAACATGGTTCTATTGTAGTACAGAATGAAGAATGAAGAATACAGAATTAGGTGGTATGTCGATTCCTTTTCCATTTTCCTTCGTTCTTCATGGAGTTGGTTTAGTATAGGAATATGCCAGGCCTCTCCACGCATGTACGCGGCTACTACCCAAGCCCCATTGGCCTGTTGGAAGTGCGGGGATCGCAGCGGGGCATTTTTTCCATCACATTCATAGAAGAGGAGAAGCCGGATGCCGGTCTGTATGACATTCTGCAGCCGTGCATAGACCAGCTGCATGCCTATTTCTCAACAGATAAGCACCAATTTCATTCCCTACCCCTTGCACTCCACAGTACAGACTTTCAGCTGCAGGTGTGGGAATATCTTATGTCTATTCCCTACGGAAACACTGTAACCTACGGAGAGATTGCGGAAGCCATTGGTCATCCTAAGGCTGTACGTGCAGTGGGTTCCGCAGTCGGCCGCAATCCGCTTTCTATTCTTATTCCCTGCCACCGCGTTCTTCCTGCTTCCGGAGAAGTGGGGGAGTATGCGCATGGTGCATGGAGAAAAGAGTGGTTACTACTACATGAGAAGAAATAAAAACCCCACATACAACATTCCATATACAAAAAAGACCGGCAAGCCGGCCCTTTTTGTTTTTGTGTGTGACCTCGGACTATCAGGAGCAAACATGTGCACCTGAGTCTATGGGGAGGTCAGTGAGGGGAGGAGCCCCCAACCCACTGCCATGCTTTGGTTTCTTGTTTCTCCTCGCAACCGACGAAGTCCCCGGACCGGCCCTTTTAGACTGTGCACAAGGGCGACAGAGGGCACTGGGGAGTAAGGAGTGCATAGCGCCACGCGTCCTCACTGTGGCGATACGAACATTGCATAGCAGAGAGAATGCTCATCACAGTGACATGCGATGTCCTGTGCCCAACAAAGGAGGGTGATTGGGAGGAGCATGGTTGCATATGTATGACGGGCATTCTCTCTACGGTTTTCTGTGGTGAGAAGGATCGAGCCCGTTCGGATGGAAGTTCTGTATGCCCATCCGAACGGGCGTATGTGTGTGAGTATTTGTGTGCTTGAGACCGTAAGGGTCATTAGGCTGATGGCCTTGATTTGCTATTCGTTTTAAACGAGCAAATCATGTCATCGTACTCACCGGCAGACGCTTATGCAAGAAAGAGCCCTAGCCAGAGCCGCAGTTGTATTGTTGAATCATATTTTTATACAGTCTATATTTCTACTTTTTGGCTTTTAATAGGGCTCGGCGAAAATAAGTACTTTAGGATTAGTTATGAGGAAATGAAGTTATTGAGTAGGAAAAAAGGTACGAATAACGTAGTAACTCGCGATTTGGCTCTGGAACAGTATCAGGGTAATGAAGTTCTTACACTAGATGATGGGTTCCTCAAACTTCTCCTCTACCATAGCCAGCTCTTCTTCGCTGGGTGGTTTTGTCGCTGCTTCGTCCCATTTTCGCATTTCCTCTTCTACCACTGCCTTAGGCTGACAATACTTCTGTCGGGATTGCTCAATAATTGCCTTCGTATTATCTTCTTCCATTGCTGGAATATCCATGGTACGCGCAGAGAAAGGCTCACGAATCTCGCCCTTTACAGACATTTTCGTGTAGAACTCCCGTACTCCCAGATTAATGATGTCGCGCTCTTTAAAGATGGGCGCAAATTCCTCTGCCATCACTCCTGCATCCTCTGCTCCTACACGGAAACTGATCATGGAGCCGACGTTGCCAAAGACCGTCTGGCGTATTTTCTGGCTCAGCTGACCCATATACTGGTGTGCGATAGTCAGGTTTAAGTGGTATTTACGGGCCTCCGACATAATTTCGTAGAATGTGTCTGTTGCAAAGTTCTGGAATTCGTCCACGTAAAAGTAGAAGTCGCTGCGCTCCGCCTCGGGCATATCTGCCCTGCTCATAGCTGCCTGATAGATTTTTGTGATGATCATGGCGCCCATGAGCTGTGAATTCTCTTCTCCTAAAAGACCCTTAGAAACCTTCATGAGCAGGATTTTGCGATTATCCATAATATCGCGAATATCAAACTTGGTTTCCGGCTGTCCTACCACGTTACGCATCATATTGGTGGCTACAAATTGTCCCACCTTATTAAGCAGAGGGGTAATGGCATCCGCATCAAACTTCTCGGACCATGCGGCAAATTCCGACACCCAGAAGCTTTTTACAACGTTATCTTCTATACGTGCCACAATCTTCTGGCGGTAGTTTTTATCGGAAAGCATTTTGAGGATGGAGAGCACGGTGGTGTTGGGGCTGTCTAACAGAGCCAGAATGGTATAGCGCAGCACGTGCTCCAGACGGTCCGACCAGTTGCTTCCGAAGAGTTTCTTAAAGATATCCAAAATACCAATGGTCAGTTGCATCTTGTAGGCAGAGTCCACTTTCTCCAGTGGATTAAAGGCAATGGGGAAGTCCGTATCTGTGGGATCAAAGACTATGACGTCATTGATGCGATTTTTCGGCACATGCCGCAGAATGTCATCCACCAAATCTCCGTGCGGATCCAGTACACCTATGCCATGTCCACCCTGTAAGTCGTCATTTACAAGGAGCTCCAGGAGTTTGCTCTTGCCCACACCCGACTTGCCCACGATATAGAGGTGTCTGCGCCTGTCTTCGCGACGGATACCAAATTGTACGAGGTTATTGTGGTAGTTGGTGATGCCAAAGCCGCTCACATTGGGTTCGTTGGCATGCGGCAAATCCTGCGGGGGATCCGACTTGCGCGCAAGTACGTGAACAATATGCGGAACAATATCCGCATTGGGAAAGTAGTAGAGTGTGGCTACCTCTTTGGCGCTCAAAATAAAATCTGTAGCGTGCTTACGGGACTGGAATTGTTTCACAAATGAGGGACTGATGGAGATTTTGCTTTCCTGAAACCCGTTGATATCGGTATCTGTAAAGTGGTAGAAACTGTTCACCACGGCTTTGAGTTTTTGGCTTGCCTCTGCGGCATTATTGCCAACATAGGCACAGCGGATGCTCACACGGAAGGGCTTGGTTTTCTCCTTCTCCTTTGCAAGGTCAAAACGCACCTGGTTAATGCCTTTAAGTCCCTCTTTTCGCATACGGTCGCGAATAGAGAAGAACTTCTTGATGCGTACAAACACAAATCTCCAGTTCCGAAAGAGGTGGAATCTGGCCGTATCGTCATGGGGTTCTACGTTGATCTGTACCCAGACTTGTTCTCCGGACTGTATTTTTGAAATCACGGAAAAGAGCCGGGACATGCTGTCGTCCTCAAATTGGTCGTAGGTGCGAATAGGGTACACATCCTTCTCCCGTAACTTGAGGTGCACACCTGCTACAACCTGGTGTTCCACATCGTACTGCTTGGTAAAGTCCTGTGTTTCATTGATCTCCGCATCCGGGAAAATGGAGTACATGAGCCCTTCTATCGTTTTTTTAAAGTTTTCAGCGACGGTGACATAAAAGTAGGTGTACTGCTCGTGCCCAAAGTACTCAAAGGAAAACATCACACCTGTAACCGTATTGCGCAGGCTTATAAGCAATTCCTGGAACTTAGATTCCATCTTTGGCTTACCCTCTTCCCCCTGGGGGATCACAATGTGGAGATGGTGCAGGTTGGCCATTGGCGTTCAATATAGCACAGGAAAGGGGTACTTGTTCAATCCTGAGAGCCGAAAAGCGGTCAGTGGTCAGCGGCAAGTATATTACTGGCTGCTTGCCGCTTGCCGCTCAGTACACATCCTTTCTATAACACTCCTCACATAGAATCACTTCAGATCTATCGGGTGCATAGGTCGTTTGCATCTCCTTTTTACATTTCCCGCAGGGTCGTTTGTACAATGTGCGGGGGTTTCGGAGCCGCATGCGTTCCCTGTGCCTGCAGTCGGGGCATACATGGGGCAGGGGGAGCAGATGATTCCGGTGAAATGCCAGTTCCTGTGGAATGATCCGGAAGTTTTTTGTGCAGTCCTCACAGGCAAATATTTCCTGTGTTATGGAGTCAGGTGCATCTTGTATGCTTTCGGGGAAGGCGATGGTTTGAGGTTTGTAGTCCCTGGCATCTGCTTCTCTCCAGAGAAGTCCCTGAGATGCAGCCTCTGACTTCGTGAGCGGAAAGTACTCATAAGCCAGCGATTCATTAAAGCTAAACGGTGAAATTTGTGAGGGAAAGAAGAGACCCCATTCGCCATTCTCCTCCATCTGCTTCACAATTTCAGGCACGCGTTTCTCATACTCTTCCCTTGCGTACTGCTTATTGAAGATGCAGTACTGCTTTCGCGTGAGGCCTGTGCAGGCAAAACAGTCCGTACAGTGAAAGCAGTAGTCGCAGTAGAGGAGATTTTTTGAATTGAAAACAAAGAGACAGTAGGCCACGTTGTATACCTCTATGGTTCCCAATGTTTCGTAACAGAGCTCAGGTTTCAGATACATATTGCTGCAATCGTAGTTATCCTTCACATTCACTCCCACCTGTACATACCGGCAGTCTTCACTTTCATTTACATCGTAGCAGTCATGGCAGTTTTTAGAGTGTTCGATGTAGTCACCTGTGCACTCTTCGGAATGTACAATGTTTCCATACTTCCGCTGCATAGTTGTCATTTTTTCCTTCCAGAGCTGCTTCATACGTTCTGTGAGAGCATAGTTCCCCCGGAACTCCATTAATCTCTTCCGGTACTCCTCCTTACTCAGGGGCTCATTTAAAAAGTGATATTCCTTTTGGATGAGGTTGGTACACAGGCAGCAGTTTTTACAGGACTGCAGGTTACTGGAGAAGAGACAGTCATTACAGTTTTGGGAAAATGCAACGAACGTACAGTTGTAGCTCTCGTAACAGCTGAAGCATTCGTAACAGAGTTCCGAGTCGTACAGATAGCTGCAGTCTACGGAATCCTTGCACTTTTGCAGCAGCTTGCCGTAGTAACAGTCTTCGCAGTACTCCGATGAATTGATGAGGTAGCAGTTTTTGCAGTAGGCCGTTCCGGTCGTAAAGCCGGAGTTTTCATTACTCACTGTAATGAGTGCCATGCGGGGCACGTCTTTCTGGAGTGCTGCAAATTGTTCAAAGAAAGGCTTTGAAAAATCAAAGTCCCGGCCGTACTCCAGAGGGTCCCAGGCATCACTCTTCCATTCCTCCTGTTCGTAGACGGTAAACGGTGCATTGGGGTGGTAGAGCGAAATGATGTCTTTGCCGGAGAAAGCAGAGCGTGTTTTATACATATTCCGTTCATTCCGGTGGCATGTACGAACCAGGCACCGACAATCGGGGCAGTAAACAGGGAGAGCAGGGTTGATTGTTTTCGTTCCAAAGGCGAATGTCATCTTCCGGAGGAATGTCTCTTCATCGGGCTGAACGGTGAACCCTGCCTGGCATCGTTTACAATTGCGTTCCATAACAAGAACAGTAAAAGAGTAAGGAAAATGGCTTAAAATGATGATATATTTATAATTATATGTAGAGGATATGTAAACTGTTCTTCACTATGAACAACAGAAATGGTATACTGGTTCCTGAAAAAGCTTGATGGTTGCTCTTTGGTTGCAGTTCAGGAATCGGGGAGTTACTGGTTACTGGTTACTCGTCCAGAATCTCATCCCGATTGCCAGTCCCTAATCCCTAATCCCTAGCCCTATGCTTTCCCAATACCTCTCCAAACTCGACTTTACCGAGAAGGAACAGAACATCTACACGGTTCTTGCGGAACTGGGTGTTCAACCGGCTTCGGTGATTGCACGCCGTTGTAATCTTGATCGCATTACTACCTATAAACATCTGAAAAAACTGGCTGAACGCGGATTTGTAAAAACCTATGTGCGTGACGCCGTGCAGTGCTTTGGCATAGAAGACTTTGATGCCATAGAGGGCTACCTCAAGGAGAATGTGGAGGAGTATGAACGGCTGATCGATCAGCTCCCTATTGTTCTCAACATTCTCCAGTCACTCAAAAGCGAAGAGGATACTATCCCCAAACTTCAGATGTTCGAAGGCGAAGCGGGCATAAAGGCCCTCTTTCGCAACATCCTCTATGAACTCAAGCAGGAAAACCTTCGGCAGATGCGCATGCTCAGTTCCAATACCTTCGAAGAATGGGTGGGGGACGAGCCACTGAGCAAAACGGTACGGTCATTCTTTGAAGATCTACAGGGTCGTCGCATTCAGGTGGATGTTTTCGAAGCCACGGGAGGGCTGGTTCCCGAACATGTGCGGGGCATTCCCTTCAGTCAATTAGATATGAGTAATCTTCCTATTGCCCGTGGCACAACGAACATCTTTCTTGTAGGGCATTCTGTGTATCTTGCCACGTACAAAGACAGCCAGGTAGGGCTTAAAATAAAACAGGCGGACTTGAGTCAGATTTTTCATTTTCTGTTTGATGTGATGGGAAGCAAACAGAAAGCAGAAAGCAGAAGGCAGAGTAAAACTGATTTCTGCCTTCTGCCTTCTCAGTAGACTGCTTTCGCATAACACTCCTCGCACACAATCTCCTCCGGTCTCTCCGGTGCGTAGCTCGTGATTACCTCTTTGCTGCACTTGCTGCATGTGCGCTTCCACAGTTTCCGGGGATTGCGCAGGGCCATGCGCTCTTTGTGCCGCTGGAAGAATGATGTAACCGGAAGGGGAATATGCAACTTCTGGGCCAGTTCCAGTTCCTGTTCCACAATCTTAAAGGCCTTCTTGGTCACCGGGCACTGGTAGATGCCTTTGCAGACAGCCTCCGTAGTATCGCCGATGTCATCCGGAACATTGCTAAAGGGCCCCGGATGCGCATCCTTCTGCTCCGGTACAGGAGACCACATCCATCCTCTTGCCTCTACATCCTGTTTTGTGAGGGGGAAGTACTCCTGCACCGTGCTTTCGTTGTACCCAAACATGCTCATTTCCATGGGAAGGCACTGGCCCCACTCATTCGTCTTCTGCATATGCTCGATCATTTTTCCGGCCAGAGCGTCGTACGCTTCCTTGGTGTACTGTTTGTTGAATATGCAGTACTTCCTGTTGCGCAGACCCGAGCATCCAAAGCAATTTGTACAGTGAAAGCAGTGTGTACAGTACAGAAGATCGCTCACCTGCTGCAGACACTGGTCACACCCTATAAGACTGTTGGCGTTGTAACCCACCACAGAACAGTTGTAGAGGCGCTCGCCCTCTCCGCACTCCTGGAGGTCCATGCAGTTTTTGAGTGGCATAAAGCCCTGGTACACATAGCGGCAATCCCAGAGGTCTTCGCTGTCAAAACACATGTACGCGTTCTTGCTGTTCACCAGATAGTCACCCACGACATTCTCTATCTGCACGCCATGGATGTACTTTTGCGGGTACTCCAGCTTGAGTTTGGCAAAGCGCTCACCGGCTCTCTGTAGACTTTTTCTGCTGCCGAGCAATGCACGGTATTCTGCAAACTGCTCCGGTGTCACCTTCTTATTCTCCACGTAATATTCCTTGTTCCGCAGGTTACTGCACATGAGGCAGTTCTTGCAGCCAATGCAGTTTTTTAAGAACGCAGAATTGCTGCAGTTTTCGCAGTCCTGCAGGTAGATGCTCTCATAGCACTGCACGCAGTCTATGCACTCGCAGCAGAGCGTGCACTTGCGGGCGCGGTAGCAGTCCGAGCAGTCCACGCATCCATTTAAGCTGTAGCTGTAGTAGCAGTCGCGGTTTTCATCGGAGTCGAAAATAAGGTAACAGTTCTTATTCTTCCCTGCGTTATTCGTGTAGGCACAGTTCTCGTCATACTGGAAGGCCGTAAACAAGGCAGGCTTCGGCACACTCCACGAAAGTTCCTTAAACTGATCAAAGAACGGACGTGAGAAGTCAAATTCCTTCCCATACTCGAGCGGATCCCACCGATCGCTGTACCACTGTTCCTGTTTGTACACTTTGAAAGGCTTATCGGGAGAAATAGAACTGATCATCTTCTCGCCACTTAGGTCGCAGGTGCGCTCGTAGAGGTTTATGTGATTCGTCTGCGCCAGGCGCATCCTCTCACGTTCCTCCGGACAGATGGTGGGAGGAGGAAGAGGGTACTTCTTCCCACCGATGATGGGGGAGAGTGCATCGAGCATCTGGAGATCTTCCTCTGTCACATCGAAGGCTTGTGAACAGTGGGCGCAGGCATGCCCCGTACCAGATACTGAGCTTGCCGAAGTGGATTGGTTCGGGGTTTGTTGCATAATTTAATAGAGGTGATGGACTGAACCAGTGCGCTCATTTTGACCTGGTATCATAATATTGTAAAGTAAATATTTACAAGAAATTTTGGCTTTGGTAAGACACTTATTAAGCCAAAATATATAATTGTCTACAAATATAGACAACAATCTGCTATACTGGTTCCATGGCAAAAGACGCAACACTTATGGCTCATAGCAGTGTCCGTAAACTTCTGAAGCGCATTGGCTTAGAGGAGAAAGAGATCGAGGTCTATCTCGCCCTCCTCGCTATGAAAATAGGAAGGGCGACAGATATTGCGAAGACGGCGAAGCAGTCGCGCAGTCACACGTACATCATCCTCCGAGACTTAAAGAAGAAAGGACTCGTCTCCGAAATTGAGCGCGGCAAGATTATTCACTTTGTAGCAGAGCCGCCCGAGCGTCTCCTGAGTTATCTTAAAAACCGTGAGCAGGAACTCGAAGGGCTGCAGACTCTGGTAGAAGGAGCTCTCCCTTTTCTCTCTTCCCTCACTCCTCCACTTACCGGCCAGCCCCGTGTCACCGTCATGCACGGTCTGGAGGGGATTAAGCACGTGTATCGTGACGTGCTCACACGTCCTTTCGTCTCTTTCTTCAATCCCCAAATAGACTGGGAAGCCTTTGGCGGCAACATAGTGCACATGCTCTTTGGAAAGGACGCAATTCTCCGTGGAAAAGATCTTTTGGTCAATAATGATGCGGCAAAGATCTACCTTCAAGAAGTTCCGCCGCATGAAGAGTACGAGGTACGGCTCCTGCCAAAGGGTGTGGACTTTGATGTAGACGTCATTATTTTTGAACACGAAGTCTCTATCTTCACCTTCTCGGACGAAGCCACGGTCATTCGCATAGAAAATCCCGCACTTGCAGATGCCATGCGCACATGGCATGGGGTGATGTGGGAGATGAGTAAGGAGGTGTGCACGTAATTGCAGCAACAGCCCCACCCCTTGCTCCGCATATGCGGAGCTTCCCCCGCCCCCGTGACAGGG
>PFDR01000020.1:13016-14809 GCA_002772545.1 Candidatus Peregrinibacteria bacterium CG10_big_fil_rev_8_21_14_0_10_49_10 | reverse complement strand
TTTCGCTCAGGGCGAATCCAGAAGGAATACATGAGTCATTTGTCTAATAGACAGTATCGAGGTAGCAGGATTCGCACACCACCTTTTCCGGTCTCTCGGGTGCGTATGTTGTTTTCATCTCCTTGCCACATATAGCACAGGGACGTTTGTATAGGCGGAAGGGATTCATGAGCTGCATACGGATCGCAAAGCGTTCACTGTGTTCCAGATGCGGTACAGGCAGGTTCATCTCTCTGTAAAACTGTAATTCTGCTTTCACAATCCGGAACGGTCTGCCGCTTTTTTCGCAGAGAATGGCCCAGTTCAGAATATCATCGGGAATATCTGCGATGTCATCCGGGAGCGTAGAGGCGGGGATCACTTTTTCCACTTTTGGTTTTTCTTTTTCCTCCTTTCTCCATAGGTACCCCTGTGCCAGAGCTTCTGTTTTTGTAAGAGGGTAGTACTCATGCGCCGTCGATTCATTGTAGGCAAAACAGGAGAGATGCTTTGGGAAGAACCGGCCCCATTCGCCGGTATTCTTCATATGTGCAACGATCTTTTCCCGCAGAACAAGGAAAGCTTCCTTTGTGTACTGCTTATTTAAGATGCAGTACTCCTTGTGACGCAGGCCCACACAACCAAAGACGTACTTACAGTAAAAGGCAGTGTCGGAGTACTCCGAATGGTAACTGTCATTTGTAAAGTAGGAGAATTGGCATTCGTTCCCGTTGATGGTTGCCACCTGATTAAAATTTCGCATGCCGCCTTCTCCTCCTATGTAACTGCAATGGAAACAATCTTTTTGTTTTTCTGCGAGTATCACATTTACAAGGTCTTCGCAGTTCCATGCAAAGAAGCAGTTTTTGCATCCTTTGGAGTGCGTAATGTAGTCACCGCTGCAGTCTTCACACGAGAGTGTGTAGTGGCTCTTTACCACACGCATGGAGCGTTGCTGCTCATGTTCGCGTATGTTCTCTTGCTGTTGCTTGTATCCACCATCCAGGAGGCTTTGCCTTTGTTCCCTGTACTGCTCTTTGGTGAGTTGCTCATTGCGTATGCAAAATGTTTTCTGCTTGAGATTTGTACACAGAATACAATCCGTGCAGCCTATGCAGTTGCTGATGAACGCGCAGTTGCTGCAGTTACTACTATCGAATGCGAACTGGGTGCCGTAGCAGTGGTGAGAATTGAAGAGCCAGTAGCATCCCTCGTTTTCGTTGCTGTAGTCACCATCTATGAGTTTTCTATTGTGCATGTTCATGGTGCAGTACAGAGAATCTTCGTTGTAGTCCCCGCCAAACACGAGATAGCAGTTTTTATTGCCGGCACACATGTTGCAGTAGTCGCTGTTCTCGGGGTTTATATTCAGCAGTGCGCAACGCGGTACTTCCAGCTGTAGTTCTTTGAATTGCTCAAAAAACGGACGGGAGAAATCAAAATCCCGCCCGTACTCTATGGCATCCCATCCGTCACCGTACCAGGCACTTTGACTGTATACTTTGTACGGTTTCTCCGGTGCATAAACCGTAAGAATCTTCTCTCCGGTTTTATTGCATGTGCGACTGTAAAGATTACGACCATTACGGAAACTCATGCGGTGTTTCTGCTGGCAATCGAAGCAGATGGGTGTGGGCTCATGCTCAAAGGATCGAAAGAGATCGAGTTCTTTCTGCGTGAGTGTGAAGTCTGCGCTGCAGGTTTCGCAGGTGAGGTGCATGGAGACCAGTATAGAGTATGCAGTATGCAGTATACGTAGGAAATATACTCAATACTCCATACAAAATACTTAATACACTTCTGCAAGGTAACAC
>PFDR01000020.1:0-12970 GCA_002772545.1 Candidatus Peregrinibacteria bacterium CG10_big_fil_rev_8_21_14_0_10_49_10 | reverse complement strand
TCCAGAAGGAATACATGAGTCATTTGTCTAATAGACAGTATCGAGGTAGCAGGATTCGCACACCACCTTTTCCGGTCTTTCCGGACTGTAATTAGTCTGGATTTCTTTTTCACACTTTGCACATGTTCGGCTCCACAGTCTGCGGGGATTGCGTAAGTTCATTCTCTCCTGGTGCCGAGCCACCGGGCACTTTTGGGGGAGAGCGATGTTCATGTCTCTATAAAACTTGAGCTCCTGTGGAATAATTTTGTAGGGCTTTCCTGTTTTATTGCAAATGAGGATACGATCACAAATAGAATCATCCATTCCCTCTATAGTGTTTGGCACGGATTCTAGAATTTCCCCATTCTCCTTAACAGGGTCTTCGTCTCGCCAAGACCATCCTTTTGCGAGTGCCTCCTGCTTTGTAATAGGGAAATAATCGATCGCATTACTTTCGTTGTAGCAAATGGGAGCGAGTGCCGGAGAAAAGAATCTGCCCCATTCTCCGGTTTCCATCATGTGTTCCGCTATACGTCCGGCAAGTTTTTCGTATTCCTCTTTGCCGTATTGCTTATTGAAAATACAGTACTGATTGTTTCGCAAGCTCGCACAGCCAAACAAGTGGTTACAATGGTGGCATTCCATGGAGTAGTACGTGTCGCTACAGTAGTATGCGAGAAAGGTAAAAAGCATACGCTGGCCTCCCAGGCTAGAGCAGACAAAATACGAGAGCTCCAAGCCTTCCGGTGCCGTAAAGCAGCAGTCGTAGCTCGATACGCCTTTTGGCGTAAAGCTGATATATTTGCAGTCTTCACAGTTGTTAATATCGAAGCTGTGTTCACAGTTCTTGCTGTTAAAGATGCAGTCTCCCGTACAATTCTCACTTGCATAGATGTGTGACCCCCTATGTGGCAGATTCTTTTTGAGTGCATCTAGTTTTGCTCTGAGCATGGCGGTATTTTCTTGGTTGATACAACCCAGTTCTGCTCTACGCTGTTCCCAAACTTCTTTGGGTACTTCCTCGTTAAAAATGCAGTACTTTTTGCGATGCAGGCCAAAACAACCAATACACTTGGTGCAAGAGGTGCAGTCTTCCACCATAATACAGTCTATGCAATCTCTGCAGTTGTGGAATTCAATACAGTCATAACATCTCTCTGAGCTGATGCCTTGGTAACTGCGCTCTGAGTAAAAAACAGAGAGCCCGTCCACCATGTCTTTGCAGTAGGTAATAAAATTGCCGAACAAACAGTCCTCATCATCACCACCTCCCCATATGAGGTAGCAGTTTTTCATATTGAGTGAATGGTTTGTGTAGTAACTGTTTTCTTCATTGCTTGTAAATAAATTTGCTCGTGGCACTTGGAGCCGCAGTTCTTGCCATTGTTCAGCAAACGTACGGGAAAAATCAAAGTCTCTGCCATAGTCCAGCGGATTCCATTTGTCTCCCCACCATTCTGTTTTGTCGTATACAACGTAGGGTTTATCGGGAGAGTAAATGGTCATGATGTCCTTGCCGCTTTGATCGCTCTTACGATGATAAAAATTTCTGTCATTCCGGAACATCATGCGTCGTTGCAAGCGGCATTCCGAGCACATTTCCGGTGTGGGAATAGGGTACTTTTTTCCATGAAAGACGGGAGATACCTGGTCGTAGAACACACGATCGTCGTCTGTTATTTCGAAGGAGGCGGTGCAGTTAGAGCAGGCCTGCCTCGTACCAGACTCTGAGCTTGCCGAAGTGGATTGGTTCGGAATTTGTTGCATGATGTTGCAAGTATAGCATTGCACCAACAGACCGCATCCACACCCTTCGGCAGCCGCACCCACGGAGGGCGGCTGACAGGATGAGACGGAATAAGCCGCACCCACACCCTTCGGCAGACGCACCCACGGAGGGGTGCGGCTCTCCGGGGACCATCCAAGATCCAATATGGGTAATGGCAAGTTAATTTGAGTTTGTATTCCAGAATTCCTCCCACTTCTCTGCCACCTCTTTCTTTTGCCTGTTCGGCAGAGTGACAATGCGGTTTTTTGCTATGCGTTCCTGGTTTTCATAGACGTAAGGTATGAGTTTGAGTATTTCCCCCTGAACGAGATAAATGAATTCACCTACAACAGCATCGTGAATGAAGTTTGCGGATTTACCGTCATTTATGAGGTAGAAGGAGTGGTCTTCTGCGTCCCGGTATTCCCAAACGTTTGGATGAATCTGCACATTGGAAAAATTCTTAAGAGCATCATGTTTAAATTCCTCATCTGAAGATGTTGCCGTGGCTACAAAACATCCATCTTTAAGATTCTTAAAATCTTCTTCTCCAAGGGATCCTTGCCCTGTTGCACAAAATATAAAATCAAAATCATTCAATCCTTCTTTTGAGCTGCGTACCCGGTATCCGTCTGCTGCAGCATGTATGCGAGCCAGAGGATTGCTATCCAGAATGCGTACGTATGCATGTCTTTCACGCAGATCATCTGCAATACCCTTCCCCACAGGTCCGTACCCTATGGAAAGGCAGTGCTTACCATGGAGAATTGTCTCAAATTGCCTTGCAGTGGCATCCACAGAAAAGACGATTGCCTTCCCCACATTGTGGTCTTCCGGGAGTTTGAGCTCACTGCTTGCAACAGATGTGACAGCTACGGGGAAAGGGCGCTTGAGTTTTTCATATTTTGCATCTCCATTTCTTGTGTCTTCTATCACTCCAAGCACTTTCTGCTGTACCAGTGCGCCTTCCTTTTCCAATACATCCGCAAAGTATCCTCCAATATCAATGAGTATCAATCGCATAGCGTCCGGTGTTTCTTTTATAAGCTTTGTCAGTATGGGTGTTGCGTGCTCTCTTGTAAGAGTTTGTACATTATAGTCTGTGCTTACAGCCATGAGTTCCTGATGACGTACGGAACTGGGTTTTGGAATGGCAGCTTGTACCGGCGCAACATTATTGACCGCATCAATAAATTGCTTCTTTCCGGGAAGAAAGTGCGCGATAACAATGGAACCTATATTTTCCGGAGTTTGCTCGGGCCTGAGTGCCGCAAAGTATTCTTTGGCCTTTCTTGTGGAGGTATTTTGCATAAATTGACTAAAAGGTATGAATAGTATCCTTTCGCAAAAAAGAGTGCGAGTTTTTTGTGCATATTTACAGTATTCTTTACTTGCTTCTGTATTTAATATGTGGCTATATATTCATATGGTAAATATTCCTCCCAAAGAGCAGGATGTTGTATCCGTAACTCCGGGTAGTACGATTGCAGAGGTTGCAAAAATCTCATCCCTGACAGAAGAGCAGGTAAAAGGATTTTTACTGTTTCACGGGTTAGCCAGTGAAGAATTGGATAATGAATCATTTCGCATTTCTGCAGCGGTACGTCAGGAACTTTTTCGCGAAGTCCTGAGTTCGCAAATGCAGGAACTTATTCCGGAAGCAAAGCGCCCCGGGTGGTTTGTGAATCACAATTCTTTAGAAGGGAATCCACCACTCTCACCGGCAGAGTGCCTGGCAACAGGAAAACCGGAGATTATCTTTGATTACCTAAAAAAAAGAAGGACGAACATGCCTGATTGTGACTAGATCATAAGCACAGCCACACAAAAAATAACCAAAAAAATCCCACCCACGTATTTGATGTTCATGACTGCGTGGTAATCCTTCGCATTACCCTGCATCCGCCCAAGCGCGTGCAGTATCCACGCGCTCAGTGCTGTGGCTCCCGCAAAGAGGATAAGGCTCCGGGCCCCAATGGCACTCCAGAGGACGCCCGTGAGTACGGTAATGCTGAGCAGATACAGCGAGAGGAAAATCCTCCGTACGCCGTCTATCCCGTACGTTACCGCAAACGTCCGGTCACCACGTTTGGTGTCTTCCGGTATCTGGTAGACCTGCGAGAGGGGGTAGAGGCTGATGATCAACAGTGAAACAGTCACGCAACCCATCACCACGCCCACAGTCAGCACATTTCCTCCGTACGCGTAAAATCCCATAAGAGAAGAAAACGCTATCGCAGATCCCGTCGCAACTACACTCAGCAGTGGTCTCCCCTTCCACCGTATGCCCGGGCTACTGTAGGCCCACGAAAGAATCATACTGGCGATGTAGAGTGCCGTGAATCCCCTCCCTACAGGCAGCCCCACAACAAGCCCTATTCCCTGTAGCACCCACGACGCCGGGAGCATCCATTTTGCCATCCTGGGTGGGTTCTTTAGCCCTCCTATGGGCCCTTCGTCTTTATCCCAGTAGGAGTTATACACCGTGACTCCGCCAAACAGAAAGAAGTGCACCGAGACGTACTGCGACAGAAACATAGGCAGATCTATTTGCGGCGAGAGTACGCCCCCGAGCAAATATGCCCCCGAAAGAATGCAGAACTGGTAGGGGAGGCGGAGGTGAAGGAGGAAGCTCCGTACCTGGAAGGGTATATGCATACATCCAGTGTTGCCGCTTTTGTAGCAGGCAGCAAGCGGCAACTTGGTAGTGTGCTTTGCAAGGCACACGCTGATTTCACCCCAAGCATGCTATACTCCACATACCTCTTTCTACTTGCGTATGCCCGCTCTCTACAGTATTACCGTTGCTCTTATCGTGGCTGTACTTGGAGGAGAACTCGCCAGAAAATTCCACTACCCGCGTGTGATAGGGCAACTGGTCATCAGTCTGCTGTGCTCCGCACCGTTTTTACGCGCACAGTTTTCGGAACCCGCATCTTTGGACATGATAGAAACACTTTCGTATCTGGGGGTGATACTGCTGCTCTTCCTCACCGGGTTCGATCTCGACCTCGCCCGTATGAAAACCGTAGGGAAGGACGCTGTTTCCATTGCCATCATGGCAGCCATACTCCCGTTTCTCCTTGGCTTTGGTTTGGCGCGGTATCTGGGTATGGGTATGCAAACAGCCATTATACTCGGTGCCTGCCTTTCCCTTACCGCAGAAGGAACCAAAGTGGCACTGCTTCTGGAACTCGGCAAAGTAAAGAGTCGTGTGGGGAGCACCATGCTCGGAGCGGGAATCATAGATGATGTGTTCGAAATCCTTTTTCTGGCAACAGTCCTTGTATTTGCGCATAAAGGTTCCACGTACGACCTCTACCTCTTCCCGGTGAAAATTCTCGCGTTTGTTGCCGTCATTCTGCTTTTTTCACGCATCCTGCCTTCCATTGTACAACGACTCGAAAAAGCCAAAGATATGACAGGGCTCCTTACCATAATGTCCGTTATCGCGCTCCTCTTTGCACTCGGTTCCGAGCTTGCCGGACTCGGCAGCATACTCGGTGCCTTTATAGGAGGCATCCTCCTCCAGAGGTCCTTTCTCACTTCCCAGGGAAAAGACGGAGAGGACCACATGCTCCAGGCTTTGGCTTTTTCCCTTATTGTCCCCTTCTTCTTTGTAAACATCGGGCTCAACTTTAGTTTCGAAGCCCTCCGGAGCGCACCTCTCCTTACCGTTCTCGTCCTCGTTACGGCACTGATTGGAAAAATAGGAGGCACACTCCTTACCAAACCGGTTTCTTCCTTAAGCTGGCGCCAACTCTATTTGGTGGGCTGGGGCATGAACTCCCGTGGCGTGATGGAGCTCGTTATAGCCCAAATAGCCCTTACAGCAGGGCTTATAGACCGGCAGCTGTACTCGGCTATTGTGTTTATGGCCATAGTCACCACCGTACTCTTCCCGCTGGTGATGCAACACATGCTCAAACGCACACAGGAGATGATGGACTGATTTTCCGAAACTTCTCGTAAAGCTCTGCCAGCGTAAGCTGGCAGAGCTTTACAATGTTTCACTAAACACTCCCTACGATCATTTTTAGGAGTGGTTCCCGTATGGATTGAATAAACTGTTCTACTATTTGGCGTATCTCTTCACTTTCCTCAATCTTTTTCTGAAGACTCTGTAGCGTTTCTTTTTGGCTCCTCATAGATTGCAGTACGCCACGAGCACCAGCGAGACTATACCTCTCCTCATCCACTAAGTGCGTGATCTCCTTAATCATTTCAAGACTGAGTCTATCATATCGCCTTATTCCGCCTCCGGTTCGTGGAGGCTGTAGAAATTCCTCAAATTCTTTCTCCCAATACCGTAATGTGTAAGCAGGTACACCGGTAAGCCCAGATGCCTCCTTAATTGAAAGGAGTTTTGCAGAAGGAGGGGCTGACGGTGGTTTTGTATTTATAGCAGTGCTCTCCTCACCAATTTGACGTAAAAGATTATTCATTCCTTCAGCAGATTCTTTTCCTATCGCGTTTATTGCACTCGGTGACTTCAATACAGCAAGCACAATAGATGTTACATCTTCTGCAGATAAAGTGGTTTCTACGACAGTAGGATTAGGTTTACTCATTTTTTAGAGGAATAATGTAGCGGTGGAATGTATACGAATACTATTGGAATGTAAAGTAAACCATCCAGCTCTTTGTAATAGAGTACTGAGATTATGTGCAGCAGATGTATGTTCGCAAGAGTGCTAGAGAAGTAATGGAGTATTCGTTTCCATTCGAGGACGCTTTTACTATACTGCCGAAGGTTCATATTCCCTGTTCCCGGGTAGCTTCCACCTTCGTCCGCCTTCGGCGTACTACGGCGGACAGGCCCACCTTCGTCCGCCTTCGGCGTACTACGGCGGACAGGCCCACCTTCGTTCGCGCTTCGCGGCTACGGCCGGCGAGAAGTGGTAGTCTATCCAAAGAAAATGTACTTTCTCCATCATGTTCCCGGGTAGCTCAGTGGTAGAGCGATGCGCTGTTAACGCATTGGCCGTCGGTTCGAATCCGACCCCGGGAGCCAAACTTTTTTTATTAAAATTAGCCCTCAAATTCAAATCCTAATACGTTTCGTGTAGGGTCTTGGTATGGATATCAATTTCTTTGATGAAAGTACCGAAAATTTTATTGCTGCATTAGATGCTGTAACAATCGCTAAAGTGTTACGTACTTTAGATTTACTAGAAGAATTTGGATACAAGCTAGGAATGCCTCACAGTAAGAACATTGATACAAATCTATTCGAATTAAGAATCAGAGGGAAAAAGGAGGTGAGGATTATGTATTGTTTCCATAATAATGCCATAATTCTGCTGACTGCTTGTATAAAGAAATCTCAAAAGTTGCCCATCAGAGCAGTAAAACTAGCTAAAAAACGATTACATTCTCTTGATTAATTATTACATATACGTTATATTAGTTACATGAAATCTTACTCCAGTTTCAAAAAGCAGTTGCTTAAAAACAAGACAGTTCGTCAGGAATATGACGGTCTTGAGACAGAATATGCCATTGCCAGAGCAGTGCTTGAATATCGCCTCAAAAATGGACTTACTCAATCTGAACTTGCCAAAAAAGTCGGCACCAAACAGTCGGCTATATCTAGACTGGAATCAGGCAACTACAATCCTACTATCACTTTCTTAGAGAAGATTGCAAAAGCATTACACCTTAATCTAGTAATATCTTTAGACTAGCTAAAAGAGTGGTTTCTTGAGAATATTTCTCATTAAAGGAATTGACCAGATTGATGCTAATGCGGCTGAAAAATACTTGCTGTAGTTACGCAAACGCCAACGTACCGCACACTAACCGCACAAGCTGGTCTAACGTGCTACAGTAACTCTCGTCCTCGCATACGTTTTTAATAGTGTCGGTTTTGGAGAGCCAAATTGGACAAAAACGAACTTCTGCGAAAGGGGGTAATAGCGTATCGTGTATGTACCTATGGAAAGCTACGAATCTCTTTTCCGTGCATTTACAAAAAATCATCTCCGGTATCTGATTGTTGGGGGTGTTGCAGTGAACTTGCACGGGTATCCGCGATTTACCAATGATCTTGATATTTTGCTCACTCTTGACCGGGAAAATCTGGACAAGATGGCAACAATCATGGAGAACATGGGATATCAACAAAGGCTTCCTATTGCTATTCAGGAACTTTCCGATGAAAAAAAGGCTCGCGCATTCATAGAAGAAAAAGGTCTTACTGCGTATTCATTTATTCATGACAAATACCCTCAGTTCAATGTTGACGTGCTCGTTGCGGAATCGATCGATTTCAGAAAGTTTTCGGAGCATACCATGCATGCAGAAGTGTGGAACATAGATGTCCCTGTCGTTTCCATTGATGACTTAATAGCTATGAAGAAGAATTCCGATCGGGAAAAAGATGTACAGGACGTCGTTGCTCTCTTAGAATTGAAGGGATTATGAAGAATAAAAGCCTTCGAACATCAGGCTATGAAAAAGAACAATTACGTCGCATGAAATATGCGTCAGTGGAAAGTAAGTTAAATGCACTCACAGGAATGATTGCTTTCACAAAGGAGGCACAGAAGAGTTGCAAAAAACGTGGAGTAAACTATCGTTCTGCGTTTTCAGCATCTTCTCAATAATTCTTAGCTTCGTCGCCATCCCCTTCCAATACCCCGCATCCGCCAGAAGCTTTATGAGAGTATTTGAACTCGGGAGCCAGTGTTGAACCTTTACTACCACACTATTTTTAAGGAAGTTCTGTATCACGGCGATTGTCACCTCATGGTTATTGGATACAGTTTTGGAGACTCGCATATCAATGATGTTCTCATTGAGGCTGCTAGAGATCACGGACTCAAACTTTTTGTCCTCACCACGTCGGAACCTCAGACCTTGAAGAACAGACTAGAAAACATTGACTCGATTCTGTGGCAATCTCTTGGTGGCTACTTCACGAATACCATAAAAGGACTGTATCCCTATGGAGTAGAACACAGAAATACCACAGAACACATTTTCAGGACGTTAGGCGTGATCTAGCTTTATGTGTTTACCAAACTGTCATCTATATCAGAGATGGATTGTCGAACGCTGCCAAGCAACTGCTGGATACGCTCAGATGTTCTTTCGTAAACGATGGCTTCATCTCTGAACTCAGGTTCGGTCTTCGGTGCTATTCCCGGCGTGAATGAAAGTAAGACCTTAACTGGTGTATTGGGGTCATTTGATGCAAGCCCATGCTCTATTCCGGGTGGAAGCACCACAACACTTCCCTTCTTTACATCCGCAACTTCCTTTCCGAGCACCATCTTCCCCTCACCCTCCAAAATCTCGTACATCTCCTGCGTGACTCCATGTACATGTACGGGAGAATCAATAATATCCAATGCTGCAACAGAGGCACAATCTACCTCTTTGCTAGAACCGTCCTCACGATGAAACTTTCGTACTTCATCTATCATAAAACCTTTCACGCCACACACACTCAATTCTGCATCCGTAAGAGATGTTGGTGTTTGAGCCACCACAGCACCATCTGCCATTTCCTGCCCTCTAACCTTGAATCCCACTGTTTCAGCCCGCAGACTTGCAGATTTTGATGTTAGTTGCTGTTTCAATTCAGCCCTTTCTTCATCCGATAGCTGGCGGGATGCTTCGCTCATGTGAAGTAAAGTACAATAGCTCGTGGAACTCAGCAAACACTCTCCCCACAAAATCCTATCCACACTTCTTCTCTTTACAGTATGGTTATTCTCCTGTTGGGCTATGGCAATCACACTGCTGTTTTCCTTCGCTCGTGGCGACGAATCTTGCGTACCTCATCCTTCCAGCACGGGAACTCTCCGACATAGATAATAGTACATTCGATCTCCATACAGGCATCCAAAAGGGTTCGAGCTGAAATCTGTTGAGGGAGCCAATTAAAAAAGAACGCCCATGAGAGCGTTCTCTTCCTGCTATGCGCAGAATGTTTACAGTTCGTTTGCAGTCGGATTGCGGAGGATTTCATAAATGATATCGACGACATCGGACAGCAACTTTCCCTCGACATTGATCTTGTAGCCCGGAATGCTCTTGTATGGTTTATACAGGAGTTCAAAATTTTGTTTCTCCCAGGCATTGATCGCTTTCTTCACAGCATTCAACCTCGGAACCCATTTGTTCAGCCTGTCTTCCGGGGAAGCATTCTTCATTGCTGCCTGAATATCACTCTGTTCTTTCAGGATCAGCGAATGGAGAATCGTCGTTTCCCCTTTGGTTATGGCCTTCAAATCGAATGGCGGCTCTGCAGGGGCTGACGGTTTCTTTTCTTCGACTGCCAATTCTTCCATATCCGTTTTCATTGATGGTGAAGCCGTTGCTGCATGACGTGGGCTCACTCTGGTGCTCTCTTCTTCATCGTCGATCACCGGGAGAAGTCGTGAGAGGATCGTCGCAAGCTGCTCGCGCGTCACCGTGCCACTCGGATCGAAGACCCTTCCGTCTTCGCGCTCTTGCCCCGTGATGATGCCGGCCGAGACGACAGGAGCAATTTTCTCCTGAATGTCACCGGGGATCTCCTGGACATCGAGGAAATCGGCAAAGACGCTGGCATCCGCATCCGGCAGATCGTCGCTGAAGAGATCGGCAATCATGAGCGCGATTTCCTGACGTGTGACTCCGCGACCGGGCTCTCCCGAGAGGTACGCATCCAACGTACCGGATAACAGCGGATCCAGCGTTCCGCCGGCGGCCTTCGACCATTCCGGCATGCTGTTTCCATAGGAAGACTCGGGTGTGGCACGTTCATCCAGGCCTACGGCGCGCGCGAGGACCATCACGAGTTCCGCACCATTGGCCGTCTGTCCCGCACCGAAGACATGGCGCTCCGGATCAACGCCGGTGAAAATCCCCTCGTCTGCCATCTCGTTCACGGGCCCTGCGTACCACTGTTGCGTGGGATCGAAGTGATACGCATCCGTAAAGTGCGTCCAGCCGTCCTCGACGGCGGCAGAGCGGGTTTCGAAGTCGATTGCATCAAATTCTTTCTGGAACTCTTCGGGAGAAAGCTCCGACGACCTCTCTACAAGCTTGGAGAGCTTTCCGGCCACCGAGGGGTGCGGCGTGTACTTGGCAACGGTCGACACGACGGAGACCATGCCGGCCTCCAGCGTCGCCACCTGCTTTTGCAAACTGGCGATGATCGTATCCTTGGCTGCCAAGAGTTCCTCGATGTTCACGCGATCGATGGACGCGGATGTCGCCGCCTTGATGACGTCGGCACCCTCGTTCTTCGCAGCGATACCCATGAGCTTGGGATCGATGGTCTTGATCATGTTGAGCTCACCGAGTCCGTAGCCTTTCTCTTTCATTGCGCGCGCAAAGTTTTCGTAGTTCTCTCCCTGACCTTCGCCCCCCCTCTCGTAGATTTCTGCATACTGGGTATCGTAATTAACAAGGGAGAATTCATCTTCGTGCTCCATGATATTGATGCCGATTTTTGCCATCTCCTGCTCAAACGGTATGCGCACTTCCTTGTCCATCCTGTCCATCTCTTTCAGCGCTTTATCGCAATCGTCGCTCTGTAGAGCCTTTTCAGTGCTTGCGAGGATCGTTCGTGCCTTCTGGAGCAGGCCCTCCAAGAACGTTGCGGCACCTGGGTTCTGCGATCGAATTTTCTTGATCATCATCGGCGCTTCCTTGCTGATGGCGTTGCGTGCTTCGCTCATTCCCCGCTCTGCATCACCGCATGCGTTGCTTTGCCAGGAACTGCGCATGATGTCCTCAAATTTCCATCGAAAAGATTCTCCAGTCTTACGCATCTCCTGTTCGGATGGTCGCTCGCCGGTCATCAGTTTCTTGACGGTATCAATGCACTCCTGCACGAGCTTTTTCAGCTGCACTTGTGCAGCTGATGGCGCGTGTTGCGCTTCCACCTCCAGCCGGTCGCACATTTCCTCAGGTCCCGGCCCGTAGTAGCCTCTTTCGTCCTGTTGGCCCATATTGTCACCTTCCTGCGGCATCCCGGGATTAACGTCTCGCTGCCAGTCCTGCGATGGCTGCTGCCACTGCTCCGCAGTATTACCATTTGTTGCTCCGTAGTAACCGCTGCCACCGTCGCATTTCTGTCTGCACTGTTCATAGCGAGGATCGCCGCCAGTGATACCTTTGCTGCAGTTGGCGAAGCATGTACCCCAATCTCCACTATTCCCGTCGTACGTGCCGCTATTGTAGCCGCCAGAAATTGGGTCGCACTGAGCCGTAGCACCGTTGGCACCCACTTGTTTGCTCGTGAGGATCGGTCCGCCTTGTGACTTGCTGCAATCGATATGAGGACTCCGGCAGAATAAGGTCACTCCATTGGGATAGACGCAGCGTACGGGGCCGCTGTTGCCGTAGTCTCCATTATATTGGGTTCCATTGTATTGGCTGCCATTGTAATTGTTTCCATTGTATTGGCTGCCATTGTAATTGTTTCCATTATTGTACTCGCCTCCATAGTTTCCGCCCTGATAGCTGCCATCGCACATGGAACTCGTCATGTTCTTGCATCCGCTGATACAGCTTGCGTCGCCATCCATATTGTATTTTGTACACAATGCTGCACAGGCACCTGCATCAGGGCTTTTCCAGGCATTACACCAATCATCCATGGAACCGTGGTTTTCATCGTTGTAGTCGCCATTGTATCCGTCGCTATCAGGCTCCCATCCGCTATCACATTGCGACGGTGCGCCGAGGGAGAGACCGCTCGTAGAAATCGACACCCCCGAAGGATCTCCTTTATGACAATTGACGTAATCGCCCTCGCACCACACGGTGTACCCCGGAGCGGTTCCGTTGATGGTTGCATGGGGATAGAAACAATTCTTCATGGAACTTGCATTGTAGCCGCCTCCTGTGCTGCTCTGGGAGCTCGTATTGCCGACGGCGGACGACTGTGTGGCTTCTGCCGCCGGAGGACTCGGGTCCATGGATCTGCAGTACGACGCGTAGCAGGAATTCGCTGTCTTCTGTTCACTGGTGGCTTCCCTGGGAAGTCCGCAGCCATCCATACACATATGGAAAGCGGATGGCCCTGTGCCTCCTCCCGTTGTTCCCCCTGTCGAATCATTTGTGTATCCACCATCGGTGGAACCGCCGGTTGATCCTCCCGTGGACCCACCTGTGGATCCGCCGCTGTCGTACTCGTAGCTCCCGTCGCACATATCATCATTCATGTTCTTGCATCCGCTGATACAGCTTGCGTCGCCATCCATATTGTATTTTGTA
>PFDR01000092.1 GCA_002772545.1 Candidatus Peregrinibacteria bacterium CG10_big_fil_rev_8_21_14_0_10_49_10 | reverse complement strand
TGAACAAATGATATACAAAGGCCAGAAAAAGAGATTCCGTACCAATGAGCTTACCGACCATTCCGAGCATGCCCATCATGAGCATCATGAGGCCGAAGACCAATGCACCGGCGATACCGGCGATGGCTCCGTGCGTCAGTTGTTTCGTTTTCATAAAAAGTGAGGAGAAGTATCGTACATACGGTACGCGGCTTTTCCGATGTGAGTAGTAGCGTAGGCTACAGCGGCGGTGTAGAAAGATGTATAGAATGAAAATGTATTCTCTCCCCTTCATTAACTATGGCAGATATCGTTTCCGCTTCAGACCTCAAGGCAAAAATTGATGCCGGCGAGGATTTTGTGCTCTTGAATGCACTCGGTGCGGAGCAATTTGCACAAATGCACATCCCCGGATCTGTGAACATTCCTACAGATGAGGTAGGGAAACGGGCAGAGAAGGAGATTCCTGAGAAGAACAAACTCATTGTTACCTATTGTGCCAGCGAACTATGCAAAGCATCTCCACAAGCTGCCTCGACGCTCGAAAGCATGGGATACACCAATGTCAAAGAGTTCAAGGGAGGGCTCAAAGGATGGGAAGGAGCAGGGTACAAGCTGGAGGGAACAGATGCGTCGTAACAGTGTTCAACACATCAGCGATACCGTAACCACAACCGCCTGATCGCGAGAATAGCGACAGTCATCCCCATGACGGTGAGAGCAGAGGAAACCAATGCTCCTCTTCCCAGTTCCCCTCCGGCGTAACTCCAGACGAAAGCGAAAGGAATGATGCCGATGAGGGATGCAAAAGCGTACACCGAGAATGGGAGATTCTTGAGAAGCCCGAGCGCGAAGCTCGTCACATCAACAGGCAAGATCATGCGCAGAATGACGATGCCTGCGAAACTGATGTCTGGTGGGATCTTTCGCTCGATCTTGTCGATTGCATCCAGCGATGTGATTTTTTCCAGATACCTCCTACCGAGTCTCGCGATCTGAAACGCGATGAGACAGCCGACCCACCAGCCGACGATGCTGAGTAACGCCGTGAGCCAGACACCAAAGATCCGTGCCGCGAGCGGGAGCAGGGGCAAAGAGGAGAATGGCAGGAGTACAATCGACGTAGCCAGTAAGGCAATGTAGACAACAGCGCCTACGAAAGGATGAGCTCGTATGGTTCCTTCGATCACCGTAAAATCCCATTGATATTCCCAGATGCCAAGCCCCAAAATGGCAAGAATGAGAGCGCCGAGTGTGATCTTTTGCCAGCGTTGCATCTGTGTGAATTGTAGCGTTGCCTCACTCCCAAATCTGTAGCCACACCCCGATGTAATGCACGACAACGTAGAGGAAGAAAAAATACCCTGCAATCGCCACGATCAAGCTCATGAGAACCGTGTTCATGATCTTATTCCTGCTGCGCTTCGCTTGGTCGAGAGTGCAGACGCCACGCTTACGAAAATACAGGACAAGACTGATGATCAGCAGAAGGAGACCAACGCCACGGAAGATCCATTTGTAATCGCCATAGAGCGTATCGGCGAGTGATCCGGCAAAGCTCACAGTGCTGATACCCAGCAGCACGAGAATGACGGGGCTTAAGCAGCACAGCGAAGCAAAGACCACAGGAGCGCCGATGATGCGGAAGATGTCACGAGCCTTCATAGAGAAAATAGTATCACTCTTGATACAACTCCGTGGCGGGGTATTGCGCCACCCACGAGAACCAGAAACCGTAGAGAGGAATGATTTCAGCTTTGGTCTCCGCATTACGGAAAGTGACTGCCTGGGTTCCTGCATCATAGGAAGCTTCGTTCCGCACACCGCCGACATCATCGGTGAGTGTTCCGGCGTTCTGGAGTGTCGTGAGTGGATACGCCTTCGCCGTTTCGTTTACTACAATGCCATACACGATGTCTTTGGCATGGAGTCGCGTATCCGTCTTCCGAACAGGGAAATACGTGTCACTGTCTCGTTCGTAGCCCTCGTACGGGTCGCGTGAATAATCGCGCCGCTCTCCTGTGTCGGTGCTGAGTATGCGTGCATTCGGATATTCCTTTTGCACCGTCGAAAACCGCAGGACATCGCTGCGAACGGCTTTCAACTTTTCACCTGTGAGTGGCCCTACGACTGCCTCCGCCGTCGCCTGACTCCAGAGAGAGTCCGTCAGACGGTCGTACATGAGGAGGTTGCTCTGGTAGAGGAAGCCACTCACACCAAATTCCGATTCACCCTTGCTGATAGTTCGATCATACACAATTGCCGTTGCGCAGAGCGGGCAGTACGTGATCGTCACCGGTTTTCCGTCAACCGTGTCATTCACGATCTCGTGCCAGTTGAGGATGCGGAAGGGATAGAAACGAGCGTCGTTGCCAATCGTCAGAAGCAGACCGAGATCATCCTCTGCGAGAAATGTTGCATCATTCACAGAGACAAACTTCGGATTATCGATAGATGGAATACCGTCCTTCGGCGATCCTCCACTGAGGATATCCGTGAGCGGAATGAGGTGCTTCACCTGCCCTTGATACCAACTCGAAAGCAGTGGCGGGACAGGAGATGAACCACCATTGCAGGCGAGCGAGCCGGAGCCGCAAGAGGGAGTAGTGCTTACCGACTGCATCTGCACATTGTCGATCAAATCCAGAATGTGCTCGTCCAATTCTTCTTCGGTAAGCGGCCCGTTCTTCTTGAAAATGATCTCTCCGTTCGCGTTCAGGAACACCGTCGTCGGCTGCGTGAACACGTCGAATCGCTTCGAAAGCTCTGCCTTGGGATCGAGCAGGGTTGTGAAGGTATATCCGCCGTCCTGCCAGTACTGTTGCACCGTCTTCGATGATTCCTGCAGGTTCACGCCTACAACGGCAATGTTCGGATGCTCCCGTGCCACTGCTTCGAAGAGCGGCAATTCTTCTTTGCAGAAGATGCACCACGCCGCCCAGAAATTCACGATAGAGGGCTTACCCGCTATCTGCGCTTCCAGTGTCGTCTCCCTTCCATCCAAAAGCGTGACACTGTCCATCGTTCCTGCGGAGGTACAAGCGGAAAGAGAAAGAAGGCCGATCATAAGGAGCAAATGTTTCATAAAAAAATGTGCGGGCGACTCCCAAAAGGAAAGCCGCCCACAGATGTACAACATTACTTACCACACGAACACGGCTCATTGCCGCAGCTTGGACATTTGTCCATAAGAGAGAAGGGAAAGGAAATAAAATTGAAGAGCACTGGTCATCATATCAGAAATTCGTGACGTAATCGGGAAGATACGGAATGAGAAACGCCTCGAAGCGTTTGAAGATGCCGAAGTAGAGAAACATAGCTGTCACAATCAGAATCCAGCCAAAGGCTTGCTTGATCGCCTCCGAGTGCTGCTGGACGAATCTGCGACCCGAGAGAACTCTTTGACCACCGTAGGCGATGAGGAGCATGGGGATGCCCGCGCCGACGGCATAGGTCAAAAGCAGGAGAAAACTCGTCATCACATTGTCGGCTGCCGCCGCAAGCGCGAGGATGGCTGCCAGTATTGGCCCGGCGCAGGGAGCCCAGACAATTCCCAGCACACTCCCGACGCCAAAAGCCTGTAGAGGTGATTCCGATGTTCCCGGTGACGGGACGCCGACGGCGGGTACGGTGGCGAGTAGCTTTCCCGTCCATTGCGAGAAGAGCGAATTGAGGGGCTTGATGATGATTACGAGTCCCATGACAAAAAGAAGGACGATTGCGACTGTCTCCAGCGTCCGCTTCCCGATCCCAACAAAGCTTCCGAGGCTCCCGAACACGACGCCGAGGAGCGAAAACGTGAATGCGAGTCCGAGCACCATGAACACGGGATAGAACTTGTTTCGCTTGAGTGCCGAACCCAGCACAATGGGAAGGATCGGGATGATGCACGGTGAGGACACCGTGATCAGTCCTGCCAGGAATGCGAATGGAAACGAAGCGGTCATGATTGAATGAATGTTTCTACTTGTTCCTGCGTCAGCGGCCCCGGGCCGAGCGTGTCGATTTTCTGTGCACTCTGCGGATCATTGCCGCGTACTTTGATAAGCGTCGACTGTTCGGAAACGCCGAACTGGTTTTCGAGCTCTACCTCTTTGTCGTAGTCGGCAATAAATCCAACGACGTTCGTGTTGCCTGTGTTCTCAAATGCCGCTTTGATTCCCGGTGCATTCTTCACGCAGGTGGGACACCAGCCCGCATGAAAATCGATGATGACGGTCTTGCCGTCTGCGAGCGCCTCGGCGTAGGTAGTCGGACTATATGTCTGAATCGCACCTGCTTTGTATGAACGTTGCGTTGGAGTGGGTTCTGCCTGTCGCACGGTTTCAGGTTGCTGTGTGGGAGGGGGTGTCTGCTCCGGTTCCTGCTGCACGACAGGAACTGGTTCAGGTTCCCGTGCAACTTGAGGCACGGGTTCATTGCGGCCAGGAGCATCTTGTGGCTGCTGGGAAACACCGCCATTGCACGCACTCAGAACGAGGAGGGATGAAATTGCCAGTGGTAGTGAGAGAAATTTCATCATAGGTATCGTGGGAAAAAGAAATACGAAGGGCGGTTACTGCGACATCTCCATCATCTCTTTCACCATGTCCTTCGCCATCTGTGCGGCCTCAGAGAACATGCTGCGATTCGACTGGAAGTAGGATTTCCAGTCTCTCTTGTTACCACCAGCTTCTACGCTGTCCACGACGTAGGCAATCGTGTTCATGCTCTTGCACGTCACGAAGAACTGTCCCGTCTGCGGAATATAGTAGAGGAATTCCCGATCCTTCGGGTTTATCTTGAGATCGCTTTCCGTTACGACCGCGACCCGCTTTACTTTTCCCGGGAACATGCAGCGGAATATCGGCCGCAGGGCGTTCGCATCCATGTTGTGGCCGATTTCCTCAACGATGTCCGCCTTTTCCTCAGATGAAAGTTTTCGGAGTTGCGAACAGGACATCTGCAATTCCTCCGTCGCATGCATCGGCATGTCGGGGGCTGCGAAAGCAAAGGCCGGAGCAAGCAGGCCCATACCAAGCATCAGTGACAGGAACTTACGAATAAGTGCGTTGTGCATAAAGAGAATGGGGAAAATACGACATCATCGTACGCAGATCCCATCCTTCCCTCAGTAGCCTACGCTACAGCATTTTCTTCGCTTATTTCAGCGTGATGCGTCCCTTTTCATCAATAGCAATGTCTCCCTGGAATTTTAGGAGTTTCAATGCGCGTGTGACCGTGACGCGATTGAGGCCCGTGAGCTCGGCAATCTTCTCGTGTGAGAGTGTGAGCGGCGGATCTTTGGAGAGCAAGGCGAAAGGATTGCGTTTCTTGCGGCGATATCTCTTCAGCTCCCCGAGTACCTTCTCCAGAGCACTGCCCGTGTCGAGTCTGAGCTTCTGCTCGTAATCATGGAGGCGAGAGGAAAGTTTCTGTAAGAGCCGCACAAGTACGTCCGGATGTGCAGCCACGACTTTCTGAAAATCCCCAGGAGTCAGGATGCAGATGCGGCTTCCCGACAATGCTTCGGCGTAGTGTGTCGCTCCTTCCGCATTGGGCAGGAAATTTCCGAAGATGCTTCCTGGCCCGAGTACATCAAAAATCGTGCGCTTTCCATCACGCGAGTGGTAGAGAACCACTTCTCCTTCCTTGAGGAGAAAGACATTGCGATCCAGACCGTCATGCGGGCTATACAGATGCATGGGCGAAGTGCAGCGATGATCCTGCACTTTTTCCGCGATTCGCATGATCTCCATATCGGGAATCCCTTCGAAGACATCAATGTGGGAGATGTACCAGACTTTCTCCATGCGCACAGAATACCGCGTGTGCCCCATGAAGTCACCATCGACTGTGCTCCATTATTTTCAGCTTGGCTTCTTACGCCCTTCGATAAAAAGGTACGTATCCGCTTTCAGATAGCGTGTTCTCGAAATCTTGATCTGATCTTTCTCTCGAAGATATTCCAATGTATGGCGGTCAAATCTGGCTCCATAGAGTTTCTCCGCGAGCGGAGCAAGAAATTCTTGTCGTCGTCTCAGCCGTGCTTCCTTTGAGTACACGATCTCCAATAACTTGAATCTCCCTCCCGGCTTGAGCACTCGGATCATTTCCTCGAGGGCACGCGGCTGCAGTTCATCGGGCAGTACGCAGTACAGGAATGTCGCGATGTACCAATCGAAATGATTCGACGGTAGATCGGACAAATGCAGAGCATCTTGCTGCAGCAGCGTGACGGAGCATGCAGATTTTCGTGCTCTCTTTTTTGCAACCCTGAGCATTTCAGGACTGAGATCGACCCCAGTCACATGTGCTGCCGTGGGGTAGTGCTTGAGATTCCGCCCTGTGCCGACACCGGCTTCCAAGACTTCTCCCTCAACATTTTTCAGCAAGTGAGGCCGCCATTGACGGTACTGCCGCTCCCAGGGGTAATCGAGAACATCGTAGAACCAAGATGTGACTCGGTATTTTCTTGCAAGTGATGCAATGAAACCGGAATGGAGTTTGGATTGCGCGGTCATGGAGAGATAAGGAAAGTAGCCCGAAGACTACTACTGCACTGCATGCCCCTCAATTGACAAGAATAATGGACATTTCTCTTGCATTCATAATTTATCATATGGTATATTTTCAATATGTTATCTCCCGCCCATCAGCAATTCCTCAAGACTCTCGGCAATCCTAAGCGAGTAGAGGTGATGCTTCTCCTTATGAGTAAGCAAATGACGGTCACGGAACTGATGAAGAAAACTGGGATGGAGCAGTCCACTCTCTCGCATCATCTGAAGCGCCTGAAGCTCTGCCAATTCGTGAAAAACAAGGTGAATGGGAAGGAGCGCATCTACTCCGTGAATGAGGAGACGGCCGGGCCGCTCTTCCGGCTCATGGAGAAACATGTGAAGAAGTACTGCCAGCGGCTCTGCCTTGCCGGCCATAGCACAGAGTGCGACGGCCGGTGTGAGCCGTCCTAATGCCAATTTTTATTTCTTTTCCTACTTTTTTATGACCACCTTCAAGGTCTTCTCCGACAATTGTCCGCGCTGCACGAGTGCTGCGGAGACACTCCGCACAGCTATTGCTGAGCGCAAGTGCAGTTGCACTGTGCAGGAAGTGTCCTGCGATAGCGCGTGCGACACTGCCCAGAAACACGGGTTCGCTGGGAAGGAGCGTCCTGTCGTGATGCGGGACAACGACGTCGTGCATCAGGGCTCGCTTTCCAAGGAGCAAGCAACGGCTCTCCTTCCTGCATGACGTATGTCCTTTATCGCATCAGTCTTCACAGGGATACGACAGGCGCTGAAAGCCCCGCACAGAAAGTGGCTTTCCTTTGTGGTGATTCTCATCGCCTTCGCAGTGCTCTTCTCCATCCCCGTGTTCAGCATCCCGGAGAATTCCTATGCATTCCAGCTCTCCATCACACGCTGGAGTGACATCGCACTCCTCCTTGGCTTCTCGATCATGCTGAGCTTGGCGGCGGTATTGCAACTTGAGTGGCGGCGATCCTGCGGTGCGTGTGAATCCAAAGTTTCTACTGCTGTGAAGGGTGGCTCGACTGTCTTCGCTGCCCTTGCGGGCGGCCTCTTCGCCACTGCGGCCTGTTCCTCGTGCGTTGTGGGGATTCTTGGGCTCGTCGGCATCGGCACAAGTGCCGCATTCCTCCTCCTCGACTACCGCTGGTACATCGTGTGGATAGCACTGCTCATCACCGCAACCTTCGTTGCACTGACAGCGCGGAAAATCGCATACAACGGCTGCCGCATTCCTTCCAAGCGTTAATGTGGATATGAAAAAACTCCTCATCGCGCACTGCGCCGTCTGTCTTCTCGTTGTCCTTGCTCTCCTCTTCGGGGGAGCGATTCTCGCATTCTTCTATCGTTTTCTGCCCTCACTATGAAAAACTTCGACCTCATCATTCTCGGCGGCGGCGCAGGTGCCTTCGGTGCAGCCATCCGCGCCAATGACCTCAATGCAAAGACGGCGCTTATTAACAGCGGACTCCCCCTTGGAGGTACATGCGTGAATGTCGGCTGCGTCCCGAGTAAAACCCTCATCCATGCGGGCGCGGTGCTCCATCAGGCACAGCACCATGGGATTCCTGGGATTGAGATGGAGCTCAAGCACTTCGATTTCCAGAAGGTTGTACAAGATGAACGCGCACTCGTGGAGCGGTTACAGAAGGAGAAGTATCAGACGGTACTCCAAGACCTGAAGAATGTGACGTTCATCAATGGGAAAGGGAGGTTCCTCTCGGAGCATGAGGTGGACGTGAATGGGGAAACACTCAAAGCAGAGAAATTCATCATTGCGACAGGATCTACGGCAACCGTTCCACCCATCGAAGGGATTCGAGAGACGGGATATGTAACGCACATTGAGGCGCTGAAACTCACGAAGCAACCGAAGGAACTCATCATCGTGGGTGCCGGTCCCGTGGGGTTGGAATTCGCGCAGATGTTCGCCCGCTTCGGGACGAAGGTCACAATGCTCCAACATAGCGGGAGTATTTTCCGTCCAGGCGAAAAAATCGTCGTGGAAAGGTTGCAGGAAGTACTGCAAAAGGAGGGCATCGACATCGTGCTCAATGCCGAAGTGAAGGGCGCTCGCAAAGAGAAGGAAAAGAAGATCCTCACCTACATGGTCGATGGTAAAGAACATGATGTGGCAGGAGATGAGATCCTCCTTGCTATTGGGAAGACACCCAACACTGCGGATTTGGATTTAGGAAAGGCAGGCGTGGAGATCGACAAGAAGCAGGCCATCGTCACGAAACCTGTGCTGCAAACGTCGCAGCCACACATCTTCGCAGCAGGTGATGTGACGAATCTGCCACTTCGATTGGAGCCGACGGCGGGCAATGAAGGAACGCTGGCCGCCGAGAATGCGCTCACAGGGTCGCAGAAGAACATCGACTACCGCACCGTGCCCTACACGATCTTCACCGATCCAGAGCTTGCGGGAGTCGGCTACACGGAGGAGGAATATCTCAAGAAGACCGGCCGCTGCGACTGTCGCGTTCTCAACTTTACCGATGTGCCGAAGGCGATAATCCTGCGCCGCACGGAGGGCATCATAAAAATGATCATCGATCCTGAGACGAAGCGGATCGTCGGCGTCCACATCCTTGCTCCTCATTCGGGGGAACTGATCGCGGAGGCCATGGTGCTTATCCGAAATGAGAACACCATCTATGATGTAACAGCTTCGCTTCCGATGTTTCCGACGCTCGCGGAAGCCATCAAGATCGTGGCAATGTCATTTACGAGGGATGTGTCGAAGCTGAGTTGCTGTGTTTGAGACCAAGACTGCCGCTGTTCTGCTCGTATGGAGATCTGAAATGTAGGATTCAGTGAGCAAGTCGTCGGTTGCCGTTCTAACAAGAGAGGACTACATTGGATTTGCTATGATGAATTTCGGAAACTTTGGATTGGGTGGCGGGATGATGTTCTTCGGCTGGATCATTCCGGTCATCGTGGTCGTGTTGCTTGTCCTTGGAATCGCAGCGCTCTGGAAATACATCAACAAAAAGTAGATATAGTCATATTTGGGCTTCCATAAGCCAAAATACTCAGTTTGTCGAGGAACGAGACACCCCCCTGTTGTACTGTCTTATTTGTCTCATTTGACGACTGACCCGTCTGCCCTCCGATAGCATTTTGACCCCCCTCAAAAACGCTCTCTGGGACTCACAACTTTTGGTGCCAGACCCGACTACCCAGCCAATAGCTACGCGTGCAAAGCGACCCGATTACCTTAAATTTATGGAAAGCATTACACCATATCGCGTAAAAAAGTTTACATGTCCTCTCTGCAACACTTTTGCAAGCCAGTCATGGTATCCCGCCAGAGTGGAATTCAATGAGTACGGCAGACGAGGATATGAAAACGCTAGCGATATTGTTTTGGCTTTCTGTCACGCGTGCGAGGATTTTTCAATCTGGAAGGATCAAAAAATGGTTTTTCCAGATAATTTGCCTGTCGATCCTCCGAATGAGGATCTATCAGAAGAAATTATTGCTGACTACGAAGAAGCCGCGTCAATTCTTAATAAATCCCCACGTGGTTCTGCTGCATTGCTGAGATTAGCAATACAAAAACTTTGCCATGATCTAGGCTGTAATCCTAGTAAAAGTATTGATAATAATATTGCTGAATTGGTTAAGAAAGGACTGCATCCAAAGGTTCAAAAGGCATTGGATATTGTTCGTGTAACAGGTAACGAAGCAGTGCACCCTGGGCAAATTGATTTATCTGATGATATTGAAACCGCAAAGAAAATCTTTGAACTGGTGAATATCATAGCCCGTCAGATGATTACAGAAGAAAAAGATATTGATTCGATTTACGAATCCTTACCAAATGAAAAGCGTGAGGCAATAGAGAAGAGAGATAATTAGTCCCCCGACCCACTTGCCTTCACCCTCCTACTAAGATGGCTCCCAAAGACTCCCAAGAAACCGCAACAATCTTGTTGCCAGACCCGACTACACAGCCAGATAAAAGCGATCCGACTGCCCTCCCATACCATGAAAAACCCTTGGAAACAATTACGCGCTCAAACATCTCCTCCATTTTTCATTCGTGAAGATAGCGCAACTTTTACAAAAGAAAGAGATGAAAATTACCTTCAAAGCTATTTACAAAATCACAAGAGAGAGCTTTCGATTAGACCGATTCCTTACTTGGGGAACCCATTGAAGGCAAAAGCGGTGTTACTACTCCTCAATCCAGGATTTTCGACTGATGGTATGAGTGATATTGAGATGCAAAAACAGCACCCGGCATTCCAAAAACGAGTTCAGCAGAATTTGGAGCACGAACATGGAAACAGTCCACCTTTTCTTCTCCTTGATAAGCAGTATGCGTACTACGTTGGATTTGGATGGTGGTATGAACGAGCAAAGGAGCTAATTCAGAGAGTCAGCTGGGAAAACGCTCAGATGAATTTAGCGTGCATCAACTACTTTCCTTATCATTCAAGGAGCTACAGTGGCTTACCATTTGTACTTCTATCGCAAAAATATTCCTTTTATCTATTGAAGCAATCTATGAAAAATCATGCTTTGATACTAATTTGGAATAAGAGCCACTGGTACAACGAAAGAAATGGTGACATCGTGAAAAATCTAAAAGAATACAAAAACAAAATCGAGATTCACGCACGTTCCAGGCATCTAACCAAAAACAATCTGGGAGAGAAAAATTTTTCTAGGCTTTGCAGTGCGCTGTCTGAATGCAAATGTGACGATCCACAATGCAATAAGTGCTTGGGAATGAATTGCAAAGATGATTATTGTGCCACACACACAATGGAAGCAAAAATTCAGAAGCGAACGCACTATGGTCTCTCTTGAAACTGTCTTGAAAAGGCACGACCCACCTGCCCTCACACTCCTTATGAAAGAGCATCCAAAGGACTCCAAAAATGCTTGAATGGGTTGGCACCAGACCCGACTGTTCAGCCAGAAAACTATCTCCTATCGTACCCGCATTAGTGAGCTTAATATTCCAGATGCAGAAGAAGTACGAGCCATATGCGATGGATAAAAGGGTAAGGGCTCTCTGGAGATCTAACATAAGCAGTTCCCATCTTTGCAATAAATCCAAATAGCTCATCTGGATAATTAAAACGTCCTATAGAGGACCGACTTTACACTGGAATTGCCGATGTCTACCCACTGAAAGCTCAAAACCTCATCATTCCAGGTGATGGGTCCGCCGGAGCGACTGCCGAGACCCTGGAGCTGTGCCTGCAGGGTACTTGTACCATTACTCACCTGCGTGTTTGTAACAGTGCCACGCAAGGCAAGTTCTATGGATTCACCCTGTGGAATAACGGTATTGACGGATGCGTTTTCGAGTCCGCTGCACGTAACGGTGAATGCACCGGTGGTACCACCCGTACAGGATGCAGTCACAGTTTGGTCCAGTATGTTTAAGAGGAGGAAGGAAGCACTGTTGAACTGCACGTTGGTAGCGGAAATACTAAAAGCGAGGGAGTCGAGTACTACGTCGTTTAGCCCTCCGGCACTGTTTAGATGAGGAGAGGCCGTAAAGCGGAAACGGGCAAAGGTAGTCTCTCCGGAGGGTACGGATGTGCCGTCCGGATCGGTATGGGCATTGGTGATGGAAGCAATTTTTGCAAGAACTACGTCATGCGTTTCTCCGGTCAATGTGACATTGGCAGATGCCGTAGAGGTACCAATGAATATTTCCCCTTCTGCCGTACTGTTACCGTCATTTTGATTCAGATCCAGCTGCGAAGCCTGCCCCGTTGCTTCTACAGCAACATTGCCTGCGGTAGAGCTGGTAAGGGAAAGGGCAATGGCATCGCCACTGGTGCCACCGGCTGTATCTGCATTTACACGTGCACGAACGAGGAGACGCGTTTTCTTGTCTTTGGGGAGAACCAGATGCAGGTCGGCACAGAAGGTGCCTGTGGTGACGGTATTGCAGACCGTTTTGCGGGCAACAGCGAGCGAAGAAGAAGCACCTTCTGTGTAGAGTTCCAGGGAATCGATGCTCGCAGAACCCCCGCCAATGCTGAGTTTGGTCATTTCTACGTCTTCCTCTGTGGGGAGAAATTCGAGAGCAAGAAGCACATCGCTGAGTGCTCCTGCCAGCAACTGCCGGCTACGCACGGGTGTGGTGTCTTTGGTCACAAAAAGACTGCCCTGCGTGCCGCCAAAGGAGAGAAGGCGGGGATCCTCTGTGTGAACCTGAATCCAGCAGATGGAACTGAGTGTGCAGTCCGCACCGTTGAGTTCTATACCCACCATATCCCGTCCGTCTTCTGCATCTACACCCACTACAAAATTGGAAGCAGATGCATCGAATTCCACACTAAAGGACTGCACATCTCCACTGGTCTGCACATCTCCGCGAAGTTCTACTCTGGTGTAGTAGCCTTCTTTCACAAAAATGCTGATCTGCGAAAATGTGAGTTTGTTATTTTGCGGAACAGCTGTGGCGAGCTTCTTTTCTGCAATGTCATCTCCGTCTGCATCCACGTAGAGCGTGTAGTTGGTACCGTGTGCAAGTGAGCCCACTGCCGCAGAAAATTTCAGCTGTGTGATGTAGGCGCTTTGGCGGCTTGCACCGGCATCAAACGCAAGGAGCGGAACGTTCTTTGCACCTTTTGTCACACTCAGCGCACCCATGGGGCGCTGCGCAATGGCGAGGAATCCATGCCGTACGGGTTCGGGCACAACTACACAAATTTCACTGCAGCCATCATCATTTTCGGTATTGCCATCGTCACACTCTTCTCCCCGTTCCACAGTGCCGTTCCCGCAGATGGCGGGAGCATTCTTCTGGATAAGAATCTGTACCTGCTGCTCTAGAGCATCTGCACGCACTGTTTGTATGGGCTGGCCGAGACGAATCAGAAGTTCTGCAGCCTCGCCACGGGTGAGCAAGGCTGCCGGTTCGCGCTTGATTGTGCGAAAGACCTCTCCGGAGGCTTCTGCATCCATATAGGGGTCGTACCATTCGGCTTCGTCCGCCTCAGGCGGACTACGCCGCAACGGAAGATCCCATGCCAAGAGACTCATTTTGAGTGCTTCCGCCAGATTCACCGTCGCCTCTCCACGAAAGGTTCCGTCGGGGTACCCATTGATGATGCCTCTCTGCTTTGCCGTACACGCATGGGAATAGAACCACTGTGCAGTTGCATAAAAATCTGCAAAACAGGGAGAGGATGATTGTTCCTGTGTGCCTTCAAAGGACTCTTTTCCGTACACAGCCAGCATAAGAATCTTTAAAAATTCCGCACGGTTAATGGGCTGATTGGGACGGAAGGTTCCATCGGCATACCCCTGGATAATGCCCTGTTCCACAAGTTGTTCTATGGAGTCCGCATATGTATGTGCCGGCACATCCCGGAGGACGACTGCATACGCAGGAGTACACAGAACAAGAAGTACCGCCATGCACACAAAACGTTTTTGCATAGACACGCAGTATACCATGATGCCGTACGCTCAGGCGTCCTCCCCCGCATACTCCTGGCCAGCCTGCTCCTTGGCCTCATCTTCATTCTGTGTATCTTCTATAAGTTGCTCCGATGTGAGCTCCGTACCGGCACTCAGTACTTGCTCCTCCTCCATCTGCTTGTGTGTTTTGGTTCCAAATGTTTTGCTTTCCTCTTTCTTTCCCCCTTGCTGTGCTTCCCGCATACGCTTTGTTTCACTATCTGCCTTAAGGTCATACGACATATGTTCGTCGTTTACCTGATTTGCAAGAAGTGCTCTTTTGAGATTCAGCAACTTCCCTTTGCTCCGCGCTTTTCTTTCAACAGACTCTTCTTTTGCTTCACCGGGACTGGTGAGCTTCTCTTCACTGGAAGGTGAAATGAAGAGTTCGTCGTCGTCATCATGAAATCCCATGACGCTATTCTAGCAAAGTTTCTGTTTTCCTCTCCACCAAAATGATAGTCTTGCAACACCTGCCCGCGCCCCGTAGTAGTCGCTTCGCTCCACTACAGGACAAGTAGCCAGGGAAAATAATGATCCTTACCAGTGTTATAGTACACAGTACCTGCCCGCGTAGCTCAGCTGGATAGAGCGTCTGGCTTCGGACCAGAAGGTCGTGGGTTCAAATCCTGCCGCGGGTACCATTCGATTCGGCGCTACGCGCCTCACTCATGGTCCTCACTGCTTCGCAG
>PFDR01000061.1:37415-88596 GCA_002772545.1 Candidatus Peregrinibacteria bacterium CG10_big_fil_rev_8_21_14_0_10_49_10 | reverse complement strand
CCTGCAAAAATGTCCACATGCCCGGATTTTAGTACGTGCTTATTCCAACATAAGGAAACAATTATGTAGGCTCCAATATAAAAATGCTTAGCCTTATCCTTAGCCTTAGCCTTACAATGCCCACTATGATCTTCTCCCCCCTCCCCGAAACACCCGTTATTACCCAGGGCTTTGGCCAGAACCCGAACGTGTATGCTGCGTGGGGTTATGCGGGCCACAACGGCATAGACTTTGGAGTGGATGAAGGAACCGTGGTGTACGCTCCGCACGATGGTGTGGCGAGCGTAGTGGATGATGGAGACTCCGGGTACGGTCTGTATCTTGTTATTTCAGATACCAATCGCAAATCGATTCTCGGACACCTTTCGGAAGTTACGGTGACCAACGGGCAAAAGGTGTACCAGGGCGACCCGGTCTGTAAGAGCGGCAACTCCGGGCAAACAACGGGTCCGCACCTGCACTGGACCTATAAAATTTTGAAGAACGGAACGGTGCAGAACAAAGAAAACGGATACGACGGAGCGGTGGATGTAACGGAATTCACGAGGCTTTGGCAGGACCAAGACCTGCATCACAATGCCACGTACACGGAGTTTGCAAACGAGTACCTTGCTATGAGCTTTCCGGATAATGTGTACCTGGAGAACCCCAATAGAACTGCCTAGCTTGTTTCTCTCTCTTTCCGCAAAGAAGCCAACGTCACCCCGTTCTTATCGAACTGGAAGTGAGGACGGTCTTTAAAACTCCTAAAGTCCCCGCCCCATTTGAGCCCCGGAATGGAACGACCAATCTCTCCCAATTTCTGCCAGTCATTGGACTCGTCAAAATTGATACGCCCATTCTCATCCTCAAAAGCAAAATCCACAGCGTACCCAAAATTATGCCAACTGTGGCCCGGCTGCGCGTTCGTCACCTTGGGCCCCCCGGTTATACGCCCCTTACCGTAGAGTGTCTCTTGTTCCGCATACGAACGATGCCCCTGCACAATCACTATACGGAGACCGGCCGCACGTGCCTTTTGTAGTAAGGCAGTAACCGGCGGACGAAAGTCTTCCTGCAAATCTTCCAGATACCGAAGATCCCTTGGCGTAAGTTCAACATCTTTTGAAACAGTCATGGGTTTCTCCGGCCTGCGATTTGTTTTTTTGGGTAACTGAAGTGTCACCCCCTGTGAAAGCAGATCGGGATTGGCACCCAAAAGCGACTTGTTCGCTTCGTAGAGCAGTGGCCAGAGCATGGCATCTCCGTAGTACTTCTTCGCTACATCCGAGAGTGTCTCGCCCGAAGCGACCGTATGGAACTCTGAACTCAACGTACCATTCAACTCTCCCAAATGCGGCAAGTGAATGGTTTGTCCGGCAAAGATGAGATTGGGATTGCGAATGTTTTCATTAGTTTCCAGAATTTCTTCCCAGCGTTCTCTGGATCCATACTTCTGCAGTGCAATTGTTTCTAAAGTATCTCCGGGCTGAATGGTGTACGCATACTCCGGTCCGGCATCAGGCGGAATGCCGCGATCTTTTTTATTTTCTTCAGGTTTTGGTTTGGATTCTTTTTTTTGCCCCCGGGGAGCCGGCTTTTGTTCTCCTGCACCACCCGGACCAAACAGTTTTTTCATCTGCGGAGATGTAAAAATGTAGACCGTTGCCTCTTTCTTTTCGTGCCTTCTTCTCCCAAAATTACGTGCCTCCCTATCTGCTTTTTCCTTGTTCGCCTCTGTGAGCTTTGGATCCTTTGCGTCCGTGAGAAAAGGAATACGAATATCTATATGCAACACACCGTCTTTCGCGGCCTTACGCATATCTGAACCCGTATCGTCTGCAATAAACCAACGCAGATATTCCATTTTCTTCTTCGTTCCCTCTGCAGTTTTGACATCAACATAAGTTTTAATGACGACAATCGACCCCGGAGGAATGACGTCGAAATCCACGGCAACTCCTTCCGCGGATGGATCACTCCTAGAAGCTGTTCTTAACGCATCCGCAACATAGGCAGTCAGCTCGGCACTATTTGTATAACCGTAAAATTCATGATTCGGATGCACTGTGCTTGCTTCCATAAACATGCGCATGACATCTTTCGGAATGCTGACTTCCACATTGGGATCCTGAGGTTCAAGACGCACAGGATTCTCTGCTACCCGTCTTTTCCGCTCCTTTCGGAGAGCATCGACAATTTTGGCAACTTCTTCTTGCGTAAAGGTATCCCCTTCATACAAAAGGATATCTTCATCGGGGATATCCGTTGGAACTTCCTTCCCCTGTTTGCGGAACTTTTCTCTCATGTGGTCCTTGGCAATTTCGCCTATGACCATGCGTGCATAGATGAGATCCAGAGAAAATTCTGCTCCCCATCGTTTTGCAAGACCATCTATGGTATCTCCTCTTAGGATATCCACCGACCCTTCCTGTTCCTCTTGTTCCTGCCCTACCGCTTCCGGAGCAGGTTTTTGTGTTCCCGCTTCTGCGAAGAGATCCTGAATTTCTTTTTTGGGAATGTAGTCTCCTGCCTGAATTTTTTCTCCTTTTCTTTTCACAATTTCTGCAGATATACCCTGAAAATCCCTATTCCATTCCTGCGCCCATGTTCTGGCAATTTTTTCCACAGAATCACCCGGAACAATTTTATAGAGTATTCCTTTCTCTACAGACTCTTTCAGTTTTGCCCTCTTCTCTTCCGCTGCTTCTTTTACGGCAAGAGCATCTCGGATGTAGGGAACCTGCTTCAGCTGCTCCAGACGGAACAAATGAATATTCTGACCAACCTGTAGCTTTCGCTCTGCCCCCGGTTCTATCTTATTGAGGGTCAAAGTAGCCCGAATTGCCAATGGAAGCAGATCACAATGGTCCCGAAGAAATGCAGCATAGTCCTTTTGTCTTTTTACCATAGCTGCTATGGAATCACCCTTCTGAATAGTATCTTTATTGTACGTTGGTTCGGGTGCCGATCCGGTTTGTTCCTGAGTTGAACCCATAGGAAAGGAGACGTGTAATCAATATATTATAACATATTTTATAAAAATTAGAAACATTGCTCTGGTGCAGAAAATAGACCACTATGAGTCCATGCGGCTCCTTAAACCCAAACTGGCAAGCACGAAACAGCGACTGCTTGCACGCATCATAGATCTTGTGCTGGAATTTGCGCCGCTTGGAGCACTGGGACTGATAGTAAAGAAATACGTGGATATAGAAGCACAACTGATTATAGATGCAGAAGTGGCTCGCAGAGCTGCATTTCTTACATCGTTCTTCGCCCTTACGCTCATTGTGCACATCGTGCAGTGGATGCTCCTCATTTCCCGCGGACAGACCATAGGAAAGATGATTTGCCACATTAGGGTGGTGAATGCCGGGAGCGATACCCACGCAAGTATTGTTCAGCTCATTGTGCTGCGCACATGGCTCAATGCTCTTCTTATGGGTAATGCCATTTACTTCTTTGTAGATAGCTTACTTATTTTCCGGGAACCAAGAAGGTGCCTGCATGATTATCTGGCAGGAACAGAGGTTGTGGAGGAATAAAAGTAAGGCTAAGGCTAAAGCTAAGGTTAAGGTTAAGATTCCTTAGAGGTTATTTCTTTGAATTTGAGAGATCGTTGCTTCCAGCATATGGAAAAACCAAGTACCTACGGTCAAATTACTTAATCTTAGCCTTAGCCTTAACCTTAACCTTCCTACACAAACTCCCACATCCACTCACTCACATCTACCCTCTCTACTTCCTGTACCGCAGTGGTCTTCTTCCCCTCCCGCGGTTTGAGGTGTTCATAAAAACTCGGAATATTTTCGTTTTGGTAGAGAATGCCGGTTGCGATACTTTTGGATGTATCCACCGCAAGTTCTCTTGCCCGTTTAACATCTGATGTATCGTGGTCTTCCCCTACCGACTTGCAACGCTCGAGCAGATACTGGTGTGTGGCAAACTTGTTGTAGGTGGGACACGTCTGGAGAATGTCGATGAAGGCAAAGCCACGATGCTGAAGTGCTGCCTTCAGAATCTCCACCATCTGGGGAATATCACCGGAAAACGTACGGGCCACAAACGTGGGCTCCAGCGAGAAAACAAAGTCCATGGACCGGAGCGTGCGTTCAGGAATGCCATTGGGTGAGCTGTTCATAGGCTGATCCTGAATGGTAAGCGCACTCGCCTGGCCTGTGGTAAGACCGTAGTTTCCGTTGTTATGAAGAACAAAGGTCATGGGGTAGTTGCTGCGGATACCGTGAACCAGATGGCCGACGCCCTCGGAAAAACTTGCTCCGTCTCCGCCAAACGCAATGACCGGAATGTTGGGATTAGCGAGTTTTGCCCCGGCGGCAAAGGGAATAACACGACCGTGCAGACCGTGGAAGGTGTAGGCCTGAATTTTATCCGCACCGTTTCCGTGGCAACCCACATCAAAACAGAGCAGTACCTGCCAGGGGTGCAACCCGGACTCCACCAGCGCCTGCTTAGTAGCACTCCATATCCCGTAGTCTCCGCAATTATCACACCAGGTACAGGGAGTCTCTGTGTAGTACTCCTGCATGGAGGGCCCTGTTTTGGAATCGAGTGGGATGTTCATGAGAGAGCGGAGGAAAGTTTCTCCACAAGTTCATTGTAAAAGAAGGGACGACCGTCGTACTTCAGAATCTGATGGTCAAAGGCGAGGCCACACTCCTGCCGGATCATACGACCCAGCTGCCCCTGGTAATTACTTTCGATAAGGATGCTTGTCTTGGCCTTTTTGGCCAGTGCATGGAGTTTCTCCGTTTTGAGCGGCCAGAGGTAACTGTAGTGCACGTAGGCAATTTTCTTTTTGGTGAATGCTTCATGTTTCAGTGCATCGTGAATGGCGCTGGCATTGCTGCCCCAACTCACCAGAAGAACATCCGGGCTCTTCTGTTCACCGTAGACATCGGGGTCGGGCAGTGCTTTTTTGAGTGCTTCCATTTTAGCCATGCGCTTCTCCATTTGTGCTATGGCATTCTCGCCGCTTTCACTCACATTGCCTTCCGCATCGTGTTCGTCTCCCTGTGCGCAATACGTTGCGGCTTTGGCACCCGGTAACCAGCGTGGAGAAACACCGTCTTTCGCTGCGGGATTGTACCGGTCTGCAGACGTCAGTTTTTCCAGTTCTGCAGGATCGGTGACCAGATTGCCACGACGTATTTCTGCCTTTGTAAGATCATACGGCTCCTGTGTATAGAGACCTTCTGCAATCTGTTTATCCGCAACAATAATCACTACCGTTTGAAACTCCTCTGCATAGTTGAAAGCCTCCGGCATGAGATCAAACCCGTCCTGTGCATCACTTACACCCAAAACAAGTCGCGGGAATTCGCCATGAGCGGCTCCCACAGCAAGATGCAGATCTCCCTGCCCTGTCCATGTAGGAAGCCCCGTAGAAGGCCCCTGCCTCTGGAAAAGAAAGACCACCAAAGGATTCTCGATGATGCCATTTAAGGAAATGGTCTCGGTCATAAGATCAAACCCTCCGCCGGATGTTCCGGTCGCTGCCCGGGTGCCCATAAGCATGGCACCGCTCGCCATCTGCACGGCTGTAATTTCATCTTCTGCCTGCTTGATGATCATGCCGGTTTTGTTCTGCATTTCTGCCAGATACTTAAGCAGGGGTGAGGCAGGTGTCATAGGGTACCCGGTGTACATGCGGCATCCGGCATGAATAAGGCCGAGTCCTATAGCTTCGCTCCCGGTGAGATACAGGCACTCCTTCCATTTGGGATCAGGTTGCATCATTTCCACAGGTTTGAGCTCCGGGTGCTCGGCGAGAAATGTCATCCCCTCCTCTATACACTCGTAGTTCTTCTGCACAATCTTTTCTCCTTTGTGCCCAAACTGCTCCTGCACCAGTTCTTTAAGCACTTCTGCACTTTGTCCCAAAAGCATCCAGACAATGGATGTAATGTACATGTTGGAGAGAATCTGCGGCGCCTTGAGTTTTTTGAGCATCTCTTCCACCGGCAGATACATAACGGTGATGTTGTGCTCCGCAAAGTAGGCATTCTGCTCGTTTGTAAACTTCCACATGGGTGTTTGGTGCAAAAAAATTCCCCCATCCTTTACCTCTGTGTGGTGCTGCTCAAACCCGTAATGGTTAAAGTTCATGATGATGTCGCACTGGACCTCGGAGCTTTCCACTCTCTCGTACGACACATCTATTTGGTAACTGGAATGTCCGCCAATAATAAGGGACATATACTCGCGGTACCCGAACACACAGTACCCCGCCTGTTTGAGTCCTTTTCCGCAAATCTCGCCCACAGAGTTTACTCCTTGGCCTTGTGCGCCTGTGACTTTGAGGGAAACTCTATGCATGAGAAGAGCAAAGGAGACGGCATACGCCATTCATGCGAACACAAAGGAGGGGTCCGCCGCCACGGAGGGGTGTTGCGGCAGGCGGAGGAGAGTTGGCGGCGGTGCATTTTTCTTTGCTTCTTTCTTTTGTTGCACAGACAAAAGAAAGAAGGAAGAGAAGAAAACCATCAGGTAGTGCGAGGAATGAAATCATAGCTCCTGAAGCTTGGTAAGAAACTTCTCTCCCCACTTTGCCACTTTATCTTCCTGCCCGTAGGGTTCGTTAATAATGGTCATGGGGAACCCGAACACCGTACCACCACTCTCCTGAATATAGTTGCGAATGCGTTCGCTGGCACGGGAGGTAAAGAAGTAACGGGTATCTCCAAGCGCAATAATACCTACCTTTCTTCCTGTAAGGTCTATGTCTTTGGCATCTTTGTAGAGGAAGGTGTGCATGTGCGGATTCATGTGCCCCTCGGTAGCACCTATGTTCCAGGTGGCGGATGCAAGGATGAGAAGATCCCCCTTTAAAAGATCCTCGGGTTTGGCAGACTCCACCGATTGCAATGTTACCTCTAGCTTTGGCACTTTCTCTGCAAAAAAGTCTTTGAGGACATGTACCACATGCTCCGTATGGCCGCTTGTGGATGCGTAGATGATGCGAAGCTTCATCCCCTCAAAATCTTTCTTCACTGAGGCATTTGTCGAAACCTTTTGCGCGGAGTCCGCCGAAGCAATATCGCCACGTGCAGATGCACCCTTTTTGCCTCCATGAGAATCTGAGGAATCTGAGGAATCTTGCGAAGGTGGATGGAGGGATGAGATCACAGGTGGTATTGTAGTGAGACCGAACCATATTGTCATACCAAGCGACAATGCAAAAGAAACTCTCTCATAACTAGTTATTAGAGTATTGATTTGCTTAATTTTTTAAAAAATGTTATAATAACTATAACATATTTATTTTCCCTAATATATATATGTCAGAAACACAGAATACCCAGACTCAAGATAGTTCAGAGCGTTGGCCAGACCTTAATTTACCAGAGACCGATACAAGAATTGCCGCACAAGCATTACTTGAGAACTGGGGACAGTCATACTCTTCTCCGCAGGATGCAGATACCTCTTTGCCAAATGGAACAATAGACTTGTGTGGAGGAGGAGACCAACCTTTCTTCATACGTGTATGGTGTGAAGATGGAACCGCTAGAAATGTGCCGAATAATGTTTTTCCTCAAATTGAGGAAGAAAATAGAAAAATGAATTTACCCAACTAATTCGTACCAAAAGTTAAGATCTGGCTGCTTAATATAGGAAACACACCACACTGAAAACAAAGAAGTTTAAGCAAATTACTTAATATATTGAATATAAGCGACTATAATGTTTGTTTTCAGTTTACAATCTAAAATGGTAGAATAAATCGATATGTCCCTTTTTGAACCAAAATCCATAGCAGTGATAGGTGCCAGTGCCTCGGAGGAGAAGGTGGGTCACCTCATTCTCAAAAACCTGATTGAAGAAGGCTTTGCAGGATCTCTGTACCCCATAAACCCCAAAGAGAAGGAGATACTTGGCAAAACCGCCTATGCCTCCATAGCCGATGTACCGGAAGAGGTAGAGATGGCAGTTGTGGTCACGCCCGCTTCTACCGTGTGCGGTATAGCAAAGGAGTGCGGCAAGAAAGGGGTGACGTCACTTGTGGTGATTTCTGCAGGATTTAACGAAATGCACACGACAGAAGGGAAAAAGATGGAGGAGGAACTCGTCCGTATTTGCGAAGAATATGAGATGGATCTTGTAGGACCAAACTGTTTGGGGCTCATGCGACCAAGCACAAAGATGAATGCTTCTTTTGGTAAGGAGTTGCCCAAAGAAGGAGGTATAGCACTGGTGAGCCAGTCCGGCGCCATGATTACAGCAATCCTGGACGGGGCACCCACTATGGGCATGGGCTTCTCTGTCATCTTAAGTATTGGCAACAAATCTGCACTGAGCGAATGTGATTATATGGAACGCTGCGCAGAAGATGCGGAAACAAAAGTAATCGGTTTGTATCTGGAAAACATTGCAGACGGACGCAGGTTTATGGAAGTGGCACATCGCACAGCGCAGACAAAGCCGATTGTCCTGCTGAAGTCCGGTATCTCTGCACATGGAAAGCAAGCTGCTTCCTCTCATACGGGAGCACTTGCCGGTTCCGATGCCGCTGTGGAAGCAGTATGCAAACAGACGGGTGTGCACCGTGCCCATGACCTGCAGGAATTTCTTGCACTGCTCCATGTGCTCAGCACACAACCTCCACTGCTCTCTGCAAACATTGCAGTTATTACCAATGCCGGCGGCCCGGGCATACTTGCAACGGATGCTGCCGAGGCAGCAGGACTGCGTATGCCGGCTCTCTCGGAGAAAACAAAAGACCGCCTCCGTCCTTATTTACCGGATGCCGCAAGCCTCGGGAATCCCACAGATGTGATAGGTGATGCCACAACGGACCGATACAAAGCGGCACTCGATATTTGCAACGAAGATCCGAGCATCGACGGTCTGGTCGTGCTCCTCACCCCCCAGGTGATGACGCCCTGCACAGAGATTGCGGAGATGATTGTAGATAGTGCAAAGCAATCCCGTCTGATGCCGATCGTCACAAGCTTTATGGGCGGAGAGTGTGTGCAGGATGCTGTGCATATCCTAGCCGAAAAGGGAATCCCAAACTTTGCCACACCCGAAGCAGCGGTGCATGCCATGGCCGCACTGCAGAAAAAGGAATGCAGAGAACTTGCCCCGGTGCAGACAGATGATGCACGTCGAAACAAAGCACTTGGGATCATGGAAAAGCGTACCGGTCTTCTGCCGGAAGATGTAACCGAAAAACTATTAGATCTCTACAACATTCCCCTCCCACAGCAGGGGCTGGCTCGCACGGCTACAGAAGCCAGGAAGATTGCAGGAGAAATTGGTTACCCTGTTGTTGCAAAAATCAGTTCTCCCGAGATCCTCCACAAAACCGATGTAGGAGGTATACGGGCAAATTTGAAAGATGAAGCAGATGTTGCCATTGCCTTTGAAGAGATTGTAATGAATGCAAAAAATCATAAGCCCGATGCGGACATCAAAGGTGTACTCATTCAAAAGTTTCTCCCTGTGGGGAATGAATTCATTCTGGGTGCTCTGCGGGATCCATCCTTCGGACCCATGGTGATGGTGGGACTCGGCGGCATTTACACCGAACTCTTTAAAGATGCATCCTTCCGCATTGCTCCCTTTGCAGAAGAGGAAGCCTACCACATGCTGCAGGAACTGAAAGGCTGGAAGTTACTACTCGGCATGCGGGGAGCCAGGCAAGCGGATATAGATGCACTGGTACAGGCGATCCTGTCTGTCTCTCATCTCATGCTGGAGTGTGGAACAATACAAGAAATCGACTTCAATCCTGTGATGATCAGTGATGAAGTTATGACATTTGCGGATGCAAAGCTCCAGTGCATGTGAAGCTCCGTCAGCTTACGCAGGCGATATCTTCCACTACGCCTGCGGCGTCGCTCGCGGAACCCGGCGAAGCAGAACCATCTTGACCGAGTGCATTCATCCTCCGGCTCACGCAGGAGGCATTTTGCGAAGTCGGGTAAACGAAGAATTACATCTATATGTCACTCAAGAATCAAGCGAAGCCCTGAACCTCACTGAGGACGAAACTTTTCGTATAAAAAAATAAGGTTGCCAAATACACCCCCTTTCGCTGCATTGCGGGCAGAAATGAGTACGTTTAGCTCTCTCGTCGGCCGCATGACAGTCTGCAAGCGCGGAACAACCGTCGTGGGCGAGCTGCTGTGTACTCAATAAAATTATTTCTTCAGAAAAGTACACAGCATCCCTCCACAAGATGCTGGCCTTTCGGTATTTGCTCTTTTACACCTTAAGACCCCGGAACATGGCGGATTGCAGAGAGCGGTCTTCAGTCCGCCCTGTTCATGTGTGTGTAGTACTGTTCGATCATTTTTACTTTTACAAAGAAGGAGGTCACCCATGTGTGACATAAATGGAACACGAGATCGATTCGATGAAGAAAAAGAAAGGCGTATCAGTGAACTGAAACGGATTGGAAATGCTCGCATCCTGTTATGGTTAGAGCAGGATCCATCTGAAGATAAGACAGGTGCCCTGCGCAAATGGCGCGACGATGTGCTCCCGCGCATTGTTGGTAGCCAGCCACGTAAAATCAAGGTTCCGGATTTGCTCGTACGAGCATCTGCCCTTGTTACAACAAAAGAGGTATGCCTACTGGAGAATGGAGACCTTCAAACTCTCACGGGAACATTTCTGGTAACAGGATAAATCCAAGCTCGCACACACGAAGAGGGTCGCCCACGAACTACGCCGGGTTCGGGGCAAGCCACGAGCCGTAAGGTTCCTGGCAAGCTGGCAGGCCGCACGTTCGTAAGATCGTGCGGCCAGCTTTTTAGAGTATACAAGATAATAAGCGATCAGTGCATTCTTCGACATGGTTCATCAGAGCTCACCATGGCATTCAGGATCACACTGACCGCTTGCCGCTTTTGTGCCACCCCTTGCATAGGCAGAACCCTTCCATGTACCCTTCATCCCGCTATGAAACTCAACCAACTCTTTCAGGAGGCTATTACCATAGGCATGGAGGCGGACGTACGTGAAAAGAAGGATCTGGAGAAACTGCTCAAGAAGTACAGGGACAAGCAGAAGAAGCTGGAGGCAAAGGAGAAGAAATTTTTTGACACCGAGCGCACCTGGAACCCCTACAGCGACTCCCGTATTTTAAACGGAACCGGGAACGAGGAAGTGAAGAGACTGGCTATAGGTGTAGATATAGAAACACCGGAGCTCCTCCTTATAAGCGCACTCCGTGAGAAGGGTGAAAAGGTAGATGCTGTGTTCATTCATCATCCGGAGGGCAGAGGTCTGGCAGATTTGGATAAAGTGATGGGCTTGCAGATAGATGTACTGGCGCAGGTGGGGGTACCGGTCAATCACAGCGAAGCGCAACTCAGGCCCCGTATGGAACGCATTTGGCGTGCTATTCACGCCGACAACATTCTGCGCACCGAACGTGCGGCAGAACTCCTCGGCATCCCCTGTTTCTGCTGCCACACACCAACGGACAACCTGGTATGGAGGTTTATGGAAAAGAACATCTGCAGCAAGCAGTTTGATTCTCTGGGCGATATTCTGGATACCATTATAAAAATTCCTGAGTACGAGTACTACGCAAAAAAAGGTAACCCTCCCATTATTGTGAACGGAACCAAGAGCAGCCGGCCCGGCAAAATTGTAGCAACAGAGTTCACCGGAGGAACAAACGGGCCCGAAGAACAACTGGAGGAGCAGTCACGGGCGGGTGTGGGAACCATTCTCTCCATGCATGTCACAGAGAAGACGCTGGAAAAGGCAAAGGAACATAATGTAAACATGATCCAATGCAGTCATATGGCTTCTGATGCCATCGGCATGAACCTCATGCTGGATAAACTCTCGAAGAAAGGAAAGTTGGATGTGCTGGAACTCTCGGGATTTGTACGAGTAAAGAGGAAATAATATGATTCCCTAGGGAAAAGTGGAAAAGAAAGTATACTACATGGTGGTTTTTAGAGAGAATGAACCTCATGCGACCAAAACTCCGCTCTAAGACCCTTGATTTTTTCTTGACGAACAAGTACAGTCCGCGCGCTTTGTAACATGAACATATGAATTCCAACTTTTCGGCTAAAACTAGCGGTAAAACAGGATTCGGACTCAAAACCGGAGGCACTCCTTTTGACCAAATAGCGCTACTGGAAGCGCAGGAAAGTGCACGTGTTGCACTGGAAATAGAGGCAATGGAGAAGGAAAAGGTGGAAGTGGAGCAGGCCATAGAAGAAAAGGAAGTCACAGGAGGCAAGGAAATACGCGAAGCTGCCCTGCAGGAGCTACGGGATTACCGAGAAACGGAACTCACGGTCATTGTTAAAACAGCGGAGGAGCAAACCGAAAAGGAGACAGCGACAGTGAAGAAGCATTATCAGGAACACGAAGATGCAGTCGTACAAAAACTTGTAGGACATGTAGTGCAAAAAAATTTCCCGCTTTTACAGAACACATGACAGTCGTGGCAATGCAAAAAGTGGCCATACTTGCACATGCATCACTCAAGGAAGATCTCCTGGAGGCACTGCACCGGGAGGGGGTGGTACAAATATCTGAATCTCATGAAGCGGTCCGGGTGGACCACACGCAAGTACAGTACAAGGAAGCCGAACTGCGATTTGCCATAGAAACCCTGAAAAATTTCGCATCCAAAGAAACACTCACCGCAATGCACAAGGGCAACACAGAAGAATCTATTTTCTTTGCCGCAGAGCACACCGATGTACGTGGCATTGTAGAAACGTTGCACCGGCTGGAGGAAGAAGATACTGAAGCACTCAGACATCTGCAGGAACTAGAAAGTCTTCAGCAGATGCTGGAACCGTGGTCAGCACTGCCCTACCCGCTCAATACCCCGACACAAACTCATACCACCATGCGTATACTGGGTACACTGCCACAAGTTCAAATCCAGCTACTGCAGGAAAATAGTACAAAAAGGAATCTGCGTGCAGATCTGGAAGTAGTACAGACGGAAGGAGCCACAAGTGCCATTGCAGCACATGTGTGGAAAGAGGATGCAGAAGCCTTCGAGTCCCTAGCTACAGAGGCAGGTTGGACAACCGTAGAACTCCCTGCACTGGAAACAACTGCTGCAGAGTTCTGCACGGAGGCTACCATGCAGTGCCGTGCACTCCAGAAGAAACGAAAAGAGAACAACGCACTGCGTGCAAAACTTTCCGTTGAACTGCCCAATCTTACAAAAACAGCACAGTTTCTGGTCTGGCTGGACCAAAAGCAGCAAGCGCGTGAGGCAATGATGGAAACAACAGGAACGGTCACCCTCCTGGGATGGATGCCCCGCAATCGTATGGCCCTGCTGGAGGTGCACCTGCAGAAACTCTCCAAGGCTATTGCCTTGCTAAAGGTGAAAGCAGACGCTGGGGAAGAACCCCCCGTGCTCCTCAGAAATCCCAAAATCATTACACCCTTCCAGAGCGTGACTAACTTGTACGGTCTGCCGCTCTATAACGAGTTTGACCCGACTGCAGCTCTCTCTCCTTTCTTTATTCTCTACTTCAGTCTCTGCCTCACCGATGCCGGGTACGGAGCGGTGATTGCACTGATCTTCGGAACAATACTCTATAAGAGCAAAAAGACCGTGGAAGAGGCTACGCTCCTGTGGCTCCTCTTTATAGGAGGTATTGTCACCTTCCTGGTAAGTATTCCGTTTGGAGGATGGTTTGGCCTTGCACCGGAGCAGGTACCCGCTTTTCTCACCAGAACCGGCGCAGAAGGATCACTTCTATTTAAAGGACAAATATGGGATCTCTCCGCCGAATCCGGGATCACGTTCCTGCAGAATCTTTCGCTTATCCTCGGCCTCACACACCTCTTCTTCGGTATGTTCCTTGCAGGCATGCACAAATGGATACATGGAAACAGAGCAGCGGCACTCTGGATGGATTTTACAAGCCACCTCCTCCTTGGAACCATCATCTTTGCCGCTCTGTCTCCGGAGAGTCTGGCCGGCATAAAGATGTACCCGTTGTATGCAGGTATCGCACTCTTCATATGGGGCAAAGGATATGGTAATCGCTGGTTCCTGCGTCCGATTGCAGGATTACTGGGGGCTATAAACTTCTGTGTCGGCATGATCAGCAATACACTGAGTTATCTGCGTATTCTCGCATTGGGCCTGGTGACCGGTGCTCTTGCAATGGCCGTGAACCAGGTTGCCGTACAACTGGGCAACCTCTTCCCTCTATGGGTGGCCGTTCCGCTGATTGTGATCATTTTCCTTGTGGGACACCTGGTGAGCATTGCTCTGAATACACTGGGTAGCTTCATTCACTCCGGTCGCCTGCAGTTCATTGAATTCTTCAGCCAGTTCTTTGAAGGCGGTGGAAAAAACTTTTCTCCCTACCGCCGTTCCCTCTCGTCATAACTGTTTTCTTACCCCTTTTCCTTTCTCTTCTATGAAAACATTTCTTTCCTCCGGCAGACGGTTGTCCCTTGCGACAGTCGCTCTGTTTGCACCTCTGCTCGCTTTTGCACAGTCACCTGAAACAGCGTCTGCGGCTGTCTCCCATGCAGGTGCAGTGCAATGGGGTGTGATGCTTGCTTACTTTGGCGCGGCGCTCTCCACATTTCTCGCTGGTCTCGGCTCTGTTTTGGGCGTAAGTATGGTTGGCCAAGCCGGTGCAGGTCTGCTCACCGAAAAACCGGAACTTGCCGGAAAGGTGATTACACTTGAGGTGCTTCCGGGCTCACAGGGACTGTACGGCATGGTGATCTCCCTCTTGTTCATCTTCGGATACCAACCTGTTATTAGCGGTGAAGTCGCTATTTCAACGAGCCAGGGATTCATTCTCTTTGCCGCCTTCCTGCCGGTAGCCATTTGCTGCCTCACTTCCGGACCCTACCAGGCTAAAGTCTGTAGTGCGGGTATGCATATGTTGGCCAAGGACGACAAACTGACCGGCCGCGTTATTACCATGGCAGCTTTGGTAGAAACCTACGCCCTGCTTGGATTCCTTATTTCATTCTTCCTGCTGAACTCATTTAAAACCGGTATTCTTGTCGGTTAATTCCATTTTCATTTTTTCTTCACTTCACTTCCATGGCACTCCAGGACATCTTAGACGCCATTAGCGCACAGGCAGACCAGCAGATTGCTGACGCACGCAGTGCGCACCAGAAAGCTATTACGCAACTGCGGGAAGCGAGCGAACGTTCACTTGCAAAGAAGAAGCAGGATATGGCTCTCCACAAGGAGGAGAAAAAGCGTCAGCTCAAAGCAAAAACAGAGGCTCATGCGGAAGCGCACAGACGTAATTCCATCCTGCAAACCAAACAGGAATTGCTCAATCGGCTGTTTGGGAAAGTTACCGATGCTCTTGCTGCACTTCCCGATGCAGAGGTGGAACCACTGCTTGCTGCCTGTCTCAAAACCATCAATCTCCATGGCACTCTTCTGCCCGCAAAAAAACACGCGGCGCTCCTGCGGAAAATTGCCCCCTCTGAGCAATTTACCATGGGAGAAGAAACATCGGCCAGGGGCGGTTTTCTCTTTGTCTCGGAAAAACAGGAAGCGGACTTTACGTTTGAACACCTCGTCCAGGAAGCACTGCGACCGCAGATGGAACTGGAAGTTTCCCGTGACCTCTTCGTAGCATGAATACGACTGTGCAATCCCTCCTCGGCCAACACTTTGCTTTCGCACATGGGAGAACAGGTGTACTGCAACAACTTCTGCTCACACAGTCCGATGTCGATCGTTTACTTGGTGCCTCCGGAGGAAAAGAGGTGGAGCAAATTCTTATAGAACTGAAAATGACCAATAATATTGACCAGGGTATACGGGAAGGAAACGCTGTCCTGCAGGCAGTTGCCGCCTGGATGCGTACCGAAGTGGAAAAGATGACTCCCGTCGCCAAGAGACCTGTTTTTAGTATTCTCTGGCTGGAAGGAGATGCACCCCTGCTCGCGTATCTGCTCAAGACAAAAAAAGGGCTCACCGCAGAAACCAGTGAAGAACCCATAAGCGGTATGACCGCGTACAATGCGGCTGATTTGCGTGCATTGGTACAGGAGAATGTGGAAGGTCCGCTCCCCGGCCACCTGGTTTCTTTTGTACGAAACACCTTGCAGGGAGATGAAATGGACGCCCGCAGTATAGATACGCAAGTAGCACAGTACGTGGCGGCAACCAGTCTCGCTCTTGCCCGTACATCCGGTTCCCGGCAGATTCTCCTTTATGTGCGTCATAGCATTGATCTGCAGAACATTCGAACAGCATTACGTCTTACAGACGAGCAAAGCGACATAAGTCTCGCCTATCTGATGAGCGGAGGAACCATACCATCTGCAGAACTCGCAGGTTCACGAGAAAATACTCTCCGTGCCATTGCTCGCAGCGACTTGGGGTATCACCTCACTCCGGCACTGCTGAAGAGTGATGATACAAATGGTCTGGAACGCACACTGAGCGAAATTTCCGCAGCGGATATTGCCGCTATGTGGAACGTTCCCCTGAGTATAGAACCGGTCTTCGCTTTTGCTGCCATTGCCATTACCCAACTCAAACTGTTGCGCATGGTGCTCATAGGAAAACGTAACGGGCTCTCTCCGCAGGACATCAAACAGGCACTACCTCCTTTTCTCTCTGCTGCCCACTATCTCTCATGAAGTACCGCATAGCCATGGTCGGCTCCAAGGAAGCCGTAGGAGGCTTTGCTCTCCTGGGCGCAGATATTGTGCCGGTGCAGTCCAGTGCGCAGGCTGTAGAAGAGCTGTACAACCTGAAACGGACCATGACAAAAGATGAACAGGGTATTGAGCGCAATACCTATGCCATTGTCTTTATAACCGAGGACCTCTCGAGCGGCATTTCTCCGGAAGATGAAAAGAAGCTCGCTCGAGGCGCCCTCCCCGCCATTATTCCCATTCCATCCCATCAGGGTTCTACCGGGTACGGGCTCCAGCGCCTGCGACGCATTGTGGAGCGCGCAGTGGGATCGGACATTCTTAAGTAATTCACTTCTTCCCTCCTCTCTTATGTCAGCTCAGCCCACTATCGTCAAAGTCGCAGGACCTCTGGTCGTTGCCAAAGGAATGCGCACAGCCAAGATGTTTGAAGTCGTACGCGTCTCCAAAGAGAAGCTTGTGGGCGAAGTTATAGAACTCCACGGCGATCGTGCATCCATTCAGGTCTATGAAGAAACAAGCGGCATAGGCCCAGGAGAGCCCGTGGAACTCACAGGTGAAACGCTTTCTGTGGAACTTGCACCGGGATTGCTTACGTCCATTTACGATGGAATCCAGCGCCCACTGCAACTGATAGAAGAGGAGGCAAAGAGTCCCTTCATTCCTCGCGGCATTTATGTGCCGGGACTGGACCGCAAGAAGAAGTGGAAGTTCACTGCCACAGCCAAGGTAGGCGAAACGGTACAGTCAGGTGATATTTTGGGTACCGTACAGGAAACCACCCTCATTGAGCACAAAGTAATGGTGCCTCCGGGTCTGAGCGGAAAAGTCGAAAGCATAGAATCCGGCTCATTCACCATAGAAGAAACCATCGCGACGGTCGGCAAAGACAAAGTGTGTATGCTCCAGCGCTGGCCGATCCGTATTCCCCGGCCTTCTAAAGGGAAGGGTATTCCCAACAAGCCATTGCAGACGGGAACCCGCGTATTAGATACCCTCTTCCCTGTTGCAAAAGGTGGCGCAGGAGCTATTCCCGGACCCTTTGGAGCAGGTAAGACCGTAACGCAACAGTCATTGGCAAAGTACTGTTCTGCACAGGTGATTGTATATATTGGCTGCGGCGAGCGTGGAAATGAAATGACAGAGGTGCTTTCGGAATTCCCGCATCTGCAGGACCCAAACACCGGTGAGCCACTCATGAAACGCACAATTTTGATCGCCAACACCTCCAACATGCCTGTGGCTGCCCGTGAGGCTAGCGTGTACACGGGCATCACCATTGCCGAATACTACAGGGATATGGGATACGACGTGGCTCTTATGGCAGACTCCACATCACGCTGGGCAGAAGCTATGCGTGAAATGTCCGGTCGTCTGGAAGAAATGCCCGGTGAAGAAGGTTACCCTGCTTACCTCGGCTCCCGTACTGCAGGATTTTATGAGCGTGCGGGCATAGTGGACTGTCTGGGTTCCGATGATAGAAAAGGATCGCTCACGGTCATTGGCGCGGTCTCACCTCCGGGTGGAGACTTCTCCGAACCGGTAACACAAAACACGCTGCGCGTGACAAAGGTATTCTGGGCACTGGATGCAAAACTTGCCTACAAGCGTCACTTCCCTTCCATCAACTGGCTCCAGAGCTACTCACTGTATGCAGAAAACCTCAATGACTACTACAACAAAGAAGTAGCGGAAGGATTTTCACAGAACCGCGACCGGGCTCGAAAGATCTTGCAGGAGGAAAGCAAACTGGAAGAAATTGTACGATTGGTCGGCACAGACGCTCTCTCGCCCAAAGAACAACTTACACTCGAAACAGCTCGTATGATCCGGGAAGACTTCCTCTTTCAGAACGCTTTCGATCCCGCGGATGCCTTTACATCGCTCCGCAAGCAATTCCGTATACTGCGCGCCATTCTGCTCTTTTCAGATATTGCAGAGCCCATTCTTCAGCAGGAAGACTTCGACTTCGGCAAATTGCAAAACCTCTCCGTAAAGGAAGAGATAGTCCAATGCAGTTTCATACCGGAGGAGGAAGTGGATGAGAAATTCGATGCCCTGGAAGAAACTATTCGTAAGCAGGTCACTGCCCTGCAAATCTCCTCTGCAACTGCCGGAACCCCACAGGAATCCGAATCTGTTGCTGTGTAATTTTGATTTTTTCTCCTCTCTCTCATGTCTACCGCCTATAAAACCGTTCAGGACATTGCCGGACCACTCATGATGGTGGAAGGCGTCTCCAATATTACGTACGATGAACTCTGCGAAGTGGAACTTCCGGACGGGAAGAAGCGCCTTGGTAAAGTGCTGGAAGCCCGGGAAGGTCTGGCCGTTGTACAGCTGTTTGAATCCACACAGGGGGCAGCCACGGAAGGCACAAAAGTCCGTTTCCTTGGACGCACATTTGAAATAGGAGTCTCGGAAGACATTCTCGGCCGCATGTTCTCCGGTTCGGGTACTCCCATAGACGGCGGTCCGGCCATAGTCCCCGAAAAGAAACTCGATATTAACGGTTTCCCTATCAACCCTTACTCGCGCGAATACCCTGCTGACTTCATTCAGACTGGCATTTCGACCATCGACGTACTCAATACCCTGGTGCGTGGTCAGAAGCTCCCTATCTTCTCGGGTGCCGGTCTGCCTCACGCTCAACTGGCCGCACAAATCGCACGCCAGGCACGTGTGCTGACAAAAGAAGAGGTAGAAACGGAAGGGAAGGCAACCTACGACGCCTCCATGGAAGAAGGAAAATTTGCAGTGGTGTTTGCCGCCATGGGCGTGACCTTTGAGGAAGCTCAGTACTTTAAGCAGGAATTTGAGAAGACAGGAGCACTCTCTCGCGCCGTTCTCTTTATGAACACAGCAGATAACCCCGTGGTGGAACGTATTGCTACACCACGTCTGGCTCTTACGGCAGCTGAATACCTCGCCTACGAAAAGGACTACCACGTCACAGTGATTTTGACGGATATGACGAACTACTGCGAAGCGCTCCGCGAAGTGTCTGCCGCCCGCAAAGAAGTCCCGGGACGTCGCGGCTACCCCGGCTATCTCTACACCGACCTGGCCACGCTATACGAACGTGCCGGTCGCATTCGGGGCAAGGCCGGTTCCATTACACAGATTCCTATTCTTACCATGCCGGAAGATGACGTGACCCACCCCATTCCGGACCTCACCGGCTACATTACCGAAGGTCAGATCCGTCTCGATCGCGCACTCCACCAGAAGGGAATCTTCCCGCCGGTTATCCCCATGGGATCTCTCTCCCGTTTAAAAGGAAAAGCACAGGGCGAAGGCGTAACACGCGGAGACCACAGTGCCATGGACGCACAACTTACTGCTGCATACGCGCGTGGAGTGGAAATTCGTGAGCTTGCAGTTATTTTGGGTGAGTCCTCTCTCAGCGAAACGGATAAAATGTACCTCACATTCTCCAACCGGTTTGAGCGCGAATTCATTATGCAGGACGAACGTGAAAACCGCTCCATTTTTGACTCTCTGCGCATTGGCTGGGATCTGCTCTCCGAACTGCCCAAGTCTGAACTCAAACGTGTCAAACCAGAACAGGTGGAGAAGTACATGAAGTCAGCCAGGAAGAACGCACCCGCTCTTGTTTCTTAAATGCTACAGAGTGATGAGTAATGCTTTTTCTCTCATCGGCACCGCCTGGGACTTTAAGAAGAGTCAGCCTGTCTTCCGTGCAGTACTGTTCTGGCTTCTGTTCCTCCCCATGCTCTGCCTGTTTGTTCTCTCGGACTACATTGCAAACGAACCGTACTTTTCGAGTGCAACATGGGAAGATGTAGCTACAGGTACGGTAAATCCTCACCTGCTCATTGGAACGCTCTTCCTCCAGATCTTGATTGTAGTGCTTTTATTGTGGGGCATAGCCAGCGTCACACTCGTCGGGAAACGCCTGGTGCAGAGCCGGGCCGGACGCGCCCGCACATCGTTTAAGACAGTACGCAGGCAGGCTGCCCACCTTGTGACTAATCTTTTCCTTACCAGCATTCTGCGTGGATGTATCACCTTGCTCTGGAGCCTCCTGCTCGTTGTACCGGGTATTGTGTATTCCGTGCGCACCTTCTTCTACTTTGTTGCTATTTTGTGTGAAGGGAAAGGGTACCGGGAAGCGCTGAACCAAAGTTCCAAAGTGGTACGGGGACAAACATGGGTTGCGCTCAAACAGATTTGCGGACTCTGTGCCGTGATCTTCTTCCCACTTATTGTTATCGACTCACTCATTGTGCAGCTGGTGTACTTGCTTGCACCGGCCCTGCTCCGTATTACCTATCTCAGCTCCTCCTACCTCATAAGCCTTGGACTGCTGCTGTTCCTACTTTCGAGCATGACGCTCTATGCGGAGTTACAATCTTCCTCTTCTTAATCAATGATCCATAATTCCTTATCCATTTTGCCACTATGGCCCTCCTAAGCGTCAACCCGACACGTATGGCACTCATGGGCCTAAAGGTCCGTAAAAAGTCCGCTGAACGCGGCCATAAGCTTTTAAAGGACAAGCAGGATGGTCTCATGCAGGAATTTCTCGGAGTCATACGTACTGCAAAGGAACTGCGGTCACGCGTGGAAGAGGAAATTGGCAAAGCCTTTCATGCCTTTTTGCTTGCCAGTGCGTGGCTCACAGATGCACAACTGGAAAATGCCCTCTCCAGCCCCGAGGCCAAAATCTCCCTGCAGGTAGAAACCAAGAACGTGATGAGTGTGCGCATCCCCTTCTTTACACTGGAAAAGGAAGGCAATCCGCACTCGTACGGATTTAGCGGAACGAATGCATTGCTGGATCATGCCATCACAAAATTCGATGAACTCTTCGAAACGCTCATACAACTGGCACAAATAGAGAAGCAAGCGGAGAGCCTTGCCATAGAACTCGAAACTACCCGACGCCGTGTGAATGCCCTGGAACACAAGATGATCCCCGACCTCAAAGAAACGGTAAAGTACATCAAGATGAAACTGGATGAGAGTGAACGTGCAGGCATCATCTCCACCATGAAAATAAAAGCCAGCCTGGAAGCACAGGAAAACGTTGCTCATTAGCTTGTTACTGGTTGCTGTTTGCCTGCGAAGCAATAACACAAGTAACCAGTAACCAGTAACCAGTAACTAGTAACTAGTAACTAGTAACTAGTAACTAGTAACCGTAACCTCAAAACGAAAACTAGGCCACCTTCGCCTCCTTCAGCACAGCTTCAAATACTTTCGGCTCATGAATAGCCAACTCGGAAAGCACTTTGCGATTGAGTTCTATCTTCTGGTCTTTGAGGCCTTTAATCAGGCGTGAATAGGGCACATTTTGCGCACGGGAAGCGGCACTCAGACGAACAATCCAGAGCGCCCGAAAGTCGCGCTTCTTGCGACGACGGTCTTTGTATGCGTGCTGACCTGCCTTCATCATGGCTTCGTTCGCCTTCTTAAAAGTATTGGAACGCATGCCACGGTACCCTTTGGTCAGAGCCCGGATCTTCTTGTGTCTTCGATGCCGTACAGTTCCTGTGCTTACACGCATTTAAAGGTAAGGAAGGAGAGAAGTAAGAGTCTTCTTTTCGGTAGATTGCGTCATGAGTGTGCGGCTCAGGTTCTTCTGGCGCTTATTTTTCTGTTGCAACAGATGGTTACGACTATTGCGCTTCATAGCCATTTTGCCGGAACCGGTCCGTCGGACACGCTTCTTTGCGCCGCTGTGTGACTTGATCTTTGGCACGTGCAGAGAGTGGAATAAACTACTTCCAAGGCAGTATAAAGACCAAAGGGGTAAGTTCAAGCAGAAACTTGAGATTCGTTATTGGTTACCCGTTGTTGGTTATTGGTTGTTCGTTGTTGGTTATTCGTCTAAAGACACAAATAACGAATAACAAATAACCAATAACAAAGGATGTTATGAGGTCTTCTTCCCTCTTAAAATCACAATGAACTGATTCCCCTGCTTTTTGACCTCCTGTTCTATTTCCGCCACATCGGAAAGTCCTTCCACCACCATATGCAGCTTTTCCGCAGCATAACCTTTGTTGGTGAGTTCACGTCCACGCAACTGCACCACAAATTTGACCAGATGCCGCTCTGCAAAGAATTCTTTGGCACGATCCATGAGACGTTCCAGGTCATGGCGCTCAGTTCGGAAACCAAAGCGCAGAGTTTTGACTTCTGTCTGCTTATTGTGTGCACGCTGCTTCTTTTCTTTTTTATTCAGCTGATACATGTGCTGTCCTACATCACCAATTTTCACCACTGGCGGTGTGGCCTTGGGTGATACTTCTATAAGATCCGTTTCCTGCTCGGCGGCCCGGCGCAGTGCTTCTTCTATGGTAAGAATTTCGGCATTCCCGTCCGTAACCAAAAGAACTTCGGGCGCACGAATGGCATCGTTGATGCGTGGTTTTTTGGCATGGAACTTTCCACCAGTGCTAATTTTTCGACGTTTACGCAGAGAAACGGGAAGGGAAAAAATACAGAGTACAGCAAGAATCTAGATTCGCCATGGAGTGTGTGTCAAGGAAAGCACTCTCCACCTGGAAAGCTTATAGCACATGTGCGCGATTGTAGAGCGTAATTTGCAGAGAAAGTACAAACCACCCGGATGCACTCCCGGCACGAATACGCGCCTCGTGCAAAGTCATAAGTGGCAGAGGCCACAGGGCGCTCTTCTGCAAACTGTTACCAATATTCCCTCCCAGTATTTTGCGGGCATCACGCACAGCAGAAGACTGCAACATATCCTGCAAGGTTTTGAGGAAGGAAGGTGAAGTGAATGCACGCAGCAGTTGCTCTTCAAATGCATCGGGGTCGCGCGCGTAGCTGAGGAGATCTGTGGAAAGGAACTGCTCCATAGCTATGACACCCGTAGGATTTTCTTCTTCTGTTTTCTGCAGAAGCAATTTGCGCTCCCCGCTGGAAAGCAGATCACCAACAGTCAGCAGACCTGCAAATTTGATGAGAGAGAGAACCGTCTGCACGCCGTCTTCATGTGCTGCGAGCTGAACGGTAAGCAGACGCTCCTCGAGTCCTTCTTCGGAAGAAGGAGTAGGGTCACCCAACGTAATATCGGACATGCGTGCCAAAAGACCCTGTTCACGCAGTATGGACCCCACCACATCGAATACGCCTACCAATCTGTCCAAATCCACTTCGTCGGGAATCACGAATACATTCATGCGCTCTTCTGCGGAGCCAGTACGTGTTGCCGCATGCAACTGGGCAAGTTCTATTTGATCCGTAAGCAGAGAAATACGTCTCTCGAACTGGGGAATATCGGAGACCAGTGGTACGGAAATTTCCCGCACCTCCAGTACCGTTGCCGCACTCTGCGACAGAAGGAATCCCGAAACAGCCAACATGGAGACACCTGCCGTAAGGAGCAGCGCTGTACGTACCCGTTGACGGTAGAATGACCGGTTTTCCATAGGGCAAATATTTACGACTGAAGAAGCATGCGAAGCGTAAAGGGTGAGTGCGGGCCAATGGCCGGATCTTCCTCCCGTACAAAACGCGGGTTCGTAATTTGAGAGACAAAAGGAAGGGACCGAAGCTCTTCGAGAAGTTGTGCAAGCACTGTCATACTGCGTGAACCGACATGGCGCACATCTCCCGCGAGTTCCACACTCTTCTCATTTGGAAGGTAACGGATGCTCTCCAGATAAATGGTATTCTGATCTGCCGGAAACAATTGACGTACGGTTTGCTCCAGGGAAGACCGCAGTACCAGCAATGGGAATTCCGCATGCTTCTCCTCCACAAGACGACTGTACGCAGTATCCCCCATGGGGAGCACCAGCGCATCTCTCTCGTGTTCTTTTTCGCTCAGGTCAATGAGGAGTGCATCGTGGTACGCACGCAGCTCCCGGGTGCTGCGTTCTTCCCCTCCTATTTCCACAGTCGTCAGACGGGGAATGAGGAAGAGGTACGCACAGAGCAGAAACAGAAGCAGTACAAGCGCAAAGAGGAATAGTGGGACCGCACTTCTGTGCAGAATGGTAGCTGCGGGAACAGACTGCCTGCGTGGTTTGTGTGTTTGAGACATGGTTTTCCCTCTATTGTAGCGCAAAAGCAGTTTTTTGGCTATTTGAGGAGGATTGTCAGTTCTTTGTTTTTGGTTTGTAACGTTTGTTGCTTATTACTGGTTTGACCTCACTCCTTAACACCCTCTCCTCCACTGCCATTTTGAGTGGGGAGAAGGAAGGGAGAGTTATACTTTTTATAAAAATTATCACCTTCCAAGGGGGGACAAGCAACAAGTAACCTCTCAAGGAAACTCGCAATGCTAGAGAAAAGGAGGTAGAATATGTGTGTATCCTCTCCCCCCTTCCCCGTGGAAGAGCTCATCGCAAAATTACAGGAACTCCAGTCTGCCGTGAACACGGGTAAGGACTCTCTTTGATGCAAAAGGAATTCCGGAGATGATCACTACACTGGAGCAACAAGGTACAGCTCCGGATATTTGGAATGACCAGCAGGCGGCAAATGCTCTGTTTACCAAGCTCAAAGCACTCCGGAGTCAGTGGGAACCCCTGGCTGAGCTTTTTGAGAGTATAGAAACACTTTTGGGTCTTACAAAGGACGCAAGTGAAGCAGATCAGAAGGATATCGAAGCCGAGTACAAAACGTTACAGACACAGTGGGAGGCACTCGAGACCAAGTTGTACCTGAGCGGTGAATTCGATGTGAACAACTGCTACCTCACCATCAGCGGTGGTGCAGGCGGAACAGAAGCACAGGACTGGGCAGCCATGTTACTTCGGATGTATCTGCGTTACTGCGAAGAGCAGGAATGGAACACGACCATACTGGAAAAAACAGACGGGCAGGAAGCCGGCATCAAATCTGCGACGGTATACGTGGAAGGAGAAATGGCCTACGGGAACATGAAGTGCGAAAAAGGAACGCACCGCCTAGTGCGCCTTTCGCCCTTTAATGCCAAAAGCCTGCGGCAAACAAGCTTTGCACTGGTAGAAGTATTACCGGAAATTGCGGAAACGGCAGAAGTGCATATAGAGGAGAAAGACCTGCGGGTAGACACCTACAGAAGCAGCGGAGCAGGCGGGCAGCATGTGAATAAAACCGATTCTGCGGTGCGCATTACACACCTCCCCACCGGACTGGTAGCCGCCTGCCAGAGTGAGCGAAGCCAGCAACAAAACCGCAGGCAATGTATGAGTATACTTACGGCCAAACTGCTGGAGAAGCAACGCAATGAAGATGCCAAAAAGAAAAAAGACCTCAAGGGTGCCACGAAAAGCGCAGACTTTGGTCAGCAGATACGCAGTTACGTGTTGCACCCGTACCAGATGGTAAAGGATCTTCGTACGAACTATGAGACCAGCAATACCGAGAGCGTTCTGGATGGGGATATTCAGGGGTTTATAGATGCGGAGTTAAAGAGAGAAGCAACAGAGTAGACGGAAATATGAAGTAGAGGTGTTTGTGAATGATTTGAGTGCAGATTGCTTGTCGCGTAGGGAACTGGACTCCCTCCTCTCCCCTTCACTCCTGCAAGATGTCAGCGGAAAGTATCTTGCCATGCAACTGTGACGGAGCATGTAGGTCTCCTATCCATTCGTAGCCGTCACGACGTAGTTGAGTGCAACGATCATGGCGGAGCATGTGGGTCTCCTACCCTTTGAGGGGTGTGAATTGGACAGAATTGGACAGTACTTTGGGGGTCTTAAATGAGACAAATGAGACACTATAAAAAAGGAGAAATAATTGGGGTACATTCTACCACTGGTGTGAGTGAATTTCTTGTCACGACAATGTCGAAACCTAGTCTTCAAAAGTATGAGGACATTTGTCATATTCAGGATATCCAACCAAGGCACATCCTTCATCCACAGATTGCATGAGAGCCAGTAATTCGCCCGAAAGAATCTGATAAAAGGGTGACAGCCCATACCCAATGAGCATCATACACGTCACAAGAAAGAAGCCGTAAAGTTGCAATCTGTTTTTCATGTACGCATGTCGTTAATAATCTCCTCTATTTTATTTCTATGATCTTCAGTGACGCTTTCCAAATCAAGAATGAGGTCACCAGCTTCCTTGGCAGTTTCGAATAGCTCAAGGTATCCACGATCTGGATTCTGAGCAGCGTATTTTCTCCCCTGCATGTTATTCCACATATCCATAAACCCCTCTCTAGAAAGTTCCTTCTTGTTTCTTGCATTCATCCAGAATATCTCGTGGTTCGTGGTGATGATATTGGCTCCTTCTTGATGAATCGCCTGTGTCAAAAATACGTTCCATGCAAAGTGGCGGAGAGCATCTGGTTCGTTGTCATCTACAATACTCCGCAGCACACCTTGGTCATCCGTGAAGATAAAGTTGTTTTCTGCTGCGTATTGAAAAGCAACGTCAAGCGCATGTCTGGCGTAAAAGTATGCATTCGACCATTCATCCCAGTGATCAAGTGGTAAATTACTTGCCTCGAAAAAATCCATTATTTGTCGTCTGAGTGTGCCACGTTGGAGGTAGGCCGATTTGCCTTCCAATTCAAATTTTACTCGCTCGAGCGTTGGCGTCTCGTCGTACCAGAGTTCAATCGAAACATCCTGATCGTTCAGAAGAAAATCTTTACCGGAAATCATGAGAGCCTCCTTTTTGCCTTGAGACAGATCACCCAAGAAAAAGAAATTCTTGTATTTGTCCGATGTTGGCGCATTGGAGCTTCCGACAATCTGACCATTCACATACACTTTGATGTTGTCACCATCCGTCCCACCCTTTTGTTTTCCACTCTCTGTAATTGCAGATATGTCGGCAAGGTTCACAATGTTGAACCCCGGAGCGAAGACAAAGGCCTTCCATGGAATGCCGTGGACGTCTGTTTTTTGCCCTGGGGCTTTTTCGTGAAAGTCGAAGATTACATCTTCGATGGCACCACTCTGTGTTTCTTTAATCTGTAGAACACGAATCTCATTGATTGTTGGTGTTTCATCAGCCCAGAATTGGATGGTGTGCTGACCCGCTGCGAGTGGCATGAAGAAATAGACGGTTTTGCTCCCGCCCTGCAAACTTGCTCCGTCCCACGATGCCGCGACTCCAAAACCTTTCCATGAGACTTTGTCCCGGTGAACTTCCTGCTTTCCAAATTCATAGCCGTCAATTACAACGCGCAAATCATCGTCATCCTGCCCATTATTCTGGGCGGCATCCTTTGCTGATGCAGTGATGACAATGATGTATTTTCCATCTTGTGATAGGTCGAATGCGGTCTCTGCATCGTGCCATTGGTAGATGTTTCCTCCCGGAGCTGAGGGAAAATTGCTATTCGAGAATACTTCTTTCATGCGGAGCATTGTAGCAAACAAACGGAACAAATGGGACACCTATAAAAAGGGATGAAACTGTTTCATTTGCGCCCTATTCCTTTCATCTCTTAATAGTTTTGAGTAAGCTATTTGCATGCCCCAAGACACATCTCGATACAGTGTAGGAGGATCCGAAAATGAGTACATGGATGTAAAGCAAACCATACTCAAGAACAAGAGAGGCATTGCAGATCTGGAAACTCTGCAATTGGAGGAAGAAAAAGCACTGGCCAGAGCGTATGAAACCCTCTTCGAAGAAGTGCTTTCCGATACACCCATCACCACCGAACTCCTATTGCATGTCCATCAAGTGATCTTCGGTGACCTCTATGAATGGGCTGGAAGATGGCGTAGGGTCACCATTAGTAAACCTGGAGTGACGTGGCCGCCACCGGATTATCTGAATAATGCGATGGATGTCTTTGAGAAAGATGTTCTTTCAAAATACCCTGCACACTCGCTTCAGGATGATGAAAGTTTTTGTGAAGCACTTGCCCATATTCAAGGTGAGTTTCTTACTATTCATCCTTTCCGTGAAGGCAATGCAAGAACGATTAAGCTGATTACAGATTTGATGGCGGTGCAAACAGGAAGACTGCCACTTGTTTACGATGATTCAGATGAAGGAAAACAGTGTTATATCAAGGCAGCCGCTGCAGCGATATTGAAAGACTTCGAGCCTATGACAATACTCATCACAGAAGCACTCAACGCTTCGCAATCTTCCTAATTTCTCGGAGACACTCTTTTTTACTCTTTGTTGTAAATCGAGGCAATCCTTCAATAACGCTATTGCGCTCTGTGCGATCTAAAATGATCTGATGTCTTGTTGCTGCATTGCGCAGATGAGGTGAGAATTGCCGGAGGGGGGTGCCTGTTCCAAACGTCACAGAATTATTATAGCACAAATAGGCAAATTTTTCGTTACAATTTCACTCCATTTCGCCTAGTCTTCGAAAGTTTGAGGACAGTTATGATATTCAGGATATCCGACCAATGGCGGAGAGGGTGAGTCCAGAACCAACCTGTGAGGGAGATTTCGGAGCCCTTTCGAGGAGTCAAACGCGATGGACTGAGGTGGGTGGGTCGAAGGTCGATTCGGAGGAATTCAGGAGGTTTTGAAGGGGGGTGAATTGGACAGAATTAGACAGTACTTTGGGGGTGTTAAATGAGACAAATGGGACACTATAAAAAAGGTCCCGTTTGCACTAAACAAATAATGTTGTGCTTTGACTTATCAGAATTTTGCGTGCATTCTGTTACTACTATGAGTGACCTCCAGTTGCAAGAAGTCATCGATGTCGAAATGCCAACATCATTAGGTGTTTATCAATTACATCTCTTTGAAGAGAAATTGGAAAGTGGCGATGTTAAAGATCATCTGGCATTGGTCATGGGAGACATTCGGGATAAGGTTGGTGTGATTACCAGAGTGCATTCCGAATGTTGCACTGGCGATGTCTTCGGATGCCAACGATGCGATTGCCAAGATCAGTTGCATGAATCAATGCGTCTGATTCGCAAGGCAGGGGAAGGTCTTTTGCTCTATCTTCGTCAAGAAGGGCGCGGAATCGGGCTCGCAAACAAGCTACACGCATATCGTTTACAGGATGAGGGGATGGACACAGCGGAAGCGAATATACAACTCGGATTCGAGCCGGATTTACGGAGTTATGAGATTGCCGTGCAAATGCTAAAGGAATTTGAGGTAAGAAGCGTTCGTCTCCTCACGAATAACATGAACAAGGTCGAAGGACTTGCAAGTGCGGGAGTAGCGGTTGATGAGAGGATTCCGCTCGTTATCCATTCCGCGATTCGCAATAGGATATCTCTCTTCCGAACCAAGCAGCAAAAACTTGGTCATGTTTTTGATGATCTTGACGAGAAAGGGGTTCTTGACACCGGACCCACCCATGAGAAATTGCCGTTGTCCTATCCCGATCTCTTTGCTGCCGATGTATCACTTCCTCAAGAAACGCTGGATTTGTGCGAGAAGATAAAGCAATCCTGCGCGGAGAAGTTCGGTAATAATATACAATCCGTCCTCTTCCAAGGCTCAAACATGAGAGGAGACGGGAATCTCCATGAGAGTGATTTTGACTACATTCTCATCTTCGAAGAAGAAACAGACGAGGTGCTGGAAGGCATTTCCGAATTGAAGGTTCAGTATTCTAAATGCAATTTTCTTTTTCTTACGGGAGACGAGTATCACGCATATCCCGAGCCGTCGCGATTGCAGTTCTTCATTTCACGAAAAGTCATGGGAGAGTTCGATCTCGGTCTTCCGCCCGGACGATCGGCACTGCACCAGACAGCACTGTCATATGCTGTACAGATCAACAACACCATTCGCCCTCTTCTTTTTGAGTTTTTGGATCCCTCCACGGACCAAGATCAGCTTCTTGCGAGGGCGCATGTCTGTCTGAAACGGGTCGACGATTGTTTTCTGCGAGTGTTGACCTTGCTGAATACAGGAAAGTATCCATTGAATAGATCTCAGCTTCTCATGCACACGACGGATAATGCGACCGCCGAGGTTCTGGATATACTCAACCGTTGGTACGGTGGAACCGTCACAGTGAGAGAGGTCTGCGAAGCATTGAAAACTTCCGAAAAAGTCCTGCATGATTTCCTTACCCATTCTCCGTAGCACCGTGGAAAATACCTTTATCTGTCTTTTGCCGTGCGACGACGATGCAGCCGTATTGCATGAAACCTTCGATTTACTATTTGCGCTTCAAGCATTCCCATATATCAAATTACCATTGCATGTCACTCTGTACTTTTTCCCTGCACTCACAGCGGAAAAGAATCTGGAGGCATCCGCTTGGGTGAGGCAGGCCGGAGCAACGAGCAAGGGGCCTATTGTTGCCGACATCGAAAAAGTCTCTTACTTCCAGAAAGATGGGCATGATTTCGTGTACTACATCCCCGTCTTCTCGAAACAAATCACCAATTTGCATGATGATCTCTTCGCGCGATTCAAGCACATCCATACAGACCCCTTCGATTTCGTGCCACATCTTTCTCTCTTCTATCCAGCTAGCAATCTTCGGGATGAAGAAAAAAAGGAGGCGCAAAAGCTCTACGCAAACTTCCAGAATATAACATTTGATCGCATAGCTTTCGCTGCCGAAAAAGGGAATGGTACACACTTTATTGACGTTCAGCCCCTATGAAAGCCAAGGACAAATCCGTTATCTTCGACTTTGATGGAGTGATCTATGACAGCGAGCAGATCAACTACGAGGCAAACCAGATTGCCTTTAATGACACAGACATGACTTTCACGCCGGAGGAGTACAAAGAACTCTGGATTGTGGAAGGGCTCGATTTGCCTGAAATAGTTCGAAGGTACGGACTGGAAGCTGATCTGGAAGAGATACGTAGAATCAAGAATCTCCGGTGCAAAGAATTGTTTTTGCAATCAGCTGCGGTGATCTCCGATGAAGTGAAAGATACGGTGGCATCACTGATTGGAAGGAAATGGAAAACGGCAATCGGTTCTTCAAACACCGAGGATAATATTACCACCCTTCTTGATCGCTCCGATATGCGTCACATGTTTGATGCTATTGTGGGATTGGAATCCATTCCCAACGTAAAACCGGAACCAAATGTTTTTCTGGAATGCTTGAGGCAAACGCGGACACGAGCAAAGAATGCAGTCGTCGTCGAAGATGCTCCGAAGGGAATCACGGCTGCGAGGAAAGCGAAGATCGAAACGATAATAGCAATACCGAACGCATGGACAGAAGACTGCGATTTTTCTGAGGCAAACATCGTTTTGGAGTCTATTGAAGACTTGCCGGATGCCATCAATTAAAGCAGCCATTTTATGTACACAGAGTCTGTTTCCGATATAATGAGTCCCATGTCAGTAGCAATCCTCGAACGAGATACGGGCAGAAATGAGATGGAATCGCTTCGCAGCAAAGAAGAGGCATGCCGTAAAAAAATCGTCGCACTGCGTGGAGGGCTACGCACACTGTTTCAAGAAAAAGGAACGATAATGAGTGCAGGGGTGTCCAATGCTGATTTGATGAATGCAGTTGCACAATTAAAAGGACAACCGCGGAGCCAACGGAGTGAGCGTTTGGACACAAGTTGGGGCGAGGAATACCAGTCTCTTGTGCAGCAAGTGAATACGCTCTTAGATAGTGCGTTCACAGCAGATTCTGATCCCGAAGTGATTCTGCAAGAGATTCGTTCCACCAACACTGAAACAATATCTGGTTTGTAGGGCCAATCTCACCTTGTTGAGGATTTCTGACTGACCCATTGGGGGAGTTTCGGAGGTTTACTGATTTTCGTAAAAACCGCCTAGCCTTTAGAAGTGACCTGCGTCATTCATTGGGTACAGATCATGGCGGAGGGAGGGGGATTCGAACCCCCGATCCGCCAGAGGCGGATACACGATTTCGAGTCGTGCGCTTTCGACCACTCAGCCCTCCCTCCAAATGGGATAATACTGTAATTACATAGCAAAAACGACCACCCTGCCCTGCAGTACTGGGCAGCAGTTCCTGTGGCATTAGCCACCCTTCATCTATCTTGTTTCCAAAAAGACCACACAAGAAAGTGCTTGCTGGTCAATTGCATATATGCTCTTCTTTTTGCTTTTTGTTAGAGAAATTTGCTTGCATACCCCTGCATGACACCCTTACAATCCAGATACATTTTATCCATTTCCTCTCATTTTTATGAGTTACGTCGTAGCTTCCAAGCTCAAGGATCTTGTAAAGACCCAGGGCATGATGTCCTCCGGTGATCTCGGTGACGCTGCCAGCTCCATGCTCGAAGCAGCTGTAAAGAAGGCTGTTGCACGCGCAAAGGAGAACGGCCGCAAGACTGTTCGCCCATGCGATCTTTAGTCTCTTCTCACAGAAGAACAGAACAGGCGCCCCTGTGGGCGTCTTTTTTGTTTGCGCAAGGGGCCAGAAACTAAGAATAGTGCATACTACAATCATAAGACCTTATAGCAATGCCCCTTGCGCAAACACCCCTGAGGTCCGAGACATCAAAAACAGAATAGACAATGTGAGCACGAGAAGCTCAATACTGTCGAAGGGATCCCCACTTCCACTACAATAGAAACATGCACTTCCCCATAGACCTCCCTGGCAAACTGCAGGCACTCGCAGCAGAACTCAGAGTGCGTCCGGAGGAGATTTCGGAGACCTTTACCCGTGGCACCGGTGCAGGTGGGCAGAAGATCAATAAAACTTCCAGTTGTGTAGAACTCACACATGCACCTACAGGTATAAGCGTACGGGTGCAGAAGCACCGCCAGCAGAGCGCCAACCGTGTTTCTGCGTACAAACTCCTCATCTCTAAAATAGAGGAGAGAGTGAAGGGAAAGGAATCGGAACGGGCCAAACGGATCTTTAAGTCACGCAAGCAAAAGCAACGCAGGAGCAGAAAAGCAAAGGAAAAAATGCTGGAGGGGAAACATCACCGAAGTGATCTAAAGGAGATGCGGAAGAACATTATTTGAGGAGCCGCACCCCTTCGTGGGTGCGGATCCGTGGGTTTGACCCCCTGGGTGCCATTGTGGGTACGGCCCGAAGAGAAGAGGAACGCACCAAAAAAAGCGACGAGAATAGATCTCGTCGCTCAGAATTTGGCCTGTCGGGAAGTCATGACTGTATGACCTTTTCTTCCATCATTTCGCAGATCTCAGGCTGCACAACACACCAGACCAATGCAACTACACATACAACGCCAACCAGAGTAGCTGCAAGCATGCAGTAGAAGACGAAATCCACTAAGAGCCTACAGAAGTAACTAACAAATCTGTAGAGATCAAAGCAAAACCATCCCACTGCATCATAAGGATCACGCATGATTCCCTCCTTTCGTGGAAGAAAGACCAAAAGTGAGCGAACTATACTCCCCCCAGAATAGAAACACAAAAAAAAGCGACGAAACACTCGTGTGTCTCGCCGCTCTATGTTGGTCTCTTCTTCTTTTTCTTCCTCTTTCTGTGAGCCTTGATCGGCTTACTTTTGACCAGCCTGGCTCTCACTTGAGAAAAGAATGGAATAAGCTCTATCCAAACCTTACAGAGGAAGATACCACCCGCAAGGACGAGCAACATCAGAAGACCTTTCAATCTGACCTCTTCCATAAGACCTCCTTACGATCCAGTCATGGTGCAAAGCAGTATGCCGAATGCGGCAAGTGCCAGAGCCACGACAATGAGAAGTAGAAGACCTATAAACGACTGCATCGGTCTTCGAACAACTTCCCAGAGAATCAATCCCCCGGAAAGCGCTTCCAGAAGCAACCAGAACAGTACCAGGAGCAGATAGTTACATACTCCTTCCATACGTTTCTTCATTGTTTCCTCCTTTTGTTCTTTTCCGTGAACTTATCCCAGTAGGTCATCACGAGACCTCCGGATGCCCACATAATTAGAAAAAGGGTGCCCAGTACCACAACCAGCACACCACCAATCAAATCAACACCCTCCCGTATGAGGGGATGCTGCTGCTTTTCTTTCATTCTCCCTCCTGTATAAAATGCGGTGAAGAAAAGACCAAACGTGAGGGAAACTGTACCTTTCAACTCACGGAGAAAACAGAAAAAAAGCGACAAAACAGAAACCTGCTTTGCCGCTTACATACTTGGTCCTGAGGACATCATGATCGATTCCTCCTCCAGTCAATGTACCAACACCGCACTGTGTGCAGGACATACACCACACCCACTACACTTCCAAGTGCTGCGGCAATAACCAACGTTATCGCCATGGCTGCTATCAGGCACTGTGCATCACTCATGCATCACCTCTTTTGTACGCAGTGATTGGAAAAGACCAAACGTAATGCAAACTATACGTTCCTTTTTGGAGGAGTAAATAAGGTTGAGGAGATTCTTTGGTCAGAAAGCAGAAGACAGAAATCAGAAAAAACCCTCTGCCTTCTGCTTTCCGCCTTCCTGATGAAGCTATACCCTCTTCCCCTCTTGCATCCTCTTAACGAGTGTCCGCAGATACGCTGCAGAAACTTTGATTGTCTTGTACTCACCTGTGTTTGGATCAAATACACGCTTCTTTTGAATATTCGCACGGAACGTACGCTTTGTTGCACGCAGCGAATGGCTCCGCTTGTGACCGGTTGCTGTCTTTTTGCCTGTCTTGGAACATTTGCGTGCCATGTCCGCAAAAGAGTACGGGGATGGTGTAAAGAGGTCAATCGCTTTATGAAGCATTTTCATGTGAATATAGAACAAAGAGCTATGCGTCTTATTCTCGATTCATAATTCTTGATTCAATAGATGCTGCAAAAACTGTAGAGTACGGGTGATGACTTCCTTCCTCACTCCCACATTTATTATCAGCGTGCTCATTGCCCTTTCGGTCCATGAGTGGGCACATGGCTTTGTGGCGTACAAACTGGGTGATGCCACAGCCAAAATGGAAGGACGACTGACGCTGAATCCCATAGCACACTTAGACCCTATAGGAACTCTGCTCTTTATACTTGTGGGGTTCGGCTGGGGAAAACCCGTACCGGTAGACCCCCGCTACTTTAAGAATGTAAAACGGGACACGGCTCTGGTGTCCATAGCAGGACCCATCAGTAATCTACTCATGGCGCTCTTTGCATTTGGAGTACTGCTACTGGTAGAGAGGCAGGCAGTAATGGGTATGGCAAGCGCTATGGTCGTACACGGAGGAAGTTCCGTTTTCACACAACTCACCTCCGAGCTCATGATCGACTTCCTGCACATCAATCTTGTGCTCATGGCATTTAACCTGCTTCCCATAGCACCACTGGATGGCTCCAAGATTCTCCGTGCATTTATTCCACTTAAGTATGAGTACCGGTACGAAGACTTTATGCAGCAGGGTCCGAAAATTTTGCTCATTCTCATTCTTCTGGGACAACTGTTTCATGTGCCCATTCTCTCGGTGTGGATAGGGGTGATTGTAGCACCCGTGCTAAAGGTATTTGGGGTAGTGGCGGGATTGTTGTAAAACACAGAATTACCTCTCCCCCTAGCCCCCTCTCCGTAGGAGAGGGGGAACTCCCCTTCCTCCTTTGGAGGAAGGGGTTGGGGGATGGAGGTAATTCTGTGTTTCAGCCTCGACACACTGGCATAACAGCTTATGCATCCCTACACTACAACCCGTGATACGACTTCGCGATAAAACTACCGGATATGCTTTGCACAAATTTTCGAACATAGCGGTGAAGCGATACTTGTCTCGGCGAAGTCCAGCAATAGTTGGACGAAGTCGGATCGCTACCCGTCTTGGCATGGCCAAGCCGAGGCAAGCGCCCGCTATTGCCTTTACTAAAGAAGAACGATCATATATTTCTTATCGCAAAACCGTATGAGTAAACTTTCCATTTTTTCGGAACTCTGGCGCTTTCTGCGAGTGCGCAAAAAGTGGTGGTTGCTGCCTCTGATTGTATTTATTGCTGCACTGGGACTCATTCTTGTATTTGCACAGGGCTCAGCATTTGCTCCCTTTATCTACACGGTATTTTAACATGGGCAAACTTTCTCTTCTTACTGAGTTGTGGCAGTTCCTGCGGGTACGCAAGAAATGGTGGCTGCTGCCTATTTTAATTGTAATCTTCCTGCTGGGAGCATTGCTGGTTTTTGTGCAGAGCTCATCCATTGCTCCGTTTATCTACTCCATTATTTAAATGAGCGGAAACGGGATGATTCTTCTCGGCATACTTGCCTACCTCTTCCTCTTTGAGCTGGCTCTGAGTAGCAAGTACATAGGACTGAAGGAAGAAAACCTTAAAGGTGTGCTCAAGCTCCAGCACAGCATGTGGATGAAGTTCTCCCATGCGCTGGGTGCGGTAATGAGTAAGATTATTCTCACGGTGCTCTGGCTCGTGGGCATAGGCTTCTACGCCATCTTCTGGAAACTGGGACACCTGCGTACAAAGAAGAAGGAAACCTACTGGGTGGAGATAGATAACAAAGAGAACAACATGAAATACTCGTTTTAAGTGATGGAAAAACCCGTCTACATTCTTGGCATCTCCTGTTTTTACCACGATAGCGCCGCAGTACTCCTGAAGGATGGCGAGATTGTGTTTGCCGCACAGGAAGAACGCTTTACACGGAAGAAGCATGACGAAGGTATACCCGTGGAAGCCGTAAAAAGAGCACTCGCATATAAAGAAATTACTATGGAAGACGTGAGTGCCGTAGGTTTTTACGAGAAACCGCTCCTCAAGTTCTTTGACCGCATCCTGCAAACCTACTTTAAAGTCTGGCCACGGGGACTGCGCTCCTACCACCACGCCATGCAGGAGTGGATGACCAAAAAGCTGTGGACTGCGCATCTCTTTAAAAAGGAACTCGGATATTCCGGTCAAATCTACTACAGCACGCACCACGAATCGCATGCGGCATCCGCCTACTACGCCTCGGGCTTTGAGGATGCCACCATAGTCACGGCAGACGGTGTGGGAGAGTGGGCAACCACGGCCATTGGTACGGCAAAGGGCACGGAACTGGAGATGAAGAAGGAAATACGGTTCCCCCACTCTCTCGGCCTCTTCTACTCCGCCATGACCTACTACCTCGGCTTTAAAGTGAACAGCGCCGAGTACAAAGTAATGGGCCTGGCTCCGTACGGTGAACCGAAATACGTGGAACAGATGCGGGAACTTATAGAGCTGAAGGAGGACGGAAGTTTTGCGCTGAACATGGGCTACTTCACCTATGAATACACGCTCAGGATGACCGGCAGGAAGCTGGAAACGTTACTGGGACAACCCCGCCGAAAACCCGAAAGCACACTGGAACAGTTCCATAAAGATGTTGCCCGTTCCGCACAGGCCATAACAGAAGAGGTCATGCTGAAAATAGTGGAACACGCCAAGCAGAAGTACCCATCCGAGAACCTCTGCCTTGCCGGCGGCGTGGCCCTCAACTGTGTGGCCAACGGGAAGATTCTGCGCTCCGGGCTCTTTAAGAACATCTACATTCAACCCGCTTCCGGTGATGCCGGCGGCGCACTGGGTGTGGCGTACCTCATCTGGCACCGGGAGTTCAAAGGAAAAAGATCGGGGCCCATGCCACACGCCTACTACGGCACGGAGTACGGGGAAGATGCCATTTTGGCAGCCCTCAAAGAACACAACCTCCCCGTAGAAAAACTGAGCGACGATGCACTCATAGATACCACAGCAAAGCTGATGGAAGGTGAAAACGTTATAGGATGGTTCCAGGGACGCATGGAATACGGTCCCCGAGCCCTCGGAAACCGCTCCATCATTGCCGATGCCCGCAACAAAGAAAACTGGAAGAAGGTGAACCTCAAAATAAAATTCCGGGAAGACTTTCGGCCGTTTGCACCGACGGTTCTGGAAGAGAGGAACAGCGACTACTTCGATCTCGACCGCCCCAGCCCCTACATGCTGCTGGTTGCGGATGTGAAGGAGGAAAAACGAGCCGAAATACCTGCCGTAACACATGTGGATGGCTCAGCGAGGATTCAAACTATTTCTGCGGAAGAAAACCCGAAGTATCACCGATTGATTAAGAAGTTTGAGGAGAATACCGGGTGCGGAGTCATCATCAATACGTCGTTTAATGTGCGGGGAGAGCCCATTGTGGAGTCTCCTAAAGACGCCATCAACTGCTTCCTCCACACACAGATGGACTACTTAGTTTTGGGGAACTATATTGTGCGAAAGGAGGCGATAGGTGAAGAGCAGGTGAAGGATAATGCGGAGTATCTGGAACGGTTTGAATTGGATTAAAACATGTGATACCGGGCACCTTAAACACACTTAAAGGACAAACACTGATTGCTGGCTATTTTATTCGACACAATCCCTGCATTTTCGTAGAGTACTCCACCATGCAAAAAGATCTTGTTGCCGGCCTTCCCTTTAACGAAGAAGGAAACGTTCTCCTGGAAGGGAATATAAAACACGAAAGTTTCCGCATAACACCCATTGGGGGTAAACATGAAGAAGGTGAAACTCCGGAAGAGGCACTCGCACGTGAATTTTGGGAAGAGTATCGCCTGAGGGTGGAAGAAACAGAAAAAATCGATTTGTATCCCACTCGCTCCAAAGGAGAAGGAGACTTTGAGGTGGTTACGTTTGAATGCGCCATAGTGGATGGCTCCAGTGCAGAGTGGGAAGGAGACAGGCCCGTGCCCCGGGAAACGGAGAAAGCTTCCCATGCAGACTGGTTTTCCCGGGAAGAACTCAACTGGCTCAATGCCGCAGGTCTCCTTGCACCCAACCTCAAACTGCTGCTGGAAACATTGCAAGATAACTACCGGAAATTCTTCCTCGGGAATATTTGTGCCGAAATTGATCCCACCCTCACACTGCTGGATCTGTTGCAATGGTTTAGAACGAAGATGGAAGCAAGGATAACACTGCATAAGCAAGGGAAATTGCAACTCGACACCTTTCTCCTTGCAAATGAAACCCCGACAATTGCAGCAAGAACTTTTAATTTGGCGCGAGCACTACAGAGAGATGTGTAATCTGCGGTTCAGACAACATGCATAAAAAAGCCCCCGGTATCGCAATGACACCGGGGTGCTCTTTGGTATTTGCACAGCGATCGGCTCTACGAGCCTATTTGTTCCTGGCAATCTCGACCTTCACATTGCCCTCGTCGACACTCTTCTTGCAGGCAGCGAGGAATTCCATTCCTTCCAAGCCATCTTGGGCGTTCGGAACATCGTAGTTCTTGGCTTCCAGTGGCTTGCGGCAACCTTCGTTCCAATCATGAACCCAACGACCGAACTCATGGTGGTGATGGGCAAGAGCACAAATGAATGCCTCCTCGTGGCCGGTTGGAAGACCGCACGCCCAGGCAATGCTTTTGATGAGATAAGCGAAGTGATCGACCGGCCCATCTCCACAGAGCTTGCGAACAGCATCGGTCTGTAGCAGGTTCACCAGCCTGCCGATGCCCCCACGCCGGACGTCTGCGACTGGGAAATCGCCAAGGCTGACCGAGAGGTGCCCGGAATCTTCCTGGCGCCAGTCGGCTCCGCCAAGTGCGCCGTAGATACCGATCTGGTGGTCATTTTCGTGTCCATTGGCGATCTGACTCGCCGCAGACAAAGCCGAACCACCATCGGGATACCACAGCAGCGTGTTCACATCGTCGTCGAGCACACGATCAGGACCATAAACATCCGTCTGGCAAAGAACGTGCGTTGGCAACAGCCCGATCACGTAGCGGAGCGCCCACTCATTGTGGGTATTAATGTCTCCGTTACAATTAAAGACACCGGACTTCGTAGGATCCTGGCGGTGTTCCTGCTGAATCCCCAGATTCACCCGTTGCCAATCTTGCCAATAAAACGCATTCCGACGGCGAAGCGCTCCGAAGATTCCAGCTTCCACCAGTATTCTTAGCACCTTCATGGTGTAGTGGCCGGAGTACGTATGCGCGACTCCAAAGGGAATGCCCTTGTCACGTGCGAGATCGCGCAGCTCGACAGCTTGTTCCACTGTCATAGTGAGCGGCTTCTCACAGAACACTGGCACACCTTGCTGCAGCGCATACTTCGCAACCGGAAAATGGGAGCAGTTTGGCGTAACGATGGTGATGTACGAGAGTCCAACGTGTTGCGCATCTCCCGCCATTGCCTCGTGATTGCCATACACTTGTTCCAAATCCCACTCTTCACCCGCTGCATGTGCCTCTTCAGGCTTTGAGCGGAGTGCGCCAGCAAAGAGCCGATGCGTTTCGAGCAGCGAAATTGCACGACGGTGTGCATTGCCGAAGAAAGCGCTGGGGCCGCCTCCTCCAACCATTCCAACCTTTATAGAATGCCGTGGGGCAAAGAGTAAAGACATAGGTGTTCCTCCTTTGTCTGTGAGTGAACAAAAATGTTCCAAAATGAATCTACGAGATCCACACGGAACGGAAAAACTGACGTTACCATTTTAGGCACGAACGGTGCACAAAACAGTAACGTCAGAAAAAGAGATCAACTGTGCTTCCAAAGAGCTTCCGATGTTGGAAACACCAAAATCGGCAGTAGATTTTGCTTTACATGGGCGTATTGGTCAATGAAGGAGCAGAGAAAATAACCGTGCCATCCTTCGACAGGCTCAGGATGACACGGTTATACTCCCACCAATGTCCGACTTCTCTTCCATTGTGCCTCTTCTGGCGTGTCCGGAAACATTAAGCCCCCTTACACAGGAGGGCGACACGCTGAAGAATGAACAAGGCACAGCTTACCCTATTGTAGATGGTCTCCCCCGTCTCCTTACACCAACCAAGAGCGAGGAAGAGGAGAAAGTACGGCAGAAGATGCAGAAGTTTTATGAGAAGTTCACATTCCCCGGGTACGACGGGATAGATAGCCCCGGTGTGCTGATGGATAAAGCACAGAAGAGCGGCTTTGGTCGCTGGGTGGACCAAGCCGTTTCTCCTATGGCCACTGTACTCGAGGTCGGCTGTGGCACAGGGCAAATGACAAACTTTTTAGGGTTGGTGGGTACAAGGAAGGTGATAGGGGTGGACCAGAGCATTGCATCACTGACACTCGGCCAGAAATTTAAAGAACAATTCGATCTGAAGAATGTTTCCTTTGTGCAAGGCAACATCTTCGCTCTGCCCGTAAAACCGAATGCGGTGGATGTGCTCATTTGTTCCGGTGTGCTGCACCACACACCGGATCCCTACGGAGGGTTTAAGGAACTCCTCAAGCGGGTAAAACCGGGCGGATACATAGTTATTGGCCTCTACAATACCTATGCCCGCATTCCTCTTGGACTGCGTAAGTGTCTCTTTACATGCACGGGAAACGCATTTCGCTGGGTAGATGCACACATGCGGAGAAAGGATGTAGACAGTAGCAAGAAGGAGATCTGGTTTGCAGACCAGTACAAAAACCCGCACGAAAGCTGGCACAGTGTAGATGAGGTACTCAAATGGTTTGAAGAAACCGGCGTGGAGTTCCTGAGTGGTGTGCCGAACATCGGCGGAATGGTGGAAGGAGAAACGCCCCAACATCAGAAGCTATTCTCTGCGCATCCCCGGGAGTCATCGCTGCAACATGTGATGAAGCAGTTGGGTTGGATGTTTAGTATAGGGAGAGAGGGTGGATTATTCGTTCTCACTGGAAAGAAGAAGTAGTTGGGTTGGACCTGCCTGCCGGTAGGCAGGTGTTTAGTATTGGCAGGGAAGGTGGACTGTTTGTATTGGTGGGGAAAAAATCCTGAGTCGCAGAATACCTCTCCCCCTAACCCCCTCTCCACTGGAGAGGGGGAATTTTAAACTCCCCTTCCTGTCCTGAGCTTGTCGAAGGATGGAGGAAGAGGTTGGGGGATGGAGGTAATTCTGCGACTCAAACAAACATAAGCTACACTACACCCCATAAAGAACATCTTCACCAACCTCGGCCTCCTCCTCCTGACCTCTCTTCTCTTCTTTGGAGGGATCGAATGCATATTAAGAGTGACGGGATTGCAGACGGTACGGCCAAACCCCCCGCAGATTTACCAAAAGAGTGCAGACCCCCGCATCAGTTACGAACTCATTCCGAATATCCGGAGGAAGGCCTACCGCCAGACGGTGACGACGAACAGTCTGGGGTTGCGTTCACCGGAGCCGGATGCCACAAAAGATACTATTGTGATGCTTGGTGATTCCATTGCATTCGGGTACGGCATAGCGGATGAGGAAACGCTTGCGGCACAGCTTGCGGAGCATTGGACGGAATTCAATGTGCTGAATGCAGGAACTCCGGGGTACCACCTTGGGATGGAAACTGCGTTGTACGAAGAAAAACTTGCAGAGCTGAACCCGGTCATGCTCATGCTTGTATTTCACTACAACGATTTCGATGCGCAGACAGGTTGGTTGGATGCCCTCGGTATTATTCGGGCTCCGAATTGGGAACCGACGGAACAGGAATGTAATCCTATTACCACGGGTCTACTGGGGTTACTTCCCGGCAAGTGCTGGCTGGATGGTCACAGTGCTTTTTACAAAGCGGTGAAGAAGCTGGTAAACATGCGCGCTGCAAATGAAGCTCTTACGGCAACACGTACGCAGGAGGAAAAACCGGAAGCACCGCATGAGGACACGACCAAAGAACAGTTGCTGGCCTACCTTGCTCAGATGGATGCACTCATGGCAATTCTTCCGAAGAATATGCCAAAGGTGTTCATCATCTGGCCGGACCGCTACCTGCACGAAAAGAGCCGCCCTCAGCTCAATGCGGCAGTGGAGAAACGGGGGTTCACGGTGGTGGACCTCTACAATACCTTCGGGAATGAAGTGGAAGTATTGGGATGGGACACGGTGCACCCAAGTCCTTCTGCTGTAGCAGAGGCTGCAGAAGTCATCAGTGCATATTTGGGACTGAGCGAGAAATGAGAAAAATAAAAAACCCTCATCCCTAATTCCTAATTCCTAATCCGTAATTCGTAAGCCAAGAAGATGCTTCACACGTATTACCTGCATTTTCAGCACCACAAACAAATACTTCACTCCCCGCTTGAGAAGAATACGAATGTTGGGAGCCGTTTTGGATTCACCGCTGCGGCGCGATTCACAATCATAGGGAATTTCTACCACGGAATGCCCCAGAAGAATGGCCCGGAAGATGAGATCTATAAAGTATTCACCGTAATCTCCTTTTAGTTTGATCTCCTGGAACATATCACGACGGATGGCAATAAAACCACTCGTGTAGTCGTGGAACCGGAAATGCAGAAGTAGTCGCAGGCATACGTTCAGCACACTGCTGAGGAGAATAGCCAGTCGAGACTCCCCTGCGGCATGCTGTTTCTGATTTCCGCCGGAAACGAAGCGTGAACCGACGGCAATGTCGTAGCCCTCTTCCGCTTTTGCCAGGAGTTTGGGAATGACAGCGGGAGGCATGGAGAAATCACAGTCCATCCACACCACCGTATCGCCCGTAGCCAGTTCTATACCCCGCCAGATACTTTTGGTAAGGCCACGGTCCCGTACCCGGGTTTCCAGACGCAGACCGGGAATATCTCCTCTGGAGATGATGGATTGCACCAGATCGGAAGTACCGTCGGGAGAGTTGTCATCCACGACTATAATCTCATGCGGATGCTGCAGAGCGGAGTGAATGTCTTCTATGAGATCCGCGATATTCCCCACTTCATTGTAGGTGGGCAAGAGAACCGATACTTTTTGAATGCTATACGGAGACAACTGCATGGAGGGAATCGCAGACAAACGTGAGTTGTTCTTCGGTTAAAGCAAGGCCGGAAGGGAGGTAAAAACCCGTCTCTGCAATCTCTGCACTTACGGGGCATTCCGCTCTCTTATACTCCTGCGAAATGGGTTGCGAAGAAAGAGGAATGAAAAAGTCCCGTGTATCCACACCCTTCTCCCGGAGTCTTGCACAGAGTTCGTCACGGGAAAGTCCCAGTGCATCACTTACCCGGAGACTGTACATCCAGTAGACATTTTCCGCATAGTCCCTGGTAACAGGAAGAAGAAGGCCGGAAATGTCCGCAAGACGTTTGCTGTACTCCGCACCCATCCACTTTTTATGCGCAAGGAAAGTCTCTATGTGCTCCAGCTGACCAAGCCCTATGGCTGCCTGCAGATTGGTCATACGATAGTTAAATCCCACTCTTTCGTGCCAGAAACGTTTCTTTCGGCTATGTGACAGGTTCATGAGCAAACGCATTTCTTCGGCAAGCGCATCGTCGTTGGTGAGCACCATGCCCCCCTCTCCGGTGGTCACTATTTTATTGCCGTAGAAGCTGAACGTGGAAACCGTGCCGAAGGAACCGCACTTTTTCCCTTTGTATGTTGCCCCGTGCACTTCCGCCGCATCTTCCACTACAAAAAGGTTGTGAGCTTCTGCAATTTGGAGGATGGGATCTACGTCCACGCTGTGGCCGTAAATGTGCACCGGCATAATCGCCCTGGTCTTGGGGGTAATACTCGCTTCGAGGAGCGTGGGATCCAGTGTGAATGTTTCGGGGTCCACATCTACAAATACGGGAGTAGCCCCGGTGTAAAGGACTGCATTCATGCAGGAAACAATGGTGAAGTCGGGAACAATCACCTCATCCCCCTTGCCAATACCAAGACCGGCAAGGGCAAGATGCAGTGCCGTGGTTCCGTTGGTGGTGGTAATGGCATGCTTCATGCCGATGTACGAGGCAAATGCCTCCTCAAAGCGGGTAATGTATTCCCCCGCAGAGGAAATCCACCCTGTTTCCAGGGCATCGAGTACATAGCGCTTTGCCGTATCGGTCACGACGGGCTCGTTCACAGGTACCTTCATGCTTCTTTTTGGAAAATTTTTGCGCTCTCGGGTCCGGGGTACGGTCCCTGTTTTACTTCCACTATGCGCGCATCTTCCAGTACTTCCAGAGCGTGCCCCCCACGCAGGAAGAGCAGAAAATCTCCTGCAGAGAGTTCATGCCGCTCCAGCTCTTCCCACTGTTCATCAAAAACAGTGACGCGAATGGATCCCTTTTCTATATACAGGAACTCAGAGACGGTGGAGATGTGTGCAGGCCGCTCTGTATGTTGATGCGGTTCGACTCTGTATCCCTTCGGCCGCTCCAGCACCCCCACTTGGAATGCATCTTTTTCTTCGGTCACAAAGCACGCACCGTCTGTGCTCAGTTGTTTGGAGCAGAAGAGTGCGTACGTTTGGCCGTCTTTGATCACAGATGTAATGGCAGACATCATTGCAATAGCAGTAACACAGTAGATTGTAGCGCAGTAGAGTGAAAATGTGATTACTGCGCTTCCGGGCTTACAGAAGAGAGTATACGGCGCATGCGGTTCTCCCAGCTGTACCAGAGCGCCAATTCTGCACGACGTTCCCTCTGCCCGGTTTGTTCTTTGCCGGCAAGAGCACGGGTAATGGCTCCCGCAAGAGACTCCGCATTGCCCGGCTCACAGAAGAGCACACTCTGTTCATCCACCGCATCGCGAATAGGCGGAATATCGGCACAAATAACGGGCTTATCTGCCGCAAGATATTCAAAAAGTTTGAGTGGAGATGTGTCCCGCTGAAAGTACGGGTGCTGTGAATCCGGAGCAGGGTACACCAGTACCGAACATACGGAGAGAGCGCCGGCCACATTGGCTGCGGCAATACGATCCGTAAAACGCAACTCCCCTCCCGTAAGTCCCTGAGATTGAGCATATTTTCTGTAGCGTCGTATCCAGAGAGAAGGGCCGCCTACTATCCACCCAAAGACCTTCACGCCGCGCTCTTTCAGGAGCGCAAAGGCATCTATGAGTTCCGGAATTCCTTTTTCGATGTTTCTGCGTGTAACGAGTGACCCCATGTAGCCCACTATGGGCACATGTGCGGGCAGATCCCACTGAGTCCGAATAGTTTGGGGAGAAGGAAGGTTCTCAAAACGATGCAGATCCACACCGTCACCCTCTACGATCATTTTTTCCGCAGGCATGCCCCAGGAAAGCAGTTCCTCCTGCATGGGACGCGTAAGGCAAACCACACGGGCTGCAAACTGACAGTTCTGTATGAAACGTTTCTTTCTGAAGCGGGGAAGATCGTGGAGCTCCACTATCACGGGCAAACCGGTGCGCATGAGTGTGCGCAAAAGAAACGGTGAACGCACGTAGAGGAGATCCGGCCGATGCTCCTGCAGGAATGTCCGCAGGCTTTTGCGATAGAAAAACATCGTCAAACGGAACCAGAGCATGCCGAGCACCCACCAGTGTGCAGTGGGATCGAAGTGGTGCAGGTAACGCACGGAGAATGTGTCGGGCAACCCGTAGAACGCTGCCGCAGACTCGTGCACATTGTTGCGTACACTGGGACACAGGAGTTCTACTTCATGCCCGAGTGCGGAGCAGGCGGTACAGACTTCTGCTATTTGTTTCCCGTAGGCTTTTTCTGTGGGGAACCGTGCATGGCAAACGTAGGTAATGCGCATGAGTGAAAGTATACCTGTGTCAGTGGTATGAAGTATGAGGAAAATGAACTAAATAGAAGGTTAAGGCTAAGGCTAATGTTTGGTTTCGGTCTTTTTAGCATTAACCTTATCCTTAGCCTTGTTCACTACAAGAATGCTATTCTAAACACCTCATGAAGAACGCAGTCATTACCTTCGGCTATCACGACCAGAGTGCCCCCCGCCACTGGAACATGGTCCGGAAGTGGAAGGCACATGGAACACAGGTACTTGAGTGCCATACCACAAAGAAAGGGCTCATAGGAAAGTACACAGACCTCACCGGGCAATTCAGACAATATAAAAAGGATACGGATACCGTTCTGGTCACATTTCCCGGGCACTACCTTATGCCTCTGGCCTGGTTCCTCACGCGGTTTCCGCGGAAACGACTGGTATTCGATGCCTTCATCTCTTTGAGTGACACACTGGTGAGTGATCGTGGGAAAGTTTCGTGGGTTCACCCCTACGCCTGGTTTTTGTATTTGGTGGATTTCTTCAGCTGCCACATGGCGGACGAAGTACTGGTGGATACCAAGGCACACCGGGATTTTTTTATTCATCGCTTCAAACTGCGTTCCACACGGGTAAAGGTGGTGTACCTAGGGGCACGCACAGATGTGTTCTTCCCTCAGAAAACGGAGAAGAATCCCAATCGTTTTGATGTGCTCTTCTACGGAACCTACATTCCTCTCCAGGGAATAGAATACATTATTGGGGCAGCATCTCTGTTGCAGGGCACACACCCGCACATTCAGTTCACACTCATAGGATCCGGGCAAACGTACAAACACATGCGTACGCTTGCGGAACGGAAAGACGTGCACAATGTCGCTTTTCAAAAGCGTGTACCTCTCACGGAACTCCCGGAACGTATACGGGGTGCTCACTTAAATCTCGGCGTCTTTGGCATAAGTGAAAAAACAAAACGCGTGATTCCGCATAAAGTGTACGATGCTCTTGCCTGTGGTATGCACGTACTCACTGCAGATACGCCCGCCATCCATGAACAATTTCAGGATAACGAGCACCTGCACCTCTGTAGGGCAGGGAGCGCAACGGCTCTTGCAGAGAGTATTGCCAGACTTTCCACTGAAATCCAATGATGTCTTTCCTCCGTTACCGTGCCCCCGAACTCGGTCTGCTGCTGCTGGGAGGATTCTTCTGTCTGCGGGAACTGGGAACATTCCCGGCCGCCTGGACAGATGACAGCCTGTTCATGATTGTTGCAAGACAGGTTGCGGAAGGAAGGGGCTACACGGTGCCGCTCCTGCATAGTACATGGATGTACCCGTACATTCTTGCGGTAGGTCCCACGCTTATTCTTCCTGTTGCACTCTTCATCAAGCTCTTCGGGTTCTCCGTTGCTGTTGCACGTGTTCCGATGGTGCTCTACATCCTACTGACTACGGTGGCGCTGTACCTGTTCACTCAAAAAATGGCAGACCGGAACTCGGCGCGGTGGGCAACAGCCCTGCTCATATCCCTCTCCACATTCATAAATACAGGCAAGACAGTGATGGGCGAAATTCCCGGATTCTTCTTCTTACTCCTGGGACTTCTACTGTTGCTGCAAAAAGAGAGATTGTATAAGCGCGACGTGTGCATAGGTATTTGCTTTGGCCTAAGTGTGCTCACCAAACTCACCTATGGACTCGTGTACCCCGCACTGGGAATAGCGTGGATTACAGCTCTCTGCAGACGCGAGAAACGGGAAGTGCTGTCACTGACCATCATGGGTGTGCTGGCTGTGCTCGTATTTCTGCCGTGGCGACTGCTGGAAATGTCCAGCGTCACAGGTCTTTCCAGAGACTTCGCTTTTATGTTCCGGAGTGATGACGGCAGTGTGCTGCAAATACTTCACGGCAATATCGGCTTGCTTCTGCGTCCGCAGTACTTGTACTACGGCGCCATGCTCTTCCTTGGATGCATGGGCCTGTGGGTGCAGAGACACCGCCTGTCACTCTCCGCATGGATCATCATCTCTGCACTCATCGTCAGTTGCACAGTCTACTTTTTAAGTAGTTTTGGTTGGTACCGTCACCTGCTCCCCGCCCATCTTCTTCTCATTCCTTTTGTGGTGATTGCACTGCGCTCTCTTCCTGCAAAAAAAGTGGCAACAGGTCTGCTCCTGTTCTTTCTTGCAGGGCAGACGTACTGGCAGTGGGACCACCAGGGTTCGAGTGCAAGCACGGCGGCGGCGAACGCAGCGATGTATGTGGAGCAGAACATGCAGGAAACCGATCTCATCATCCAAATTGCTCCTGTCTTCGTGCGCCTGGACCACAACCCGCACTGGCTGTTTCTCACGAATCCTACACTCACCTCCCGACTCCCCGGCCAGTTTGTTTCACTCACAGAGAAAGAGCGTTGTTTTGGATGGATACGCGGTACGGAAGCAACGGATGCAGAAAATACACAGCTGATTGGCGGAAAATTCGCCGTTATTCCGCCTCCGGATGATTGCCCCTAAGCGGGAAGGCTGGCAGCATAGTCATCCGCATGCCCCTCCACATCCCCTCATATGCAAAGCAATTCGTTACCTACATTTGTTGTGGGTTACTGGCTGCTCTTGCCGACTTTGGCAGCTTCTACCTTCTCCTGCATGCGGGGCTCTGGTACGTAGCTGCTTCCATAACCGGGAGTGTGCTCGGATTCTGTACCGCCTTCCTCTGCCACAAATACTTTGTATTTCAGAAGAGAGACAAGTTTGTGCAGCATCTGGGAAAGTACTTTCTGGTAGATATGCTCGGTACGGGGCTGGCCACACTTATTCTCTTTGCCCTGGTAGAATACCTTGGTTTTACAGCTGAAGCGGCAAAAGTGCTCTCCATGGGCAGTGTGATTTGCTGGAATTTCTTCCTTTATAAATTCTTCGTTTACACCTAAATGTCAGAGACCAAAAAGCTCCCTATAAGCGTGCATGTCCTTACCCTCAATTCTGCAAAAACACTGGAGCGCACACTCCGGAGTGTGCAGATTTGCGAAGAAATTCTGGTGGTGGATGGAGGGAGCACAGATGCCACTCTGGATATTGCCAAAAAATACGGTGCTCGCATTGTGTTGCAACACCCGGATAATGCAGGAGGAAAACCCATTGATGATTTTTCTGCGGTACGCAACCTTGCGCTCAGGGAAGCCACACAACCGTGGATCTTCTCCCTGGATAGTGACGAGTATGCGTCGGAAGAACTCTGTGCAGAATTGCAGGATGCATCGCACGATAGAGCGGCCGCTTACTACGTACCCCGCAAGTACATACTTGCAGATGGCAGAATTGTGGACTTTGCGACCACATACCCCAATGAACGCCTCTACTTCTTTCATCGTGACACAGTGGAACAGTGGGTAAAACCTGTACACGAACGACCGCAGCTGAGAACAGGAACAGGAACAAAGCACTTTAGGGGAGCAAGTCTGGCACCCATAGGAGTTCTGCAGGAGTACAAGGAAAAGAATCTGCGGTACCTTCGTATAGAAGCAAAAAAGTCCGCCGGAAAAGGGTGGGGCCACTGGTTTGCACATCGTGTACTGCACACAGTTCGTTCACGCTGTATTGCTTTTGTAAAACTATTACTTATTTGGCTCCTTCCGCACAGAGGCACCCGCCTTCCTCTGCGGCATGAACTTGTACGGTTCTGGTACGGGTGGAAGCTGATAGTGGAAACGTGCCCTCTACACTCTCGGAGAGTACTCACAAATCGTTAGCTTGTTCACTCGTCCTAACGAGGCAACGAGTGAACGAGTGAACAAAAAGACATCAAGCCTTTTTGCCGACTATCAGGTAATTCAGTTCTTTATCGTGCATCCCCGTATCATTCTCCACCTGCTTCACCTCTGTAAATCCGATGCCTTCCAGCTCACGAATTATTTCCGAAGCCGGATACATCCACTTGTGCACATCGTAATCGTCGGTATCCTCGGACTTAAACTTTCCAAAGAAGTGCTGATTTACCGTAACCAGATCTCCGCCATCAAGCAGGAGCTGTGCAATGGCTTCTATGTCCGGTGTGGAAACACGCAGAAGACCCCCGGGCTGTAAAATGCGGTAAAACTCCCGGAGAATATGTTCATTGTGATGCCTGCGAAAGTGTTCCAGTGTTGCCGCAGAGAAGATTTCGGCAATTACACCATCTTCTACCGGGAAACGTTTGCGGATATCAAATACGAGGTCCACCTGCGGGAAGGAAACAATATCGACGTTCAGGTACTCTCCGGGTTTGTAGGGATTCCTTCCTCCGCAAATATCCAGCTTGGCCCCCTGAAATCCCTTCGACTTCCATTTCTCTGCACGCTGTGAGCACTGGGCTTTTTTGCGGGCATCCACCAACCAACCGTAGA
>PFDR01000061.1:15395-37400 GCA_002772545.1 Candidatus Peregrinibacteria bacterium CG10_big_fil_rev_8_21_14_0_10_49_10 | reverse complement strand
TGCATACATTGCGAGATGTTCAGCCCTCACCTCTTGCCGGCTTTGGCCGGCCTTCCCCTCTCCCGTAACGGGAGAGGGGTGCCCCGACCCGAATGTCGGGGCGGGGGGAGGGCTGAACAAGCAACGAAACCATTGCCAACACTCAAAACGCCCTGCACACTGCTGCAGATGAAGAAACAGTCCTACGCCCGCCTCCTGCCCCGTGCGTTTAAGAAATTCGGGATATGGAGTGCACGAAAAACACTCCTGCCTACTCTCCGGTTTTACACGAGTGGCAACACACTGTACCGCAGTACGAAGCCTGCTCTTTTTACCATGAATATTCTGCCTCCTCTAATGACCGTATGGCACCACATTGTACGAAAGCACCTAAAAGATAAGGTGGATGTAGTCATTTTTGATTCCTCCGGATTGCTTGAGCCGGGAGAATTCCCGCAGGCACAGGTACAGAAGTTCATCAATGTGTATGCGGCTACCAAATCTGAAATTTTTCTAAAATCCATCGCAAAGACCAGACGTATCGCATGGATATGTGATGACGACATGTTCCCTGTAAGCGGGAAAATGGTAGACGTACTGCACGAACAATTCGCAGAGAAGAAAACAGCCGCTGTAAGTTTTCGGCCGCGGGAATGGTGGCACTTAGAAATAGAAGGAGAATCCTACGAACCTATTAGCAGTTACTGCACAGCCTTCAATAGGGAAATACTGGAACGGGAAAACCTCTCACTGAAACCTGCACACCATAACAACCATCCTTCGCATATAGGCAAACCTCCGGGCCGGTACGACACCTCCGACAAGGCAAATGAGCAACTGATAAGAAGAGGGTACCGTTGCTACATTGTTCCCGAGAAAGAGCGGAAGGAATATCTCACAGGATTCAGCGGTGTGAGTGGTGCCGTTATGCTGCTCTACTACTTTAAAAATCCCGAACAGGTGCTCTCGTACTACGAGAACGCACCGGCAGAGAACTGGGGAGGCAACATGTTGCATGGAACTCTTTCTTCCATGCTCTCTATTTGCATGGTGCAGGAACTGTACACCGCACTGCGCGGCAGCCCCTACCCTCTCCCTTCTCTGCCCACACGTGCGGAAATCGAAAAACTGATTCAGGACCACCGCAGCGACATGCGTCCTGATCAACGCAAACACGAAGAGATGATTCGGGATGCGGAGAAAAGACTGAAAAAATCCATGTAACCTTCAGTGCAGCCACGGAGGACAACGGCTTCCGTATGGGCCAATTACCATGAGCTGCGCCCCTTCGTGGGTGCAGCTCATGCCATTATTCACAGGAGTAATACACCACAAACCACTGCGGAGCATCCTGTGTTGCAAATACCACCTCTCCACCTTCCGGTTCTGGGGCTTGCCGTGAACCGTCCTGAGCTTGTCGAAGGACTGGTTCTGCGGCTATGCGATACGCCGGACACACCGCATCTATATGCTCCACAACCTGCAGATCTTTTCGAAACACACTCTCTTGCCACACATGTGCAAGCAACTTGCTGGAGGCATCTACAAAACTCCTCTCTTCTGCATGTTCATTAATGTAGTCACGCGCAAGACTCCAGGTATAAAACCCTTCCGAGCTGAGTCCCATATTTTTCGGGAGAATACCCACTGTCCTATCGAACCACGCATTGCACGCTCCGTAGGAATACAGACACAACGCAGAAACATGGGAAAGGAGAAGGGCAGCAATAACGAGGTAACCAAGCCGGTGTCTTCCGCGACACACAGCAAAAAGTCCGCATACGCCAAAACCGATGAGAATGGGATACCCGGGGAAAGCAAACCGCATGCCCTGCACCCACCAGAAAGAGGTAAGGAGCCAGGCGGTGAGCATGACAAAAACCAGAAATCCCTGTTTTTTTCCTTCTTTCCACAGACCAATCACAGCACCAAGGAGAAGAACCGGGAGAATGTTACGCATGGGGTGTGCATAGAAAATCACATTCGAGACAACTTGCTGGAAGAACCCCAATGATTCCTGTGCCAATTCTCCTGTGTACTCGTTGTAGAACGGGTTGCCAAACACAAGAAAATTCCGAAGGAACCACGAACCTGCGATCCCGAGCCCGAGCCCGAGCCCTAAAAGATAAAGACGGGAAAAAACATCCGACCGCCTGCGCAACACCGTATGGCACCCAAATAAAGCGAAGAGTGGAATACCGTTGTATCGCGTCAAACTGGCTAATCCTGCCAATACAAACGCAGAGAGGTACCAGCTCTTCTCCTCTCCTGCACGTACATATGCATACACTGCAAACAAGAAGAAGGCAGCAAACAAAAGATCTGCGGATCCCAGCTGCGCCATGAGCACAAACCCGTGATGCAGAGTGAGGAGTAGCACTGTAGCAAGTGCAATATTTCTCCCCATTGTCTTTGTGAGCAGAAGAGAGGTCACTACCAACACACCGAACCCCGCAATTAAGCTGCTCACCTTCATGCCGAGACCATACCCCAGCATATGCACAAATGGATACGAGAGGAACGCGTACAGCGGAAGCTGCTTGGCATACGGCTCCCCAAAGAAACTATAGGTTCCGTGCTGCCACAGGTTTTGTCCGAGGACGGCATACACTGCGGTATCACTTACTATGGGGTAATGAACACCGGGCAACCACAGGAGAAAGAGGAGAATACAGCAACCAAGGAGCATACGCCTGTGAGTGAAGATGGATGACATGTAGAACTGCAGTATAACGAAAAAGAGCTACTCATCGTATACGAATAGCTCCTACTGCAGTGGAATGCACATCATCAACAATCCTTTTTACATTCCCATGATATCTGTAATGCCATCCTCTGTTTCCTCTCGCAATGCCTGGATGGGCAAGTGTGCCTGGAAAGGCTCTGCGGTGTCATCTGAAACTTCACGCGCCTCGGGTTTGCTGGGTTTGTGACTCATACGAATGGGGAGTATGTGTATATGTATATTATACAACAATTTTATATTTTAATCAACTAACAGAAAAGGCCTTCTTTGGGACAAAGCGCAGCTTTAGAAACACCCACACCCACTTAAACCAGTCCTTCCAGCAGATCTTCTTTCCCTCCTGCAAAGAACGCGGATGGTACGAAATAGGTTGCTCCAGAATACGCACTCCCCTGCGGGCAAGCATGCAGGTGAGTTCCGGATCAAAACGGAAGTCATTTTCCTGCAGTGGAATGGTTTTAAGGATGTCTCCCCGCACCATTTTGTAGCACGTTGGTTGGTCCGTAAGCTTTGTTCCATACAGAAGATTGCAGATGTAGGTGAGCACGGAACCACCCAGGAAGAAAAGCAGATGAACAAACTGTTTCTGCTTCTTTAAACGGCGTGAGCCGAAGAGTGCTTCCAGATGATGCTCCTCTGCGTAGGAGAGGAGACCCGGAATTTCCTCGGGGCTGTATTCCAGATCAGCATCCTGCACAATAACATACGTACCCTTTGCATGCGCGTACCCCATACGTACTGCAGAACCCTTTCCTCCGTTTTCCTTGGTAAGAACGGTATCCTGTGGCCGGGCCAGGGAACGGGCAATTTCCAGAGAACGGTCCTTAGATCCGTCATCCACAAAAATGACCTCGGCAAAGTCGCCACAGGCTGCAAAAACGCGCGTCGCAATTGCTTCGAGCGTTTTTTCTTCATTAAAGATGGGGATGACAATTGTTAACCGCATACAAGGAGTGTAACTGATGGCAGCTGATGTGTAACGTTCACTCGTTCTCTCGTGCGCTCGTTAGACATTGAACGAGTGAACGAACTAACGAGCAAACGAATATTCCATCTCTTCCAAAAGTCTCTCAACTAGTCTCTGAAGACTATGGTCTCGTTTCACTTGTTCCCTAAATCCTGAGGCAATTGCTTTACGTTCGCCTGCATCAAGTTCACAGAATTCTTGAATGCGGGCACCCAGTGTTTCCGCCGTTGCACTACACGCCGGGGATAGGAGTGGCTGCACAGCTTCCGATGTGGAAACAACAAGACAACCTGTAGCCATAGCTTCCAGTACTGCTTTATCCAGACTTGTCTCACTTGCATGCACAAACACAGTTGCCTTCTGTAAGAGATCACGCACTGTCTCTTGGTTTGCAGACCGGATGCTCACTCTGCCTTCAAATCCCTCTGTAGTAATCTGTGTGTGAAGATCTTGTTCCAAAGTTCTATCCGTAGCAGTAATAGGGGCACCTGCGAGTATCAGTGTGTAGTCCTTCGGAAGTTCTCTGAATGCTCGCAAAATGACATCGAGATGTTTGGAAGCGGTAATGCGCCCGACGGTGATCAACGATTTCTCATTACGTGGCTCCGTACCGGGCGAAAAGAAATCCGTATCTATACCATGCCCCACGACCACACTTTTGTGAGTACGAAGTGGCATACCATGTGACGAGGCACTAAAGACCTTCCGTACAAGGAGAAGTGCAACGCACAGTGGCCACCGTGTGCCGCGTGCTTCGTACCACAAGTACATAGGCTTGCGCAGGAGCAACCACAGCGGTGCGCCCAGTACTATCCAAATGGGCGTCATATGCACCAATACAACGTCATATTCCTTGCGAAGCTTCCATTGCAGTTTCCAAAAAAGACATATTTGAGAAAATTTACCTCTTCCCTTTTCTTTTTCTAAGGATTCTACTTTTGTATTAGCAAGAAGAAGATGTTCTCCTACAAACTGCCCAATAACAGTTACAAAGCCCGGATTACACTGCTGTGCAAATTGCATTATCCACTGATGAAAGAATCCAAGAATCGGATCTGTGTTATCTACCTTCTGTGTCATGATCAGTAGTTTCATGCGAGTGACTGAAGAAAATCGCTGTAGTCTTGTATGAGTTGTGTGCGCTCAAACGTCTCCAGAACTCTGCATGCCTCTTTTCCCATGGCAGTACACGCATCCGGATGCGTGAGAAGGGAATGGATGCACTGTACAAGATCAGGAGCTTCACCGGTGGTAAAGATGCCGTTCACACCCTCTTCCACCACATCTGCCATTACACCAACGGGAGTGGTGATAACGGGAAGTCCACAGGCCATAGCTTCGAGTGCACTGCGGGGGCCCCCTTCGCTGGTGGAGTTCATAAGAAAGACACGTGCACTCTTTATGGCTTGTACTACGTCTTTCTGCGTAGGCAACCAACCGGTAAAAGTAACACGATCGGAAACACCAAGAGACGTTGCATAGGCTTGCCAGGCAGCTTTCTTCGGACCGTCTCCTATGACCAAAAGCGATACGGAAGGCAGTTGCGACAGCGCCTCCAGTACACGGTTCAGACCTTTGTTCGGCACCAGTCGTGCACAGAAGACGAGATCAAACTTCTTTTGCTGCTCAGTGGTCTGGGTAAGAAGATCACGATCAAGATAGAAGGAAGGCACTACAGCTATTTTCCCGGCCTGCACACCCCACGATGTGAGCATATTTTTTACGTCACTGTTTACGGTACGTACCGCACTCGACCGGCGGGCTTCTGCGGGAAGAATAAATCGCGAAAGAGTGCGCCCTATCCATTCAAAAGCATTGGCTGCCAGCGGATGCCCCACAATGTGGTGCACTTCCAGCAGAGCAGGTATGCGAATGTTCTTTGCAAGCCGGAGCCCTCCTCTTCCGTTATAGAACGGAGGATACTCATGGATGGTCAATACAGAATAGTGATAATGTGCATGTAACTCTGCCCCCTTTTTTGTAATCCACCTCACCTGAGAAAATAAACTACCCGGATTCGGATGAAAAAAGATGTTATGATTCTGGAGATCTTTCCGGAACTGCTCTGCTTCATGACCGGATCGTTTTGCACGGGGACAGATGATATCGATGCGATCCCACTGTATACAAAGTCCCTGCAACGTCGCATAAAAAGCACCCTTTCGCCCTTCGGGGATAGATCGGTCTCCACTAATCATGAGGAGATTCATACGAGGGTCCGGAAGAAGGAAAGATGCTCCTCTGCTACGTCTGCCCACGTTCTTCTGGGGAGCGGTTGCGATGCAGCTTCCGCGAGAGAACTATACTGAGAAATAGCATCTACCAGTGCACGGGTGATGTCGAGCGGGCTCCCGAGCGGAAGGAGCTTCATACCGGTACGGAGTGAAGGACTAAGTCCTGTCTGGTCCGTGAGCAGGACGGGTAGTCCTGCGGTACGGGCTTCCAGAGCAACATGAGGACTGATCTCTGTAAGCGAAGGAAGAATGAGAAGATCATACTCAAAAAAGACCTGTTCCTTTTGCTCACCCTGCACAGACCCAAGGAACGTCACACGTTGCTCAAGCAGTAGATCTTCAGTAAGTTGCCTGAGTGGCTTCTCCATGGGACCGCTTCCTACAAGGGTAAGGCGTACACCGGGAACTTTGACAAGCGCACGTAGAAGCATGGCAAGATTTTTGAATCCTACAAATCTTCCGAGAAAGAGCAGGCGCAGAGGCTCATGTTTTGTATGCAGGCGGGGCGTTCCCCGGGGAACAGCGTTTTCCAGTACCGAATGGGAAGGCAGACTTTTGTATGCCTGTTCATATATCTCCTGCTGAAAACGGGTCGAGAAAAAGATGTGATGGAACTGCCGCAAAATTCGCAGTACACAGCAGCGCACCCATGGCCGGGACTGGTACCATGCCCGCAGACCAAGTGTGCCTCCATGGTCGGTATAGCGTTCCCAGCCAAAATCCCCCCCGAGACGTAAAAAGCGCCTTGGCTTCTTAAGTCGGGAAAGCCACAGGGGAACACCGGCACTTATAGTGGAAAAGCCATAAACAATATCCGCATCTCTGGCATGAGCCCGCAGAGCGCGTGCATAGCGGAACCAACGGAGAACTATTCCCCACCTGGGAACATAAATAACAGGAAATGTATCGCTTTCTTCCAACTGTTCAGGCTTCCCATAGGTAAGAACTGTTACATCTATATTGCGCTCACACAGCTCCTGTGCGAGTGAACGCACATACGTTGCAGGACCACCTATTTCAGGTGGATAAATGCCGGTAGCAAGCACAATTTTCATAACAAGAACAACGAAATTCCGCCAAAGTATCAAGATTCTTACACCTTTTCCTCTATCGGCACACAATTTTTTGGGGTTTCTCTGAAGAATGTGAAGAATATTAAAAACTACTTTTTTATTGACGCAACTTACAAGCAGGCATCAAAATGTAATTACTATGTCAGGTCCATTCACTATAGTCGTAAGGGATAATCTTACACCCGAATTAGTCGGCATTACATCACAGGTCACAGATTTAGACATTCAATCGCAACCGATGGGAGAGGATGGCAGAGAGGGTATCAGGATGAGCATTACAACAGCGAGAGAAATGAAATTGCAGGAAGTTATTGCCCTACTCGAAAGAACAGGCGTAACAATTGCCGCTGTATAACCTGCAAATCACCACTCACTCTGTAACAGTAAACCACTCCACCGTCCGCTTCACTCCTTCTGCAAAAGAAACCTGAGGCTTCCAGCCAAGAGCACGAACAGAAGACGAATCCAGACTATACCGCCAGTCGTGACCGGGACGGTCTGGTACAAATGCAATGAGATCATGCGGTTTGCCAAGTACATCCAGCACGGCTTTGGCAACGGCAATATTCTCCTGTTCGCTGTCGGCTGCTATAAGGTAAATGTTTCCATCCCTGCCTTTTTGGTGTACCAGTTCTGTGGCATCGGTATGGTCGGTGACGTAGAGCCAGTCACGTTTCTGTTTTCCTTCTCCGTAAATGGGAATTTTTTCATCCTTCTGTGCATGTGTAATGATAACGGGAAGCAATTTACTGGTGTCTTGGTGTGGACCGAAGTTATTGGTGCAGCGTGTAATGCGTACACGGATGCCATAAGTCCGTGCTGCAGCAAGAAGCATCATATCGCCGGCTGCTTTGGTTGCAGCATAGGGATTACTTGGACATAACCGGGACTCGGGCGTAAAGGAAGGAGCATCATCGGCCAGATCTCCGTAGACTTCATCGGTGGAAACATGGAGCAGGAGCACTGTGGGGTTCTTTTTGCATACATCAATGAGTGACTGCACACCATGAATATTGGTATGGAGGAAGGGTGCAACCTCCTGGATGCTCCTATCCACATGCGTCTCTGCTGCAAAATTAATGATGGTGTCTATGGCATAATCACGCACAAGCGATTCCACAAGTGCCGTATCAGCAATATCCCCTTCTACAAAAGTAATACCCTCAGCCACAGCATCCAAAAGGGACCTGTCCCCTGCGTACGTAAGTTTATCCAGCACAACGATGGTATCGTCCGGCATGTGCTCGCGGTGTCGCAGGACGTAGTGCGAACCTATGAAGCCAGCGGCACCGGTGACGAGTAGATTCATAGTAAGGAAAAATGCAAATACGGGAATCTATGGTAGAGCAAAGTGGTTACGTACGCTTAAAAATCCAGACATCCCATATGCCCCCAATAGTGAAACGACTTTGCAGTACAGAAGATCTGATGCTTTTAAGAATAGCGGGCAAAACAACCGGATTGGTTTGTAGAAGATTTTCTATGAGGTCTGCACTGTCGTTGGAAGCTGTGGGTATAGCATGTCTGTCGGCAAACGTGATAACGGCAAAACGCTTGAGGGCAGAGACTCTTGCTGTGTACGGGGGATACCGGTCTCCCTGCAACTGTGAAAATACTTCGCGTTCCTCTAAAAGAAAATTGAGTCCATAACCTATCCAGTAGTTTGCATACCCCCCAAGAGCATCTTCGGTCACCAGAGTTTTTTCCAGCGAGTACACAGCGTCCGGTGGGAAGTGAGAGGAGGAGTCTCGCCAGATGCGATTGCCAATATGCACCGTGCTGGTACCAATATAAGCAATGAAGAAGGCAACGAGGAATACTCCAAAAGAACGCCAACGTTGTAGAAGCTGTTCAAAGGAGAGCGCGAGTAATACGACAAACGCAGGCCAGGCACTCACGGCAAAACGGAAATTCCCTACTCTGGGAATAATACCTTTGTAGTAGAGTGTAAGAAGAGGAAGGACAAAAAGAAAAAATAGGAAAGCGGTGGGTATTTTTTTTACAGGAAGGGGCCTCCCCGTAAGCAAAGTGCAAATGGTGGACCTCTCTCTGTAGAAAAATGTGACTATGCCAAACATCGCTATGACCGAGACAGCACTGAGCATACATATTTTCCCCCAGGGATACCCTGCTTCCACCCACAGAGATACCGGATGTTCTGCCCCCCAGAAAAGAGGAAGGATAAGATCAAAGAGGGGCTTCAATGTAGAGAGAGAAGGATCATGGAAGCGAACACTCGAAAAGGGAAATGTGCCAAAAAATACCCACGGTACCCATTGCGGAACATTGCCTACAGCGAATCCAGCAAACAAATATAACGCACAGATGGAAAGCCGGTTCTTGCGATGGCTGGACCAAAACAAGGCAACGAGCATCACGAGTGCACAAAAAGAGAGAAACCATTTTGTGTATGCAACTTCCTTCGCTGTTGATTCAAAAATGACATGCCGTACAGCGGCCGAGAACAGAATCGTAACCACCACAATGCGTGCAGCAAGAAATTCTACACGACGTTCACCGAATATTTGTGCAATTCTTGTATAGAGCACGGACCACTCCTGTGAGGCGAGAAGAAGTACCACTGCAAACATCACCGCATCCAGACCAAACCGAGGAGTTACCCACAGTCCAAAACCTACCAAACCACCCAGTAGAACAGAGCGAAGGCGAGATAGTTCCGTACGGTGAGCATCGGGAAATGCAATGAGCAGAATGCACAGCATGAGCAGAGGTGCCCAATAGTTAAAAGGCCCTACAAAGAGAAAATACAGCACGTAGAACCCGGGTACCGCCATGAGGGCAGCAGTAAGAAGTGCCACGCGCCTTCCCCATGCACGGTACACAAAACAGAGAAAGAGTACGGTAAACAGTACTGTCATGAGGAAGGAAGGGAGGCGCAGCGCTAAGATGCTTCCTTTCCCCAAAAGCAAAAAAAGTGGCGCTACAAAAGGAATCCACACATTCCCAAAATATCGTTGCCCTATGGCATAGGTATGCCACTCACCTCGTAATGCATGTTGTGTCGCAAGACCTGCCAATGCCTCATCACTTGAAAAATTGACATGTCCTTTCAGGATTGCCCACAGATGAAACGAAAGCCCAATGCCAACAAGAAGCACGAACGGCAGCGCAGATTTTACCTGTTGCAGGGAGAAGCGTTGGGAAATTTTCCGAAGGTTCATACGTGCACTATACCCTCCCACACTGCTCGAAATATATGCAGTTCGGAGCTGCAGAAGATTTACCCATCTACCAGAACGCCCCGGCCGTTAGGCCGGGAATGAATGGTTCGTTGGTTCCTTCTAAATTCACAGAGCGCTCGGTACAGGGTTTCGCGCTGCAGAGCAGCGAAGAAGGGAAGATGCCATGCCCGTAAAGGTGTGGAGCTTCACTCCAAACCGTCCTGCGTAATGGACGCAAATGTTTTTCTTCTCCGAAAGAAATAATCAAACACAATACAGACTCTGCCTGTATGCAGCACAAACGCCCTCTTTTGTCTCTGAAAAAGATGCAATGGCATGAGTACAGTAAATGCACCCAGTGTACAGAGTACTGCGCAGGCACAACGCAACTCCCCCCTGCATACATAGTAAGGAACAGACAGGAACTCCAGGAGAAGTCTTAGAGGCAAGCGCGTCACAAGCTGTGTATCTGGAACGTTCTTGAGTACCATCAAGAGATTATTTCTATGCTCGTGGAAACGCTTTGTAAAAGGTCTTTTCCCCCATACCTGACCACCTTTGTGGTATACCAAAGCGCTTGGAATGCTCATAACGCTGTGTCCGCTGCGGCGCAGTCGACAACACAGATCTATTTCTTCCATGTAGGAAAAAAAACGTTCATCAAAACCTCCTTCCTGTTTCCAGACTTCGGTACGAATAAGGAAGCAGGCACCGGAGGCCCAATGAATTTCCACGGGAGCATCATACTGACCTGTATCCACCTCCACTGTTTCAAACACTCTCCCCCGGGTAAAGGGGTAGCCAAATCTATCCAGAAACCCTCCACAGGCTCCTGCATAATCAAACTGATTACGATGCATGAGAGAACGGATCTTGGGTTGGCAAACGGCCACATTGTCATGCGCTTCCATAAAGGAGACAAGGGTGTGCAGACACCCGGGAGTGACTTCGGTATCGTTATTGAGCAGCAGGAGGTATTTTCCGGATGCAAATTTGGCAAGTTGATTATTTCCGGCTGCAAAACCCCTGTTCCTCTCGTTTCTCAAAAGTATGAGGGAGGAAGCATACAGACGTTGCAGTTCCTTATATTCGGATGGGTCAGATCCGTTATCCAGTAGGAGAATTTCTTTGTGTGTGTACCCCTCATTTGCCGCAGAACGAAGGCAGGAACATGTGTCCTCCAGCCCATTCAGGTGAAGAATAAGGAGGGAGACGAGTGGGGAAGAAGCCTCTGATTCGCTGTTGTGTATCACTTGTGTAGAATGTCTGTAATGTGTTGCCTTACCCTATAATAGGACCAATGAAAAAACGAGGTATTCTTGAATATAGTGCATGCCCGCTCTGTAGCTCCACACACATCATGTACAGCAGAACCTGTAGAGATGAACTCATCTCACAGGAAGAGTATGAGATTTGGACGTGTAAAGAGTGCGAATTTTTCTTTACGCAGTACGTACCCGACCAGAAGAACATCGGCAGATACTACCAATCGAATTCGTACATTTTTCATGCAACCAAAGGAAAAGATTGGTTCACTTGGTTAAGCCATTTTTTTCGAAAATACATCACACTTCCACGTCGCCGAAAATGGGTGGAACGTCTGAATGGAAACAACCTAAAAACAATGCTAGACATTGGCTGCGGAACGGGTGAATGGCTCTCTTTCCTCAAAAAAAAGCACTGGGATGTTCTCGGTATAGAACCCGATGCAGATGTAAGAAGATACTGTGTGGAAGTAAAAAATGTACCGGTAAAGGACCTTGATGCACTACAGCATCTACCTGACGCATCATTCAGTGTCATAACACTGTGGCATTCGCTGGAACATATGCACTATCTCCACGAGACCATGCTGCAGATAAAACGCCTCTTACGACCGGGAGGATTTTGCCTGATTGCATTGCCAAATATAGAAGCCAAAGCAGCAAAACAATACGAAACGTACTGGGCAGCCTATGACGTTCCGCGACATGTATATCACTTCAGTTCCTCCACCGTTTCCCGCCTTGCAGGCATGCATCATTTGGCTGTTACAGAATACCGTGCACTGCCTCTGGATACTTATTTCATATGCCTACTCAGTGAAAAATATAAAAAGGGATCATACGTACGGGGTGTATGGAATGCAGTATGTGCGCACAAAAAATCGTTACACAAAATGCAAGAGGCCACATCGCTCGTTGTCGTTCTGCGACATGCTGATGGCGATGAATGCTACACTCCCTGCGTCTCTCCATCTGCACAATGAACAGTACACCATTCTCATGGTTAAAATATGGGCAGTTAATTGGACTGCTGTTTGGAGTACTACTCCTTGTTGAACTGCTTTCCTGGACTGGTCTTTGTGTAGTAGAAAAAGCGTGGATAACACCCAAGAAACTTTCTGATGAACGAAAAGAGATGCACAAAGCGTCACTGGAGCAGTTAGCAACCATTCAACAGGAACCAGTGGGTATGTTTGCACGAGAGTACGTACATCCGTATGTGGGTTTTGTAGAACGAACAAATATTCCGGAAGACATGCAGGAAAATGACCTGATAAATTATGGATTTGGGCCGGGTGCGCTTATACGCAAAGCGGAAGAGAATGAGGTGGTGGTAGGAATATTTGGAGGGTCAGTGGCGTACTATTTTGCACAGAGTGATGGATTACATGCATTCTGGAACGAACTGCAGAAGGACCCAAAATATGCGGGCAAAACCTTGCGATTAATGGCTACAGGCACACCGGGATTCAAACAGCCGCAACAACTCATGACCTTGAACTACTTACTTTCTCTGGGTGCCCATTTTGACATCATCATCAATATAGACGGATTCAATGAGGTGGCACTCCCTAAGGCAGATAATATAAACAGAGGGGTGTTCGCCTTTTTCCCAAGAGAGTGGCAAAGAAGAGTAGAGTACCTCGACCTGGATCCGGAAATGCGACTGATCTCCTACCGCATCCTGAACCAATCTGAGCGGCGCCAGTGGCTGGCACAAATATTTGACGGTCCGGTGATCAGAAAAAGTATGACTGCCTCATTAGTCTGGAAGGTACTCGATACGGGAACAAGGTGGCAGTTACGACGCAGTACGCAGGCCTATCTTTCCCTTAAAGGACTTTCACATCATTCGTACGCTGCCACAGGCCCCTCAGAGAAGTACGCTGATGATGACGCGCTCTACGACGAAATGGTTGCTGTATGGATACGGAGCTCCGAACTCATGCAGAATATTGCCGATGGTATAGGCGCGCTGTACATCCATGTACTCCAACCCAACCAATATCTACGCGATTCTAAACTCATGTCGGAAGCCGAGAAAGCAGTTGCCATGCAGGAAAATCAACCGTATGCACAGGCTGCCTTACTGGGGTATCCAAAATTGATAAATGCAGGCAACCAACTGAGAGGGGAAGGCATACGGTACTACGATATGACAATGGTATTCCAGAGTACTAAAGACCAGACCTATAAGGACTCCTGCTGCCACTACAATGAACTCGGCAACACCATCCTTGGGGAAGCCATTGGAAGGGCCATGCGTGCCGAGCGCTGACTTCACCTGGAGGCTTCCTGTCTGCATAGGTAGAATGGGTAGTAATGTACTTGCTCACATGGTATCCATCCACTAAAATATGAAACTTGTCAATAATCCCCCACCTATGAAAGGAGTACTCATCTGCGGCGGCTCTGGCACCCGACTGCGTCCTCTTACCAAAGTGACAAATAAGAGTCTGCTCCCAGTATACGATAAGCCACTTGTGCTCTACCCCCTGCAGACACTCCTCGATGCAGGAATGCAAGATATTATTATGATCACCGGCACAGAACATATAGATCAAATCGCCAGCTTTCTCGGTAGTGGTACGGAGTTTGGGTGCCACTTCTCATACAAAGTCCAGGACGAACCAAAAGGTATAGCTCATGCACTGAGTATTGCGGAAGAATTTTGTGATGGTGAAAATGTCTGTGCCATATTGGGAGATAACATCTTTTTTGAAAACCTCGCAGAGAAAATTTGCTCCTTCCAGAAGGGAGGACATATCTTTCTCAAAAAAGTCTCTGACCCCGAACGATTTGGTGTGGTAGAACTACAAGGAAACAAAGTGATCTCTGTGGAAGAAAAACCCATCAAGCCAAAAAGTAATCTCGCACAAACCGGCTGCTATTTGTTCGACAACCGTTGTTTTGATGTCATTCGCAATCTTGCACCTTCGGCGAGAGGAGAACTGGAAATTACCGATGTAACCAAATGGTTTTTGGAACAGGGAGAATTGTGTGCGAGCGTTCTGCAGGATGAGTGGATAGATGCCGGCACCTTCGAAAGTTTGCACCGTGCTGCCATACAAGTACGGGCACGGAAGAAAGAAGTTGCAGAGGATGCAAAAGAGATGGGAGTGAAATCTGTACAGGAGAAGGCCACAGTCTAGTTGTTAGTTTGTAGTTATTAGTTATTGGTTATTCGTTATTTGTCATTTTTTCTTTTGATTTCAGAGGAGAAAACAGAGTAAGTAAAATAGAAAACAAACGTATTGTAAAAACTAAGAACTAAAAACAAACAACCAATAACAAAGAACAGGTAACGAATAACTATTCAGCCATCGCCAACAGAGAATCGTAGACATGCGCATACTTCTCCCCGATACGCGACCAATCATACTTTGCGGCATTTTGCATACCCGCTGCAGCAAGTGCGGTACGCAGAGATGCATCTCCAAGTAGTTTATTGAGTGCACGTGTGGCCTGTTCTACGTTATCCTGCTCCACAAGTATGCCATTTTTGCCGTCGTGAATACTATCGGGAATACCCTGAACATTTGTGCCGATGACGGCGCAGCCTGTTGCCTGTGCTTCTAAAAACACATTCCCCAGTGCCTCACTGCGTGAAAGACCGCAAAAGATCTCAGCTTCCGCAAATTCCTGGTAGACGTCCGGTACGGGCACGAATCCCACAAACTTCACACGTTCCACCAGACCGAGCTCCTGTGCAAGTTTTTCATACACGCCTTTCTGTGAACCATCTCCGACCAAACGAAGATGAGCCTGCGGATGCTGCACCGCTGCAAATGCCCGAAGAAGCGTATCTATTCCTTTCATGTTTTCATGCCGTCCTACAAAAAGAATACGACCTGGCACTTTTTCTGCAGAGTGCATATCTTTCAGTGAAAGCCCGTTTGGAATAACGGTAACATCATCTCGACCAAATCTGTGTGCGCGCTGCCTGAGAGTCGAACTAATGACCGTTACCGCATCTGCGGAGCGGTGCATGCTTCGCACAAGAAAATGGGTGTTTGTACTCTGGCAGGTGAGCATACGTTTTGCATTTGGCACAATAAACCGACATAGAATGAGTGCAGCACCGGCAAAGGATTCCAAAACCGCATGAACGATATCCGGACGTAGGCGCGCTGCCGCAAGCGGCGCAAGAAATGGAAATAGCCATTTATCGAATGTACATCCCAACCCCACACGCAGAACGCAAACCCCACCCGGCAATACGTCTTTCCTGGGGAGATGACGACGCATACGTGCTGTCACAATAGTGAAGTCATAGCGGTCATGCAGCACGGCAGGCACTTCTTCGCTACAGGCCTCGGCACCGCTGCGCAGTGGCGTGGCGAATGCCGAAAGAATGACGATCTTCTTTTTCATAACTGAAGCAATTGATCGAAAAATCTCTGATACTGCTCTCCCACGGCATCCCAGGAAAAGTAGGTTTCTATGCGTTCGCGTGCCGCCTTGCCCAGAGATTCCCGTTTTGCCGGGTCGTCGAGGAGACGACGAATGTGCGAACGCAACGCTTCGATATCACCTGCGGGGAACAGGAATCCGGAAATACCGTTCTGAATGAGGTAACGGTTTCCGCCCACATCACTGGCAACACAGGCACAACTGCTACTCATAGCTTCCATAAGAGCATTGCTGAGACCTTCGCTGTAACTCGGCAATACGAAAATATCTGTTTTGGAGAGAATATCGGGAATGTCTTCCCGTAAGCCGGTAAACCGAACCTCTCTCCGGTACTGTTCTACAAGTGGATGGCCGTCTGCAAACCACCCGACAACCTGCACATTCAAATGAGGATACTCTTTCTTGAGTGGTACGGCTGCTGCCAAAAAGTCCTCCACTCCTTTTACGGATTCCAAACGCCCAATGTAAGACAAGGTGAGGTCTTCTCTTGGCGAAGAATCTTTTTTAAATGGTGCTGGATCTATGCCCGTGGGAATAACATGTGTTTTTTTGGCAATGTGGAGGAACCGGAGAAGCTTTGGTGGTTGCGGATGAAAGGTGATGATCTGTGAAGAAAACAGGAGAACCTTCCAGCCCAGCGTCCACGCATAGATAGCGCTGCAGATACGCGGCACCGGATGTTTGGGCCACCACGTCATACCCACAAGTGCGTCGGTAGCGAGTACCACCTTCCGACCCGAGAGACGAAGAAGAATCGTACAAAGCGAAGACCAGAAGAGTAGCTTATTCACTACGATGATATCGGGGTTTTCCTTCTTTGTGAGACGCCGAACGTATCCTGTAAACCCGAAAGCAATGCCGTAGTTCCAGGGATCACGCAGGAAAATGTCTTTGCGGTAGTGAACCGTAAGTGTGGGAGAGACTGTATCAACCGTGTTCTTTGGCCCCATGCAGACGGCAATGACTCTATACCCAATGCGCTGCCACAGTTCCGCCAGTTTCACTGAGCTCACCATCCAACGATGTTCCTCCTTCCAGTAGGGGCTCACGAGCAGAATGGTTTTGGTGGAGGGGTCTAACAAGGTTTTTATAATAGCGCCACGACATGCGGTGGCGCTACAAAAGAAACACCAAAGAAGCCGTTGCTTTTGAGCGGTCAGAGACAAGCGGGAAGTGCCCTCATATACGGGAGAGCAGGCTGCCCGCTTGTCGCTTATGGCTTTTTTTATTCCTCTGTATCATCCGGCTCCAAGTCACTCTGTTTGAGCGCCAGTTTTCGTATCATGCGGGTCTGACGCTGCTCTAGTTCTTCCAGACGCATAACAAGGTAAAAAACAATGAAGAAGAGCACACCCAAAAAGGTGACTACCACTGCATTCTCTCTGTCTTTAATGCCCGTAACCTTTGTAAGGTAAGTAATGGAGTCAGGCACAATGGCTATGTAGGCGATAGCAGACCAGAAGAGTGTCCAGAGTATTGCCTCCCAGACAGTCTTTTTCTGACGGAAGACCAGACTCCACGCATAGGCAAGTGCCACAAAGGAAACGAGCGGTGCTATAATCTGGTAAGCAGTGAGTTCCATAACGTGGGGAGTATAACAGGTGGAGGCAGGAGGAGAAATCGTTCACGTATTCTCTCATTTTCTCGTTTAGAATGAACAAATGAGGAATTATCTGAGAAAAGAGCGCAGGAGTATTTTTAATGCTGTCTTCACACCCAATCCAAATGACTGCCCCTTCGCCATGGTGTACTCGGAGTACAGAACTTTGGTAGGCACCTGTGCTATACGCCAGCGGTGCTGCATAACTTCCCGCACAATCTCAGTACAAAACTCATATCCACTCATGCGAATATCCACCTCACGTACCGCCCTGGGACCAAAAACCTTAAACCCGCACTGGCTGTCTGCCACCCACTTCCCGGTAACCGCAAAGGTGATGATGTTCCCCACTCCGTTAAAAATGCGACGGATGAGAGGAATCTTATTGCGTTGACCAAAGCGGTTGGCAAATACGATATCTGCAGTACCCTCAAGAATAGGAAGAAGCATGGCCGGAATGTCGTGCGGATCATGTTGGCCATCTGCATCCAGAGTAATAATGATGGTCGCCCCCATGCTACGGGCAGCTTCTATACCGGTCATGGTGGCAGCGCCGGCACCGCAGTTCTCTACATGAGAAAGCACCACCGCACCCGCATCACTGGCAACGCTTTCGGTCGCATCGGTGGAGCCATCTGCAACAACCAAAACCGTATCTGCATACGCATTGGCAGAGCGGATGACGGGAGCAATGCGACTTGCTTCGTTATAGGCAGGAATAACCGCTATAATGTTTCGCTTCTCTTCCATAACTACGGGATGAGAATAAATGCCACACCTGCACCGGGATCATTCACGATGGGTTGCACACCGCTCTCTGCACTGTTGAGGTACGTCACAAATGCATTCCCCTTTTGGTGCAGGGTACCACCGCCGTTGCGTTCAATGGTTGCGGTATTTGTATCGAAGATGATGCTGTTGAACCCGAGCGATTTAAGTCGCTGTGTGGTCAGCTGAGGATTACGCTCCTGATACAGACAGTTAAAGAGATCCAGCTGGTGATCTGCAGCACCGATAATTTCTAAATTATGGGGGATAAAGTAGGGAATAAATGTTCCTACCCGGTACAGATACGGCCGATCTTTTACACTCTTATTGCGATCCACCACGATATCGGCAATATCATCGTAGTAGGGAATGGTGCGCTCACGGAGCGTCTCGTAGGAAACTTTTCCCATGGGATACTCAAAGAGATTTTTTTGCATGTCGTACTGCCAAAAACGATTGTTCAGCACAATGAGTAGCCACGCACAGGTAAGCACAGCAAGCACACTACGACTCGGCAAATCCGGTGCTTTCGTCACCAGTACCTCCAAACCTATGGAAAGACCCAGAAAAATACCAATGCCATACCATGGGATGCCTTTCGCCAGAAAAACCCACTGCACCAGCATGAGGAACGTACCTACAAAAAGCCAGCGCAGCCATGCACTCTCCTTCCTCCAGAAAAACGGCAGAAGAATGAGAAGGGGGAAGAGGAGCAGGCCGGGCATAGTGGTCACGTAATAGCCGGCACTGTCTAAGTTCATAACAGAACGCCACGGAAGTGTGATGTAGTGTTTCCACCCTTTACGGAAACCCCAGTAGCGATCCAGTTCTTCTTTATCTCCGGTAGGACTGCAGGCGGGATTTTGTATATCCACTCTCAATTCTTCGGGAAGACTCCGGATATTGCGATTCCCTGCAAGACTGGTATCTCCGGATATATCCAAAACCGGGGTGAGCAGGTTTGGTGCACCGAGTTCAAATCTGGGAAGAATATTGCCCGCAAGAAAGTTGTTATGCAGAAGCCAGGGCAATATGGAAACTCCCATGGTGCCTATCAGCAGGCCCACAGCCAACATACTTGAACGCAGAGTCTTGCGTTTTCGGGATGCGGCATACCCCACAATTCCCAGACCAAGGACAAGTGCTATGCCTATAAACATGTTTTGCGAAAGCAGATCGGAACCCCCGGATACACGCTGTAAAATTTCGCGAATGCTCAGTATTCCCTTTGCTCCCAGTGTAGCTATTACCAGAAAAACCGCTCCAATAAATGCATACCAATGGAAGAGCACTCCGGTGAGCACGGCACCGGAAGCGAGAATAACCATAATAATGGTGGGCTTGGTCGCAAAACCAAATCCAAACAGGATACCGCTTACAATGAGCCACCGCAGATTGCGTGCGGGTTCAGCAGTGCTTTCCGGTTCTTCTTTTGGGAAGAGGAAAAGAAAGAGTGCGAGCATACCCAACGTTCCCCACATGAAGACGGCATTATCTATCTTCATATCGGCAAACGAGAAGTGGCCAACAAGTGGAAGTGTGTAGTAAAAGACTGCGGCAAGAATGCCTCTGCCACGACCAAGGAACACTGTGCCGAATGCAATCACCGAGAACACGGCAAGTAAGCCAGCCATCCAGTTAATGAGCATGGAAGCAGTTGCTCCATATACACTGCCGTACCCAAACAGCAGGAAACCGAGGGAAGATAAATACTCCCACATGAAAGGCGCCATGGAAAAGATGAACTTGCCGTAGCTCACCATGAGCCTTGGACGGTTAATGTAACTCCCCAGGTCGTCCCACCCTATGGGGAACGGCCGGATGACATTGAGAAAATTCAGTGCGAGGTAACTCACTAAAAACCAGGTGAGAAAGACCGTCGCGCTGTGCCAAGACTTATGAACAGGAACGGATTCGTGGATGAATATGTGCACCCAAAAGAGCACCTGCCGAAAACAGAGAACCGGCAGCAGAACCATGAGTATCCACCCTGCGGTTGCTGTGAGGATACCTGCAACCGCAAGAATCCAGAGCAATGCTATCCATACACAGGCACCCAGTGCAATACTCAGCACTGCTTCTACAAACAGCGAAGGATGCCGAAGGCGCAAAAAGGAGAGGAGCAAATGACCCACAACCAAAATTTCAAATAAAATGAGTGTGATAAAGAGCATTTGAGAAAACACCTTGGTCATGAAGGATCCGTAGATACAGCGGGGTGAAATCACGTACTGCATGGCTGCATCGGAAAAGCGTCCATTGGGACGCAGGCATCCCTTTTCCTGTAACCGATTGAAGTTATTCTTTAAAAGGGCCAAGGACTCCGCTCCGGCATCGCGGTAGACCTGCTCATTGGGTTCCACTATGCGACGGAGAGGCACTGTTTGCATACCGGAAGTCACCGGCATGTCGGTACTGCCGAAACTGATGGCACTGAATACTCCAAATACAGCAAGAAAGAAGAAGAGCGCCATATGCCAGACCTTCAGACGCATCTGGAAGGCAAACTGCCCGGTACGTACGCCCATCCAAAAGAGCACACCTCCATACAGCACACCGCTGAGTATGCCGTACCACAGGAGTGGACGCATACGGTCGAGCGTACGTGCAATCATGGGGAAGAAGGAAAAGAGACCCCGGCAAACAAGGTCATCTCCTACGCAGAACTCCTTTAGGCGTTCCTGTGCGTCTCCGTGCAGGAGAACCGAATCGTGTACGGGCACACCCAGGTACACAAGGAGTGTGTAAATGCCCCAGAGGAGGAGACATACGAAGAATGCGAGAGAGAGTTTCTGAATCGTCTTTTGTTGCATACAGAGAGCAGGCAAGGAAAATCAGAAAAAGCCTAGCAGACGCAGGAAGGGAAAGCAGCTTAAATGTCATGACATCCCTGCCTGATCAGAAGCAATACGCCTGTTTTTTTCCTACTCTTTCCCCGGAAGAACCGTATCGCAAAAAAGTGAATCTGGTATACCATGGCACCCTATGGCACTCAATGTGCAGGAAGTGCGGCAGCAATTCTCTATTTTTTCCGGAGCAGATGCTCCGCTGTACTTTGATAGTGCCGCCACCGCACAAACTCCGGATGTGGTGTTTAGCGCAATGGATGAATACTACCGTACGTACTGCGCCAATGTGCACCGTGGCATGCATTCCTTAACCGAAAAAGCAACAGTGCAGTACGAAGACGCACGAAAGACCGTGAAGCAATGGATCAATGCCCAATCCTCACGGGAAATTGTTTTTACCAAAAACTGTACCGAAGCTATCAATCTGGTCGCCCGTGCGTGGGGAGACGTAAACCTGCACACAGGTGATGCTGTGGCAATTTCCATTTTGGAACACCACAGCAATGTGGTGCCCTGGCAACAGCTTGCCGAGCGAAGTGGTGCGGAAGTGCGATGGATAGAAATGGATGCCGCGGGGCAGCTCCGGATGGAATCACTGGATGAAATCTTGCAGGATAAAAAAGTGAAACTCGTTTCTATTACAGGACAGAGCAATGTGCTCGGCACACGGCCGGATATTAACGTGATCACACAAAAAGCGCACGATGCCGGTGCCCTGGTACTGGTGGATGCCGCTCAACTCATCAGCCATCACGCTGTGGATGTGCAGGATCTTGACTGTGATTTTTTGGCTTTTTCCGGCCATAAACTCTATGGGCCAACGGGCATAGGCGTGCTCTACGGCAAGCAGAAATTGCTGGAAGCAATGCCCGCTTTCCTTGGCGGCGGCATGATGATTCACGATGTGAAAAAGGATGGATTCTCCTCTG
>PFDR01000061.1:0-15380 GCA_002772545.1 Candidatus Peregrinibacteria bacterium CG10_big_fil_rev_8_21_14_0_10_49_10 | reverse complement strand
AAGAAGCACGAACGATGCTGCAACAGATTGACGGGCTCACCATAGTAGGGACGAGCGGCAAAGGTCAGCCTTCCGGCTGCGTCAGCTTTGTGGTGGATGGAGCACATCCGCATGACCTTACAGACATACTGGGACAGAAAAATATTGCACTGCGTGCCGGTCACCACTGCACACAACCATTGCATGAAACATGGGGAGTACCGGCAACCACAAGGCTCTCTGTAAGCATCTACAATACGGTGGAAGAACTGGAAACACTGGGAATTGAGTTACAGAAGGCACTGAATGTACTGAGAACTGAATGAGTGGAGCGCTCTGCCGGAAGAGATAAGCCAAAAAATGTATTTATAAATGCCTCTTTGCAAAGGCACGACCGGAGTGTGATTTGAGATACCTTTCGAATGCTACTGCACGATCTCTATTAATAAATGCTGTAAAACTTTTCAGTTTCCAGGGTTTGTGCTTATTCGTGTGAATGCACTTACCATCATTATGCTCTGCAAGCCTGCGCTCAACATTATTCGTCACACCAACATACCAGTGTTGCTGGTCTTCTGATTCCAATGAATAGACCAAATGCATAGCCCATGAAAGTACCATGATCTTGAGTTATTTGTCTATGGAATGCTCGGCTTCGTCCGGCTCCGCTGCGCTACGCCGAGACTTCGCCGTAGCACCCTTTCGATCATTGCGGCTTCACCACGGCGTAGTTCCGCCGAAGGCGGAACGAAGACGGGTGGAGCCGCCCTCGGGAATTGAACCCGAGACCCCTTCCTTACCATGGAAGTGCTCTACCCCTGAGCTAGGGCGGCCTGTTTCGTGCAATGGTACAATGAACAGATACTCAACAAAAGCGGGAACAAGCTAACAGCTAATAGCTGAAAGCTACAAATTATTCTCCATCAATTTCTACTGTGTCCAGCCATCCCTGCTTTTCTTCACCACAGTAGATATGGATGGCATTTTTAAGTGTATGCAGGCAGATGAGCGCACATTTAAAGCGTCGTGGACCTATGGGCACACCGAGCAGATCGTATATATCCTGCTTTTGTAACTTCTCCACTTCTTCCACCGTCATCCCTTCTACTTCTTCTGTGAGTATGGACATACCGGCCTGACTGATGGCACATCCTGTTCCCTGCCAAGCTATGGAAGCAATACGATCGTTGTCTATGTGTAACTGCAAGCACACTTCATCTCCGCAGACATGATTTGCTTCTGTATGCGTTACCGATGCATCGACCATGGTTTCTTTATGACGAGGATCCCGATAGTGGTCCAGAATGTTTTCTGCGTAGAGGTCCATTTGCGTGGAGTATGAAGCAGGCATTTAAGATCCACCAGCACTATCGCACTCTATCAGTGCTGACGAAACCACAACTCCAAACCCTCCAGAGGTAGATAGGACCGAGCACATTCAGGAAATTCCTGTGTAAATTGCTTCTGTAAAAGGGCAACAAAGAAGGGATTAATTGCTGTGCCCGAACGCAGGAGAAAAACCTGATTCTTCTCAACCAGATTCTCCAATGTTTGCTGAACGAGAGGATGATCCTCTCCCAAATAGGTGTAGTTACTTATAATAGGAAGCGGTCCCCAGAAGGAATGGGTACTTAGATACATCGGCTGATGATCAAAGGCGTAGTATCGTTCTATCTTGCAAGCATCCAGCATTGCATCAAAACGCTCTACTTGTGAATGCGATTTGGGAAGAGAGGCCTGAAGGTACCCAAGATGCTGGGCTTGTGTCCTGTACGAAAAAGCTGTTATGAGAATAGTGGAAAGGATTATGCAGCCCAAAAGAACACTGCGAGTTGTGGACATATAGCGAACGCAGATAAGAGCTAAAACGGCGTACACCGGAACCGCAGCTGAAAAATGGTTCCCGGACGCTCCTGCAACCACAGCTGTAAAATTTACAATATAAAGTACAACAATTGCCACGATGGTAGACCAAAGGAGTTTTTGTTTGTATTGCCAAAAATAGAGATAGACAAGAACCGGAAAGAAAAATAACCAAGCAAACCACTCTGGTACAAAAGGGTTAAAATAGCTCACAGACATGCCTGTCAGAAGTGCATAGAGTCTGACAGAAGTTATCCCCACATAAATCAGCATAATGAACGACAGCACCAATGTGAGACCGCAAAGAAGGATTGTAAGAGGTTTACAATTTTTTTCCTGCTTAAAAATAGGGAACAGAGACCATAAAGATGCAATAAGAACAACAAGGAAAGGGGCTTCCTGAAAGCCTTTGGATAGATTGATAAAGACCGGATATGGAGTAATAGACAAAATCATAGGCGGAATATCTGTAACTGTCCGAAGAATCATTGCAGGAAGATATACGGAGAAATACGCATAAAAATATCCAAGGAAAAATAAAAAAAGAACACCTATGACTACAGCAATACTAAGCGGCAAAACGAAGGACTTAATAAAATGGGACCAACGCCTTACAAGTAAAATGCTTACTGCAAAATTAATCGGGAGAAATGTTTCTTTAAAACCTATGGAACAGAGAAGTAACATCGCACTCACTAGTGTGCATTTCGCATAATACTTTTGTGGCTCTTTATAAATACTCAAAGCATACAAAAGACTAAAAAATGATCCAAACGCCTCAGTTTCAACCGTGCCAGACCGAACCTCCAAATACAACATCAGTACTATTCCTGTCAAGAAGGCAGCCAACAAAGAAATAGCCTGCCAAAAACGTGAGGGGATTGATCGAACTTCGTAAAATGCGACAGCAGTAAGAAGGAGAGGAAAGAGTAGGAACTGAAAAATGTTAAGGAAAACTGCAAGAGAGTCTGTTTGTGTGAAGAAGAGTGAAAATGCGGAAAGGAGAAAAATACCAGGTGGTTTGGATTCAAACAAATCAACATAGGGTTGTAATCCGTTTAAAATGCCCCTCCCAACAATAAAGTATATTGTTGTGTCATCATCTATCGCACCCCGTGCCAGAAAAGTTACATCAGCAATGAATATCCACAGTATTTTGAGGAGAGCCAGTATGCATAGAAAAAGAAGTATAAAACTGAGAGAGCGCTGCTTTGCAGATAGAGCCTGTATCCAACCTTTGATGTGCATAGTTCAGAACGTAGCAAAGCAAATGAGTTGTTTCCAGTTTCCATAGAAAGAACTCCTTGCGGTAATTTGCTTCCATTTTCCTTGACGCTTCCTCTCCCCCTCCTTTAGAGTCGCAGTCCCGATTCCCCTGTACCCGAATTCGCCAAAAGGCAGATGGGTGGTACAAGGTTTACCCAAGAATCACCTATGCCAACTCTTACGGCATCATCGGAAGACGTGCGTGTGTACGAAGTCGCCGTCTTATACCCCTCGGTTTTACACCAGAAGGAAGAACAGCAGACTCTCAAAGAGGTGGAGACCCTGTTTGCCGAAGCAGGAGCAAAACTGATGGAAAAGGATGCATGGAGCAGGAGAGGTCTTGCCTACTCCATTCGGGGCCACAAAGAAGGCAACTTTGTTATGTACTACTTTGAGATGGATCCTGCCAAACTGAAGGAAGTGGATGAGGCACTCAGGATTATCCCGCATATTTTGCGCCACCTCATTGTAAAACCGCCAAAGGGCTACCAGGTCATCAAGTTCTCTGCGGAGTATGACCAGTGGCTGAAAACACGTGAAACAGATGCGCAAAAGAAGGACCGTGAAAAGGAGGAGGCACTCCAGCGCCAGGTTGCAGACAAGGCAAAGCGGCAAGCCAGGCGTGCAACAGAGAAGAAGAAAGAAATAGTGGAGGAATCCAGCCCTATAGAGGAAGATAAACTTACGGAGGAACTGGAGAAGCTTATTTCCGATGATGAATTGGATATTTAACCTGCAATACTATGGCTAAAAAATCTCAGCAACGGCGTACGGATCCCCGCAAAAAGCAGTGCCCCTTCTGCGAAAAGGAGGCAAAGTACATAGACTGGAAGGATTACCCCACACTCAAGCCTTTTATAGATTACTTCGGCAACATCCGCCAACGTTACTACACAGGCGTCTGTTTGCGTCATCAGAAGATGCTGAAAACTGCGGTGGAGCGTTCACGGTTTATGGGAATGCTGGCCTATAGGAAATAAGATATCCCCTGGATGAAACACTAAATAAGATTCGCAATAAATTGATAATTGATAGTGGATAATTGATAATCAAAACCTCAGAGGATGGAGCACTGCACTGTCCATTCTTCAGTATCAATTCTCCATTACACCATGTCCGGTCACAGTAAATGGGCCAGCATAAAGCATAAAAAAGGAGCTGCCGACGCAAAGCGCGGCAAGATCTTTACACGTCATGCAAAACTCATAGAGATTGCAGCACGTGAAGGGGGTGGAGGGGATCCTACTATGAATCCCTCTTTGGCTACCGCCATAGAGAATGCAAAAGCAGATAACGTGCCCAATGCCAATATAGACCGTGCAGTCAAAAAGGGCACCGGCGAGATGAAGGGTGAAGTCACGCAGGAAATTATGTACGGAGCGTACGCACCGGGTGGCGCTGCCTGCATCATCGAATGTTTTACAGATAACAAGAACCGAACGATCGCCAATGTGAGAAGTGTTATAGAAAGACGTGGCGGAAAATGGGCAGAGTCGGGCGCAGTACTCTACATGTTCGAACGCAAAGGTGTGGTGATTGCCAAGGGGAAAATTTCCGAAGAAGCAGAGTTGGCACTTATAGATGCCGGAGCAGAAGATTTGGAAAAGACCGGAGAAATGATTTCCATTACGACCGATGCCGCACGATGGAATACCGTACGTGATGTGTTAAAACAGGCGGGCTGTAAAGTAGAAGAAGCAGGTTTAAAGTATGTCGCAAACCAGCAAGTATCTCTTGCAGATAAAGAAACTGCAGAAAAATTTATGGAATTCGTAGAAGCAATTGAGGAAGATGAAGACGTGTCCGAAGTGCATACCAATGCAGATATTGCAGAGGAGGTGGCTGCAGCGTTGGCCTCATGAGCGTAACTAGCGTCATTAGCTTCACTAAGTTTTTAGGATCTTGCATCCTTCCTTTCTGAGAAAATAAAGGAAATAAGGAATAAGAGCAGAAATCCGAAGCTAATCCAGCTAACTACCCTAACCACGCTAACGAAGCTAATTAACGTACTTCAAACGGTCCCACCTTCCCCCACTCTCTTACAGAACTATCTCTGCCTTCGGAACGCAGAATGAGGGTAAACATCCCTGTTTTCCGGGCTTTCCACTGACGTGTATATGTGCCCTCTCCTTCAGTGATATTGAAGAGGTTGTCCTCCTCTCCTGTTTCACTGAGCACAAAGAGGCTCAAATTGGAGGAGACAAGAGCAGAAACGTCGGGAGTATGAACTTGTATATCCACAATGTCTCCGAACGACACAGTGGAAAGTGAGACGGGGGAGAGTAAAACAGGATCCGCAGTCTCTTCCGGAAGAGTACTTGATACAGAAGCCTCGGGCAGAGCCGATCTACTGGATTCTATGCGATCAAAACGTCCTGGCGTCTCTGGTGTAAAACGGAAACGGACGGAATCACTTACCGTATTGAAATACTCGTCTGTCAGGGTAATGCGGAGAGTATGGAGACCATACTTTTCTACCGTCCTCGGCACACGAACTGTGGTAGAGAAGAAAGGCTCCACACCTACCGTACGCAGCGGCTTTCCGTCTACTTCATAGGAAACCTCACGCACCAGAGACCCCACAGAATACTTCATATGAGGAAGGAAAGCGGGATAATTCACCACCTGGCCCTCGGCAGGACTGGTAATAGAGAGAGTGGGCTTCACCAGACGACCGGGTGTGAGCGAAATATCGCACTGCTGCATGGGAGCAACGGGAAGGGGCAGAATGGAACCTGAGTGATTGTCTGTGGCGTACCAGAGTGCCATTTGTGTGGTGACCCATTCCTGTACACCTTTCTCCCAATCCGGCCAACGTGCCGGGAGAATGCTCCCCGCTACAAGAAAACTTCCGCTCTCCCGTGCCTCTTGCGGACAGCTCTCGGAGGCCAGGAGCCTGGTCACTTTATCCACAGTAAGTTGCTTACAGGCGGGGTCCGGCTGGGAGGGAGCCTGTTCACGCAGGAACACATCGGAACGTCGCAAATGGATGGGTGTACATGCCGTGGGCAACTGTCCCGAGAGCAGAGAAATGATCGGTCGTACAATCCCCTCTGGTACTGCAAAGGTCTTCTCCGGATTCGCAAGACGACGATGTGCGCGAATCATGTAGTCTCGCCAAATGGGGCTTGCAGTGTTGAGCCCTCCGCCTTTGTCATACATGGCGGAACTATCGGCATTCCCCGCCCACACGCCGGTGACCAGATCGGGTGTATAGCCGATGGTCCAAGCATTATCCGGTTTCAAAAGTTTGCAGTCGCCTGTCTTTTCATCACGTTCCAGACACTTGTTACTTGTCCCTGTTTTTGCAGCCGTCTGGTACCCGGGAACGGTGAGCTGCGTGCGCCAGTAGTCTTCCGGTCGGGCAAGTTCGTCGCTAAGGATGGAAGTGATTTGATAAGCGATGCGCGGATCCATAACTTCCTTCTCTTCCTGCTCCGGCTCGTAGAGTAAGTTACCGTGTTTATCGGTAATACGCTTGATGGAGAGCAACGGCTTATACACACCATCGGCCGCAAATGTGGAATAGGCATGCACCATTTCTATGAGCGGCGTCTCAGCCGCTCCGAGTGCAAGGGGCCAACCATAATCGAATCCTTCCGGACGTGCATCTGCCAGCTCCTGACGTCGTTTGTGGGGAGAAGGAGCACCCATATTACTCACGAGTGCCAAAATGGCATCCTCCCCTCCGGCAAGAAAGAACGCCTTTGCGGCGGGAATATTACGTGAAGCACCAAGCGCATAGCGGATGGTGAGCGGCCCCATAAACTTTCCGTCAAAGTTCTGTGGTTCGTCCTCCCCTATAACAGTAGGAACGTCGTAGAGAACTGTTCCCGGGGTATACCCGCGCTGAAATGCCGCAGCATACACAAACGGTTTAAAACTGGAACCGGGCTGACGCGGAGACTGGGCCATATCTATTTTCCCACCGTGCTCGGTATCCGCATAATCCATATTCCCTACGTACGCAAGCACCTCCCGTGTGTGACGATCCACGGAAATCAGAGCCATGTTGCGTGCACCGTAGCGGTTCAGAATGTCTTCCTGATGGAATGCGACGGTCTCCTCTGCTATCTGCTGCAAATCCCAATCCAGCGTCGTTTCTATACGCAATCCCCCCTGCTCTACAAGACCCTGCTCTGCACTCCCTGCAAAGAGTTTCTCTATTTGGTCACGTATCCACAGCACAAAATGCGGCGCGCGGATGTTCTCACGGGAAGGCTGGAATGTGACATGCTCAAGCTCCGCCTGCGCGGCCAGAAGTTCCTGTTCGGAAATGAACCCCTGCTCTTTCATATTGCGGAGAACCTGATCGGTACGCCCTCCTACATAGAGAGAGACAGAACCCGTTCCAATGTTGGCACCCAGCAGACCAATGTACACACCGTCATCGGGAATATCTGATGCGCGTGTAATGGTTCCTTTGAGCACACCCTGCAACACCGTATCGCTCACCTCGGTATGCAGATGTGTTCCGTAAGGGCTGTAGTATGAGGGCCGTTGTGGCAGTGAGGCAAGAACCACTGACTGCGCAAGGGTTAGCTCTTCTGCGGGAATGCCAAAGTACGTCTGACTTGCTTGTTCTACACCGTAGGCATTGCGCCCAAACGGTATCCAGTTAAGATACAACTCCAATAAGTCGTCCTTTGAGAAACGATGCTCCATTTGGCAACCCAGCATGAATTCTTTGATTTTGCGGTTGTAAATGTTCTCCTTTTTAAGATCAAGCGCATTGCGTGCAAGTTGGCGCGTAAGTGTGGAACCTCCTCCTGCTCTTCCAAACATGAACACAACACGTGCAATAGCTCGGAGATCCAGACATCCACGCTCATAAAAACGCTCATCTTCTATGGCAATAATGGCATCCTCCAGGTAGTCGGGAATGCGGTCTGCGGGAATGTAGGTACGATCCTGCTCACTAAAGAGCCTGTAGAGCTCCACACCATTACGATCCACAATAACGGTACTCTGGGAGGCGAGCAGACTCCGCGGATCACTGATATTGGGCAACGTAAACCACAGAAAAGCGACGTACAGAATGGCCAGTCCTCCAAAGATGCTGCAGCATTTTGCACCAAGTACCAGCCAAGCATTACGCGAAGTCGGGCGATTATGGAGTGCGGTGAGCATCCGGGAAAAAAGCGTACGCAACCCAAAGGATACGCCGGTAACGATGCGTGCAGGGATTCCACGGGCATGATGTTTCTGCGATGTGTCACATCCCGAACGTGTGCTCTTCCTGCGGAAGAAGGAACACAAACCTCTCCTTTTTCTGGATGCATTATGTAACCGACGCTGGTGAAAGGAAGCAGTCACGCGGGAGAGGATCATAGCAAGTCCAAAGGGAAATGAACACACAAGACCGGAGGAGAAACGGAGTACCTGAAACAATTTTTGAGCCTCTGGTTGGCCAAATAAGCCTCTCTCCCCTACAATCCTCTCATACAGAACGTGCATCGAAAAGCAAAGTATGCTATACTGATGCGATGATAAAGAGACTCATGAAAACAATGGCACTCTGGCTCTACACCACTCCGCTTGCTTATGCAGCGACCGTCGATACGCGACAGTGGGGCGGCGAAGGAACCAATGTATCAGTCGACCAGATTGTCGGTAATGTGCTGAGTGTAGGTACATCCTCTATCATCTATCTCTCTACAGCTATTTTTATAGTAGGAGCTCTGCTCTTTGCTACTTCTGCAGGCGAAGAAAAGCGCAAATCAACAGGAAAAGACCTTATGGAGGGTGCTGTCATCGGCGTGGCAGTAGTCGCTGGCGCAAAGGGCATATTTAAGATTGTGTACATGTTCATCCAGTACAACTAGGAACATTGCCCGAAAGGGTTCTGGAGAGGAAGAAAGGTCTTTAGACGTACTTTGGGATGTGACAATATTTGCAAACGGAGAAAAAACTCTAAAAAAGATAGGATGTTTTCTGTACCTGCCGGGAAGAAAAGTCCTAGAATGAACGGTATGGATGATCAACCGTTTTCATCGGGTATCATCGAGCGCCTCGAAGCAGCGGAGCAACTCAAGTTGGGAGGAGAGTTTCAACATGCCATCACTATATTGGAGCAGGTACTGGTAGAGGACCCGCAGAATGTTTCAGCTCTGGAGGAAGTGGCAGACAACGAATTGAGTCTGGAACACTATTCGCGTGCCAGAGCCGCAGCAGAGCAGGCAATTGCACTGGATCCTAAAAGTTATACGGGGCACTACATTCTTGGGTTCCTGGGATCACAGGAAGAAGACTGGGAAAAGGCGCTGACGCACCTCCAGGAATCCAACAAACTCAAACCGAACAATGCGGAAATTCTGCGCTGTCTCGGCTGGACACTCTTCAATAGCGGCAAGCGCGCGCAGGGTATAGTGACATTGGAGCGATCACTGAATTTAGAAAGTACCAACCCTCTTACGCTCTGCGATTTGGGTGTGGCCTACCTCCAGACGCATAATGTATTCAAGGCAAAAACACTCTTTCAGAGAACACTGGAGCTGGACCCGGAAAACGAAAGGGCAAAGGAATGTGTACAAGCTGTGCTACGACTGGAAGAAGGCGTACAGCGTACGAGGGTGCGGCAGAGCTGATGTGCCATTTCAGGTGGTGTCTTTTTGAAGAGGTACGAAGACATATGTCCGTACATAGGAAAAAGGAGAGAGAACCGCTATACTGCGCTGCATGATGCAGCTGGATGCAGACACGGCCATGGTAATGAAACGGGGGGTACGGAGAGGACTGACGACCCTCCTCCGGGAACGGGAGTGGGGCACTTCCCTCGGTGCTCTGTTTGGCGTGTTTCTCCTCGTGCAGTTATTGTTGGCAATACTGGTAGGAGCGCAGGGGGTACAATCTCTGCTTCGGGAAAGAACGGATATTCGACTGGAAGTGCGACAGAGTGCAGAGAAGCAAAACGTACTGACATTTTTTTCTGTGCTGCAACAGCAAAACTTTACGGAAGATGCCGCTTACATTACAAAAGAACAGGCTTACGAGCGTGCGCGCACACATGATCCTGAACTCATTGCGTTCATAGAAGAGTACGGCATGAGCAACCCTTTTCCGGATACAATCGGCATAACACTGGAATCACTGGATGACTACGCCGCCTTCCGCAGTTTTATAGAGAAGCCGGAATGGAACACGGTGATAGATCCTTCATTTCTCTCCGTGGTCACAGACCAGGAAAAACAGGTTTATGAGTTACTAAAGTTCACAAAGGCGGGGCGCGACCTTGTGACCGTTATTCTTGTGATGGTTGCAGGTGTACTGCTTTTCATCACCACAGAACTGGTACGGCGACGGGTACTGGCTCGAGCCAATGAGGTATTGGTGGAAAAATTGGTGGGCTCCTCTCCTCTGGCCATGTTTGTTCCGTTCGCTACCGAAGCATGCATACTGCTCCTGTTTGCCATAGGACTCAGCATGGTTGTAATGACACTGCTCCTTTTGAGTTTCCCTCTTCTTGTACCTGCGCTCAATACCGGCGGTATCCTCGCTGCACTGCATTCAAAAGTTGCATCGGTGACCAGTACCACTCTGCCTGCGTACTTCTTTGCAGAGCTTCTCGTTCTACCGTTTATTGCAGCACTGGGTACCTGGCTGGGCATGCATCAGGAGTTGCAGGCCCGCACGCTCTCTCTGTATACCAATTAATATGGGACGTACGCAGCAATACCAATGCATTGTCCTGCGTACCTACGATGTAGGTGAAGCGGACCGGTTTTGTATTCTGCTCACGCAGGAACGTGGAAAAATTGCCGCAAGAGCATACGGTGTACGTAAGCCGAAAAGCCGGATGGGCGGCAGCCTGCTTGCATTACAGCAAACGACCGTGACCATCCACGAAGGTAGTACGGGTATGACCGTTCGCAGTGCCAGCTGCACCAGGGATGATGGTGGCACGAGAACGCTCCAGGGCTTTTTACAGGCACAGCAGGCTGTGGAACTTCTTCTTTCCGTACTGGAAGATGACCACCCGGTCCCGGAAATTTTTACACTGACAAGTGAACTCCTGTGTGGCTGCAGGAAGAATCCGGAAGCCTCACCGCTCGCCTTTACGGTACGACTGCTGCAGACACTCGGCGTGCTGCCTCGGGAGGCTTCTCACAGATTGTTCGGTCACTGTACAGAGGAGGAACTCCTATTTGTAGAATCCTGCTCCAGAGGAGAGTGGTGGCTCACATCACTGCCGGGCGAAACCAAAAATATCCGCGCTCTTTGCCACTGGGTTATGGGCGAACAAACGAAGAAAGAAATGCGTGCAGAAAGAGTCTCAGCAGCCGTACTACACAGGTAAAGAGAATGAAAATGCGCTCTATCGGCGCGTCCTCTTCAGCTTCCCAAACCAGCTCTGCACTGCCGGTTCTTTCTGTTGCACTACCGGTGCAGAAACGGGAAGTGTAGGGGGTGGATTGAGCTCTTCTTCCGTTACACCAATTTGTGTAAAACGGGGTCGTGCTTCATACACGGAAATGTACTGCTCCTTTGTTTCCTGATCATTCTCATTACGAATTACACGAAGCCATCCTGCTTTCACTCCGGGTACACGCTCACCAACCTTACGTGTTGTTCCGGGCGGAATATCGGTAGTACGCTCTTCCCTGTCGGGTGGTGGTGCCTCTGTCCCCCATGTATAGGGTCCCATGACAGATGTTTCACGTGCATCTCTGGTGCCGTAATAAATAAAGTATGCACGACCATCTTCACTATAGGTTTGAATGAGCAAATCACCCGGACTGTCATTTACAAACTTCACATCTTTGTACGGCGGATAGATGGTGGCATCCGTTCCCTGTGGGAAGTAATAACGCACACTGTAACTATGGTTAACACGATCCTGGATGGGAAAACCGTATTCCCATACACCTCTGTATGCCGTAGTACTTACCTGACACAGTCCTCCGCCGTAGTCCGGGAGTGTTTTATCGCCCTGAATTACCAGCTCTTTCCTGTACCCTGTAGACTGATTCACCGGACCGAGTACAGTATCGAAAGAGAAGACCGTACCCTGAGGAACAATGTGACCATTGAACTTACTCAGACCTGTTTCTATATTATGCTGGCGATTCTGCGGCGATCCCCGGTAGTCGGATTCCCCCACCGCAAGAACTTCCTGTATCCCACTGTCCTGCAAATCGGCATCCTGTATGGTGATCTGGGGCTGTAGCTCAGACACGGGAAGGGTAATATCTGAAATGCCGCGTTGCAGGGCTTCCACAGTTAGCTTGGCAGCCTCTGCCACGTTCACTTTGCGACCGAGCATACCCACACCTTCAAAAGTGACGGTATCTCCATCTTTTCGAATGATGACAGAGCCGGGCTCACGATCCAGCAATTTGGCAATCTGCAGATCAATGGTAGCACGAATAGCGCCGGAATCCCACGCAAACACACTGGTACGACCCACTCCCTCGGGAAGTGCGGAAAGAGCATCTCCGTCTACGCGCAGAGCAGCCGGTGCCCGAAAAGGCTGTCCATTATGAGTCCAGCGCTCTTCTGTAGAATGCCACGCGGGATGGTCATCCGGATCAATCTCAAAGAGGAAGTGTGCATAGCGGTAGGTAAGTGGCGTGTAAGCCGCATGTGCAACTATAGGAAGAAAAAAGCCAATTACGCATACCAAACATGCAATGTGGGCGTGACTACGTCTTGTCATATTTTGGAGAAGGATGTGCGTCTAAGGCCCTGTTCACGAGTATATCTGCCCTGTAGTTATCTTCCCGGGGAATGTGGACAAAACTGATACCAGGAAAGGTGGTTCGCAGCTCCTGAATTTCGTCGTAGTATGGTCGAAGTGCTTCCATACGTACCCGATACTCCCCACTCAATTGCTTCACCAGTAATTCCGAATCCAGATGACACACAAGTACATTGGGATGGTAGAGTCGTGCAATGTTTAGACCTTCTATAAGTGCCCTGTATTCCGCTACATTATTCGTTTCTATACCAATACATTCATAATGCTCCCGCAAAATCTTCCCCCGGGCAGGATCTTCCAAAATACACCCTATGGCAGCTTGCCCAGGGTTGCCCCGGGAACCGCCATCGGTAAAAAGATGGAGTGTGCCACCTACTGCCTGAGGCTGCGAAGTGTCTGATCCCATTTCCTGGTTCAAAGCAGATTCTATGAGATCCGCCACAAATCTCTCGCGTTCCTGGGCGCGGGAAAAGAGTTGTTTGAGACGACGTTCGAGGGAGGCAGGAAGGCGGATCATACTCCTAGCATATACATAGAATCGTGAATTATGAATTATAAATAGTTTCAGTGATTCTGCTTAATTCTTAATTCACAATTCTTCATTCTCAATGCATAATTCTTCATTGATACGATCAGGAGCATCCACACTCTCCTTTCCCGCAGCATGATTTTTCATCGGGGAGATCCAGTTTAAATCTGCCATCGCGCATATCTATAGTGCCCCCACCTACTCTCTGCAGTGCGAGCGGTGATGCACATACCTGTACATCAGGATGATCTGAACAGAAAAAAGTTTTATCAAATGCATCGGCTTTCTCGATAAATTCCAGACAAAACCCTCCATGTTCATCCACAGCCACATGAAGCATGTGCCTCTCTCTTCCCTCCGCTGACGCAATACTCCGTATGCCTACAGCGGCTGCAGGAGTAACTGTAAGGGTCCATTCCCGCTCCGGTGCCTCTGCAATGGCCGTATTGATGTCATCGAGCAATTCATCCACCATCTCGTCTTCCATATCATGGACTTTGCACCCTTCTTCCAGGGTCTCTACCCCCCCCATGTGACACGAAAAGCAGTGCAAACCGTACTCCTGCATAATGTCCGCAGCCTGCGGGAAAAGCGCAATTATCTCCAGTACACGCATGTTTCGTGTAACAGATAACGCCGCTCCTTTTTCTGGATTCTTGTGGGACTCTGACATAAGGTAGAATCATCGTACTGGGGATTTGTACCCATACTCAACTATCTTCATGCCAAAGTTCCTCCGGGCGCTTACATTGGTCCTCCTTCCCGTCATTATGCTGCTCCTCGGGCTGCAGCTTGGCGCAAGACTGGAAAGAAAAAAACTCACCGATGTGAGTGAACAACTCGCACTGCTGTACGCAGGAGGAGTCGGGAGTGGCCAGACCCTGGGCTCTCTGGAAGGAGACCTGGATTTTGCATTGCTGGATGGCATATGGCGTCTTTTGGAACGCCACTACATCAAGCCGCAGGACCTCAAAGTCCAGCCCCTGCTCTTTGGAGCAGCAACAGGAATGGTAAATGCAGTGGGAGATCGCTACACCACCTTTATGACTCCGCAGAAGAATTCTGACTTCCAGCAATCGCTACAGGGAAAACTGGAAGGTATAGGTGCGGAACTCACAATGAAGGATTCTATGATTGTGGTGGTAGCTCCGCTCAAAGGCTCTCCTGCCCTGCGTGCCGGTCTTGAGCCTGAGGATACAATCGTCGCTGTGGATGGTGTGGATATTTCCGACGAAGATCTCGCACAGGTGGTCCAGCGCATCCGTGGAAAACGTGGCACAACCGTCGTGTTAACTGTCGTACGGGAGGAGGAATCTGAACCGCTGGAGATTTCCATTGTCCGGGATGTTATTACGGTACCAAGCGTAGAAAGCAAAATCATAAAAACCGGGAGTGGATCGGTGGGGTACATCAGTATTAACCAGTTCGGAGAAGCCACAGCACGTGAATTGGAATCTTCACAACGCGGTTTTCTGGAGGAAGACTTGAAAGGGATCATCCTCGACGTCCGTTTTAATGGTGGCGGCTACCTGGAACGGGCAGTGGAAATGGTATCACTCTTCCTGCAACAGGGAAAAGTTGTGTCCGTCGCACGCCGTGGCGGCGAACCTGAGCATCACTACGTCAATGGCCGTCCGCTGAATACCACAACACCCATGGTTGTTCTCATAAACGAGGGTTCTGCTTCTGCGGCAGAAATACTGGCCGGTGCGCTCAAGGATTCCGGACGCGCGACCATAGTAGGAAAAACAAGTTACGGAAAAGGAACCGTACAGGAAGTGTTCGAGCTTCCCGGTGGCAGCAGCGTACGTATAACCATAGCGCGTTGGCTTACACCCAATGGCACTGACCTGAGTATGCATGGTATAGATCCCGATATTGAAGTGGAGCGCTCAAAGGAAGATATGCAGCAAGACCGTGATCCGCAGCTGGATGCAGCAGTAAAACTTCTGCTGGAGTAAGGTTACAAGGATGCAAACAGAAAGTTGATCCAACTAAGTTACAAACATTCAAAGGGAAATGTTCAAAAATACGGGCATGTGGACA
>PFDR01000013.1 GCA_002772545.1 Candidatus Peregrinibacteria bacterium CG10_big_fil_rev_8_21_14_0_10_49_10 | reverse complement strand
GAACGGCAAAAGCCCATGCGGATCCCATTTCTTTGAGCGCCAATACGCCGAATCCGGATGCGAAAGGCGGAAGCGGTACGGAACGGGTCAAAGAGATGCATCTTTCGGAAGAAGAGATTCTTCGTCTTGAATTGATAGAAAATAGGAATATTTCCCTTGAAGAATTTAAGCGACTAAGTACCTGCAAGTCAGGACAGGCTGCAGACCTTTGGAATGATCATCGCAAGGCAGAAATGCATAACGAAGAGAACCCAGGTGCTAAGCCGAAAGAAAGTCCCATTGATACCATTTGGAAGAAAGAAGGGGCTGCTACTAAAAATCCTATTATTTTCTTTTCTGCAGAGGAAAGCGTAGTAGAGGGAGGTAATGTGATAATGGTGAAAAAGTATTATCTTGTAGCTATAAGACCGAATACTGCAACCCGTGAACCCTACTATCTGACTTGGACAGGGTATCTCGGCACAAACGAAAAGAAAGCAGAGTTAACAGCCAGATACCTGCTTTCGAAGATGTAAAGAATGCAAAGAAAAGCTAATTGTGGTATACTATTTGGATGGCTACACCCAATCCAGACATGCCGCAATCCAAGGGTTCTTCTGTTGAAGAGGAAGAAATTGCTATAGATATTCCTGACGAAATGCTGAATGCTTTCCAGGAAACTGAAGCAAAGAATGCAATGATTGCTGAGGAGCTCAAAAAACTACCTCCAGAAGGAAGATCTGTGGCGCAAAGAAGAGTGGAAGAAGCCCGAGAATCTCAAGGTACAAGCGGCTCCGATCAGCCTCAGGAAGATAGCGAAAGTGAATCTGACGAAGAAGAGATTGCCATAGATATGTCATCGATTGAGGACGATAAGAGTCTTCTTGTAGATTTAGGCATAGAAAAACACAAAGAATTAGATGCAAATCTCATATCTAAAGAAAGAATCCAAAAAGAAAAACAGCTCGCTAAAGAACGCGGCGAAGAGATAACAGATATAGAAGCCACCAAAAGAAACGTTGCCTTTCAGGAACAATCGGCCAGGGATCTCTTCGCCCGCGTACAGGAAAATGACAGTACAGAGGTCAAAAGGCAAAAACGCGAGAAGTTCGACAGTGCCATGCGGCAGGTGGCAATGGAGTTGGGGCAGCCTCCCGATGCGTTCTCCGTTACGCAGCTTGCAGATTTATACTTTGGTGGCAGCAGGGAGGAAAAACAGAAAATCCTGACGGGATTGCGTTCGCAGTATTCACAAGAAGAAGCATTTCAAATCCTCAACGATTTTGGCCGTGGAGATGCCAAAGTTCAGTTAGACACCGTTCGGGCAGCGAAGTTTATGAACAAAGTGGCAGAGAAGGATGCAGAAAAGTTCAGGCAGTTGATGGAGGCCGAAGACATAGACGCCTTCATTCGTGAAGAGGCAGAAAAGGGTGATGAACTCTTCAGGGATTACATAGAGCGACAAAGAGAATCTGACCTTACTCGGGAGCAAGCACTGAAAACATTGCGCGGTCGCCAAGGAGAAGAAAAATCGAACCAACCCCCCTCCATCACCCCCGACTCCTATGCCAAGCTCGCACAGGAAGGTGCGGATATGAATATGGTAAATACCATGCCTCCCGATGCGCAGGTAAAGCTGGGAGCCTTGGTACAGAAGGACGGTTCCGCACTCATCGGTCCCCTCCTCGCCAGGGGGAGCATGACCGCTGAAGGATACGAAGGAAGACTCCTGACGGACTGGAACGTACGGTTCGACTATGGCACGGGGAAGGTGTACATCGACGGCAGACATGCCGCGGACAAGGGCAACAAGCTCTCGTACCTTGTGGATCCTGCAAATGTGGATACCTTTAAGACGGTTCTCATCGGCGCCATTATGCAACAGCATGAGATCTCGTACGGTACGGAGAATCCCGAACAGTCCAGGGATATGTACGAGGTGATTGCAAATGACGAAAGCGGTAACGCGCTCCCGCAGGATCCCGGCGTGCGGCAATTTCAGAAGTTCGTGATTCTCATCATGGGACAAGGAACGCCGGAAAGGACGGAAGAGGCGCTTTGGCTGCAGCAACTTGGCTTACTCAGCAAGGCGGGAGGTATAGACAAGAGTCGGGTTGTTCTCTTCGACAGAGCCATAAAAAAGTATGTTCCCGCGGGATTCAATCCCTACCAACCGCAGGAAATGCTGGGAACGAGCGGGGAGAGCCCGAATCTGCTCAGGGGGGACCTGCTGACCCTTGCTACGTTGTGGAATAAAGATGAGCAGAGGTTGCCGGGAGATCTGGGGGAACTGAAGAAGCTCACCACAGACCGCCTAAATGGCAAGGAAGAATGGTGGAAAGAGAGAGAGTGAGACAGGGATCATGCCGGTGGCGCTTAGCCTCTGCTTCTTCCATGCATTCACAGAAAATAGACGAGATAACGGCACTCCTGCAAAACGCTCCCCAAGCGAACCCCGGCGACTACACGTCTCTGGAGGAGTTTGCCGGCGATCTGCTCAGAGTGCTTGCGGAAAAGAACGGTCTTCAGGCCCAAGACGAAGAGCTGGCGAACATGGTGACGCATCTCGTGCGCAGGCAGCAGTGGTACGAGAAGGCCGTGCTCTGCGATTTTCACATTCTGAATGGAGCGGGGGACGTGAATATGGATCTGCTGCGGGCATGGGCAGCACAAGCCCTCGTTTTCCGGAACACCGGGCATATTCCATCCTATAACGCGTTGCTGGCCATAGGATATACGTGGCTGGAAGCATATGAGCACGCGCAGAAGGAGAGGGGAGGAAGACCCCAGTACAAAATATTCCTGTCAGAGGGGATTCCCTGCCCCGAAAGCAGACCCTCTCCTCCTCCACCCCGTTTGATTTCCTTTTTTGCCGATAGAGACGTTCCCCATACGAAAGAGGAACTACAGATCTACCTGCAACAACTCGAAGAACTGGTAGGAAAGGGCGAAGCAAACATCATGCAGATGTACTTCTGTTACCTCGCGGAATGCCATGAGCCGGATATGCTGCCGTATCACATGAATACCATAGGGCATACCTACAGGGAGAATACGGAAGAACAGTGGAGAGAGATGGCAGCAAGACACATTTCTCA
>PFDR01000071.1 GCA_002772545.1 Candidatus Peregrinibacteria bacterium CG10_big_fil_rev_8_21_14_0_10_49_10 | reverse complement strand
CGGCATCGCAGTATTCTTCCTCGAACTCTTCGTCCTCCTCATCACCATTATCCCGCTCACAGGAGGACCTGCGCTCGTCCGCAGACACAACCGGAATGCAGCCCGGCTGCTCGCAACTTCACAGGCTACTATTCTCATTCTCGCCTCACTCTCCGTCCTCACGAAGACAACATTGGAATTCGCCCGTATGGAACTGCGATTTGGCATTTACGTCTCGCTCATTGGAAGCCTCGTTGCCCTCCTGTATTCATTCCTCCGCTACCAGGACCAGAAAAGGAGGGAAGTGCAGGATTTGTTCCAGCACCCCGAAGAAGCGCTCCTCGTTCCTTTGCGGCCTCTCCCTCCACAATCTTCTGTACAAACAGCTCTCCCAACAGAACCACCTCCCCCTCCGGAAGCACCGCAACCGGAAGAGCATCGTACACATCCCCACCTATGAGTGACCAGCAGTACATTGATGATGACTTCGTGTACGTAGATCCTTCGAAGCGTGCAGTGCTCGGGAAGGTGGAGTGGCAGCCAAGCGGGAATCCGAAGAAAATGGAGAAGAAACTGGCTGACGACGACGAAGAGGAAGAAACAACCAAAGAGAGGAAACGGCGGAAGAAGAAACAGTACTACCCGTGGGGAACGTACCGCACCATGAAGAAGCTCTTTCGCGTTGAAGGGAAGGAAAAAGAAATAGAGAACTACAAACCGCTCGAAGAAGCGATGGGTCTTGCACTCAGGGAAACCTACTGGGATTAGAGCCAGCTACTAGTTTTCAGCTTATTAGGGAAGCTCTGAAAAACGTCCAAATTGTCACAGTGAGCTCTGACGCCTGCCTGCCGGCAGGCAGGAACTGCGACAATTCAGTGCACGCCATGGTTCGACTACGCTCACCATGACATGCTGATTGGTTTTTCAGAGCTTCCTTAGCTTCATTAGCTGCATTAGGGATTCGGATTTGATACCTTGTTCCTTCCTAATGAAGCTATAAACCTAACTGGCATATCTGCTTTAGACCCCCTAGCCCAATATCTTGTGCCTAGGCCGATTTGAGTGACTTCAATGGTGCCGGATCAGCCATAAGAGCCTGTCGAATCAGCTCGTAGAATAGCTTGTCTCTTGAACGTGCTCTACAACGATTGAAGCGGAATGTGAACTCATCGAGATAGTAATGCAGATGGGAAGCAGCCACTCTTCCATGGTGGATGCCAAGCAGCCAGCGCTTGAGCAGTGAAGCAACACGATGCACCAGTGGAGTCGGATCGCATCCAGGCTCCTCTTCCTCATGCTGCACAACGATATGCTCATACCCTTTCTCTTTCAGTCCGTTGTACCCTTTCCACCCATCAGTACGCACTGTGCTTCCCGGCTCGGTCATTTCTGCAATGGCATCTTTCAGTGCGGGGCCGGAGGCATCAGGAATAACCTTGAAACGTATGCGACCGATACCCTTCTGCTTTGTTCCTTCCCTGTCCTCCACAGCAACAAGCGCCAAAACCTTGCCGGAAGCGCCTCTGCCGCGTTTTCCCGGCTTTGGTCCGCCGATGAGTGTTTCATCCACCTCCACAAGGCCATGAAGACGATCACGACCAGGTCGTACCATCGCTGTTCGTAATTTGTGCATCCATACCCATGCAGTTTCATAGCTCTTGAGACCAAGGATGCGCTGCAATCCAAGAGCACTGACACCGTGTTTCTGATTCACTGCGTACCAGATAGCCTGAAACCATAATCGCAAAGGTGTACGTGTTCCCTGAAAAATAGTCCCAGCCGTCACCGATACATCCCTCCGACAGTCTTTGCAGCGGTGAACTCCCTTCTTCATCTTCCAAGCGCCGCCATGTGAACAGTGAGGACACACGAAACCACCGGACCACCGTAAGATTTGCAGGTATCCATAACAAGCCTCATCCGTAGGAAACAAGTCCTGAAAATCGATCACGGTGACAGGATACGGCTTCATGCCTGTTCATACTGCATTTGGTAGTTGGGGGAGGGAAACAGATATGCCAGAAAAGAATTTGTCTCATAGGGAAGACAAAAGCTCAATTCCCATTAAATTAAAAGATCAATGCCATCCTTGACGGATGGTCAGAATACATTCATATTATTCGACCCTTCAGGACTACCTGAGGGGACACGTTACCCTAACGCTCATGAAAGGAGGTGATGCCACGTGAGCAAGAAGGGTTCCCATGGTGACGGCCAGCATGGTAAAGGCACCAAGGGCATGAAGCGTCCGTTCGACGAAGTCTTCGCGACGAAGAGTGCCCAAGCCAAAGCCAAGAAGCGCGACAGCAAGTAACGCGTGGAACGGCTAGCCGTCCCGCCCTCCCGCATCAGTTGATGCGGGAGGGCACTTTTCTTGTTATTATGTAATCATGAAGAATCTGTCCATTATTTGTGCTAGTGAGAACTCAACATTTGAAACCGTGGCAATAAGGGGAGCTAGTGAGTATCTCGGCTATCTGACAACCGTACATTGGCTCGGCAGCACTGATCAATTCAAAGATTTACTGGCTGGCAAACAGCCGCTTTCGGATCTTGTTTTACTGTCAAGTCACGGTTGTAAAAAGGGCTTTCATGGTACGGATAATGCAGTGATTCCTATAAATGTTCTGAAGATAAAACTGTCCGGAAAAACAGTTCTGTCTCTTGGGTGTGCGACTGGTACGGAGAATTTTGCACGAGCCTTTATTGCAGGAGGAGTAGAAAATTACATTGCTCCTGAATCCTATCCTGAGGGGAATAGTTCATTGGTTTTTGCCCTTACATTCCTCTGGAAGATTCTTGAAAAAAAGAATGTAGCTCAAGCATGGGAAAAAGCATCTACTCTCCTTACGGACAAAGATGACCGCTTTCACCTTTATCAGAAGAAACCGAATGGAATGTTGGTAGACGGCAATCGGGAAATTCAGTTGTAGTAGCTCTCAGCCACTTCTCCGTAACAACAATGTTATCAAGCCAGGGAATCAAGGGGTGGGAATCGTTGTTTTGATCTTCTAAGAATTCTTGGGAAGCCCGGACAAGTTTATCCCGTTCTAATACACCCATTTCACAGAGAATGCATGTGGACGAAAGCAACAAAGGCAATTCCCGAACTAAGCGACGATTCACTGGAGACCAATAAATCTCTTTTTCCTGTGCTCCAATTACTTCTGCAGGAACAGTATCACGAAAGGCTTCTCTCTGGAGATATTTTCTGCACCCATAGTGTGAAACGTTTGTGTCATCAATCCGAAATTTGTATTCAGGTGGTACTGAGAGACCAAA
>PFDR01000090.1 GCA_002772545.1 Candidatus Peregrinibacteria bacterium CG10_big_fil_rev_8_21_14_0_10_49_10 | reverse complement strand
TCTGCCCGGAATGCCTCGAACTCCGCCAGGAAGAAGTTGTGCTGAGAAATGTGTCTTGCTGCCATCTCTCTCCACTGTTCTTCCGTATTCTCTCTGTAGGTATGCCCGATGGTATTCATGTGATACGGCAGCATATCCGGCTCATGGCATTCCGCGAGGTAGCGCACGTAGGTCTTCCGGATGTCGGCGTCCCTCTCTACGAGCCGCTCCAGTTGCCTGACATACGCCTGCAATTCCCCCCTTACATCCGGAACCTCCTTCCGGAGGAAGAACGCGACAATGGGTGGCGGAGGAGGAGAGGGCCTGCTTTCGGGACAGGGGATCTCGTCGGATGGGAAGATCTCGTACCGTGGTCTTCCTGTTCCCTCGCTGTGCACGTGCTCATACGCTTCCAGCCACGTGTACCCTATGGCCAGCAACGCGTTGTACGACGGCATGCATCCCGTATGACTGAATGTAAGAGCCTGGGTCGCCCACAGGCGCAAAAGCTCCATGTTCACGTCTTCCGCTCCGCTTTGCAGGATATGAAAATCGCAGAGCACGGCCTTTTCGTACCAGTCTCTCCTCCGTACGAGGTGCGTCACCATGTTCGCCAGCTCTTCGTCCCGGGCCTGAAATCCCTTCTGTTCGGCAAGAACCCTGAGCAGATCGGCGGCAAACTCTTCCGGAGACGTGTAGTCGCCGGGGTTCGCCGGGGGGGCTTTTTGCAGGAGTGCCGTGACCTGGTCGATCTGCGGTTGCATGGAAGAGGAGGAGGCTAAGCGCCACCGGTATGATCCCTGTCTCTCTCTCTCTCTTTCCACCATTCTTCCTTGCCATCCAGGCGGTTTTGAGTCATTTTCTTCAGTTTTTCCAGAGCGGGAAGCTGTAAGCCTCTTTCATTTCTGAGTCGCATAAACGTCAGTACGTCTTCATAGACCAGCACATACCCTCCTTCCTTCTTGTACTCCTCCTCCGAACTGCTCGGCAGCAGGTACCGCAATCCCAGGCCCAGATCAAAAAGTGCCCTCTGGTCAGGCTTTGCAGGATCTATGCCCAGTTCCCTGAACCGTTGAGATTCCGTTTTATCTTCCGTATTTCCGCCAAACAGGATCTGATTGCAGTTATGGAACCAGTTTGCCTGCTTCTCCGTCATAAGCGCATTATCCCCCGTATCCACACCCGCAACGAACAGCGCAAGCGCGTTGCGGACGCCCGGGGAACGATTCGGCAGAGAATGCCCGTCCTGGTCCACAATGGACCACGTAAACTTGTCATCAAATTCCTGCGCCGAGAAATCTCTGAGTTCGTAGGGGCGGGCACGCGCCCTGTCCCCCGCGTGATGACCGATGATACTGCCTGTTCCATCTACGGAGATTTTCATTTCCGCTCCTCTTACGCTGCCGGTAAGGGTTCCGTACACCAGCCTTGGCGCGTTGGCGAAGAATGCCCGTGCGGCCTCTTTGTTCCCTTCCTGCCGCTCAATTTTCCGCAGGGCACCGTTCCACGCGGGAGGGAGATCTGCAAGGGAGCCTGTAACGCCAAGATCACTCAGTATTCTGTTTGTTTCTTGTCTGAGAGCTTTTTCCTGCTCCCGGGTCTCTTTCTGCTGCTCTGCCGCCTGTTTTAAAAATTGCGTCTTGAGTTCCAGGCTTTCTTTCTGGCTTTTAATATAGTCTCGGAAAATCGTGTTACCTTTCTTAGCTTCTTCTCTCACAAAAGCACCGATGTCCTCCGCTTCCAACATTTTCTTAAAGAGCTTCTTGTCCTGCTTCGCTACCTTCTCCATAACCATGGCTGCTTCCAATACTTTTCCTTCGCTCTCCACTGCGTCGCTCTCCAAATTCTTCAATACAATTCCCGCTTCCTCCTCTGAATAGGATTCTCGAAAGACTGTCTGAATCTTTCTCCTTTCGTCTTTTGTACCGTACTTGTAGCGTTCTGCAACTTCCTTGATTGCCAGTTTATCCGTGGGATCCACGCCTACTTTCTCGGCGGCCTTCTCCACGGCTTCTTCCAGTCGCGCTTTCTCCCGTTCCCGTTTCTCCTCTGCTTCTTCCTGTGTTGCAACGTTCTCAGCCTTGTTTGTATTCTGCACAACGGCCTCCGTTGCCGTTTTCTCCTCCACTGCCACAGTTGCACTCGTGTCGGTTTTTGCTTCTGTTTCCTCTTCTTTGCGCTCCTGCGTTTCAACCTCCTCTTCCTCCCCGCGAACCGGCGGAACCAGGCCTTTGATGGTTCGATCGATCATGCTTTCCCGTGTTTCGGTGACGGTTTTTGTTGCCAGCTGTTCGTCGGACAGTGGTTCTTTCGAGGCTTCTTTTATCTTGTTGAGTCGGCTACGTGCTTCGATGAAGTCGATGCTGCTGAAATCAGCAATGCTCTCTTTGCCAACTTCAGATTGGCCAATGCTTACCAGTTCGTTCGGGTTATCTGAAATTGGAGCACTCTCCCTAGCAGTTTGGGCTGAACTTCTTTTACCAGTTTCTTTCGGCGTATTAAAGTTTGCTTCCGCATGTGCAACCATACCGGCAATGCTCTTCGTTCCACCGCTGTCTGTTCTGTGACTCCTGGATTCATTCACAGTCCTTTCTGCATGCTTCTTCTGCGATTCATTCAGTTCCGCAAAGCTTTCCTCAGCGTTCTGTACCATACGCGCCACCAGATCGGGAGGAAGAAGGCTTTCCGCCGATTCGGGAGTGGATTCGGTATTGGGTTTGGGTATTTCCGGCATCCCACTAGTATATCACAAAACCGGGCATTTTGTAAGCTACAGACTCTTTGAGAGGGAGACTGCTTTGTTCACAGCCGGCTGCGGACTTTCGTATTCGTATGTTATACAGAGGTTGTAAGGTTCCCGTGTTGCCGTTTGGTTTGTACGCAGAACAACGTAGTACATGGTAATTGCCTTGTATTCACCTGACTGCTCATCCTTCTTACTCGTTTGTGCCTGGAACAGTGTAATAATCGCAAATTGCCTTACTTTACCGTTAGCTTCCCAGAGAACATGCACGGGGCATTCTTCCTGTTTCGCATTTGGATCTTTTTTCCGGAGGTTGAAGTTATTGAGTGCCAACTGACCATGCTCAGCCCAAAATTGCGCTGCATCTTTTGATTTGCATTGCGGTAATGTCAAGAACTCCTCTAGGGAAACATGTCTTCCTTCCTCCCTTTCCAATCGAATAATCTCTTCTCCACTAAGTTCTTTCTTAACTACACCTGTAGATTCTGCATTCGGATTTGGTCGTACAGCACTGAGCGAAATGGGATCCGCATGTGCTTTTGCCGTTCCCCAGTCGGAAGCCGTGAGCCATACGAGACCGGCAAGAATGAGTTTGGCAATTTGGCGTGTTCCCCCGCGCAGAAGGCCAACGGAA
>PFDR01000015.1 GCA_002772545.1 Candidatus Peregrinibacteria bacterium CG10_big_fil_rev_8_21_14_0_10_49_10 | reverse complement strand
GAGAATCCATCAGAAACAACCGATGATTGAGGAGTTCCTACGAGGCGAGTGATCTGTGTTTCAGCCTGCAAAAATGTCCACTTTACCTACAATCGTTTAACTTACACAAAAGACAAAATAGACCGATCGATGAGTGCAAGGAGTTCCTGAGGGGCTTCGCTCGTTGCCTTATACACACCGGTTTTCAGTCCTCTGTCCGCTTCCAGCGCATGATCCAAAATCCGGATGAGGAAGGCGCGATCCATCTTGCGTGCAAAGGGCAAAATTGCCTGTATGGAACTCCCGTAGGCATGGAGTTCCCGTGCAATAGTCCAGGCGTTGGTCTCCCCTTCCTCGACCAAAGAGACCACCTGTACAAGGAGTGAAAGCATCCAGAGAAACGTACTCCAGAGTGCCTGCGGACTCAGTCCCCTCTCGAGCAAACTGTGAACGTACTGCAGGGCTTCTTCTACGTTCCCCGCACCCAGAAAATCCATAAGCTTCCATACTTCACGTTCTGTAGAACAGGCCACCATGGTACGCACATCCTCTTCCTGTATTTCTCTTCCATGCGCAAAGAGGGCAATTTTACGAACCTCCTGGCTGAGGAGATACTGGTCCTCCCCTATTAAATCTACGAGAAGAAGTAACGCACTCTGTGTAATAGAGGCACCCTGTTCTGCTACAGATTCGCGAATCCACTGTTGCAACTTCGGGAGCGAAAGCAGCGGAAACTCCATACACTGAGAAAGCTCTTTTATCTCTTTTTGTAAAATTGTCAACTTCGCCTTTCTTGTAGGATCTAACTCCAGAACAAAGAGCAACAGAACATCCGGGTGCATAGATTGCACCAACTCTTTGGCCTCTCCTTTGGTCCCTTTTGGTACCCCTTCCACTACAATCAAGCGCTTTTCTGCTATAAAAGGAGCAACACTTACTTCGTCCCTCAATTGCCTAAATGTAGCTTCCTTTGCGGGAAAAGAGGCTAGATTCTCTATTCCATGCTTTTCCTTAAATGCACGCGTCCAGCGGAGACGCTCTAACGTAAGAGCATAACTGTTCTGCCCAAGAAGCATATGGACCTGTGTCATAGATGCGAAGTATACAGTAAACCACGTTTGGAATGCTGTCTGTAAAAAAGGTATTCAATCATGTTCCTGTAGAACGTCAATGATTGCAGCATTGTGATAGAGGGCTTTTTCTTTTATACTACTAGGAAATGTCCATTCATTCCATTTTCAAACGGCAGAACCTGCATGTGCTCTCTCTTGGGGCACTTGCGGTTGTCAGCTCGTTCTCGCTCGGCATCCGGTCTGCGGGAGATATGCAACCTGTTTCTCTTATACAAGCAGGAAGCATTCAACTTCCCGGAGACGTGGATGGCAGCGGCAAAGTCACGGTGCAGGATGCCATTATCATCCTGGAAATTGCACGGGGATATGTACAGGCAACCCCTGAGCAACTTAAGGCCGACCCCAATAAGGACGGTCTGCTCACCTTGGATGATGCTATTGCCATCCTTAGGGAGCTTTCCCTGTAAAGAACGACCATTACGACATGGGTTCACACACACGCCATAACCGGCTCAAGCACTCTGCAAAACTACTTGTACTTCTCGTAGGTTTCTCCGTTACAAACCCTACGGTCATGAAGGCAGCCACGCAGGATGTTTCGCTTACCGTTCGCCCGCACTGCGAGCAGATTGAATCTGAGAAAGAAGACACCATGCTTGGTCCCATACCCGACTTGGAAGAAATGGTGACATTGGGTGACGGAAAGATTTGCACAAGCTTTCAGGTAGAAGATCCCCAAACACTCAAAACAAAAGTCATGGCTGTGGGGGACACACTGGACTTTGACATTGTGGTACAAAACCCCTCCAAGCAAGCCGTGCAACATGTGCGTGCATGGCTGGCATACGACACCAATGTGTTTGAAGGTGTATCTATAGAGGTTTCCGAACACTTCCCGCTTATCACACCCGGTGAATCGGACTTTGATGAAGAGAATGGATACGTCATGGTAGAAGCAGCCAACGAGGAGAATGGAGCCAATACAAAGAGCACCATTGCGGTCGCACGCGTACAACTGCGTGCCAAGATAGCGCCCGCCGCAGGCACATTTATCAGTTTCTACGACATACAACGCAACGGCCACACGACCGTCACCACTACAGAAAATGACACGGACGAAGAACTCCTCAGCGATGAGCCGGGTGGTTTGCATGTGCTGTTTGGAGAAGGAGAGGGAGCTGATGTGCAACCGGCCGCATCGGGTGCAGTAGCAAACGAAGGAGACAGTCTCTCTCCCGATGATCTCCCTCCCCCACCCATCCCGCTGGAAGATGTAGGAAACGACCAACCGGAGGTAGACCCCACCGTGGCAAATAATCTTCTTGGAGGTACTGCCGCTCCTTCTGCTTCTGCAAGCGAGGAAAATGCCCCTAGTCCCGTAGAGAACGGCAATGCCTGTCTGCAAAACAGTGACTGCAGAAGCAACAATTGTCTGAACGGCATCTGTGGTGCTGAGGGGGAAACAGTACAGCAGCAAGCGCCGGCACAGGGAGCCGACCGCACTGCCTTTGCACTCCTGCAGGTACGCAATGTGCGGGTAACCACAGATGGAAGCTCCATCTTTCTTGCGTGGGATGCACTGAACTCCTCTTCTCTGAGTGCGTACAACATCTACTACGGCACCACATCCGGAAGATACATTCAGCGCAAGACCATCAGCGGAAACATGCAGAGCGTGGTGCTACGGAACTTGCCGCTGGGTGCAACGTACTACCTGGCTATTCGAGCCGTAAATACGGACGAAGAAGAGAGTGCCTTTAGCCCGGAAGTTTCGGTAGAAGTTGGTAATCCGGCTACCTCTACGGCACCGCTTGTGCAGGGAGTCGGAGGAGTAAATCCCATAGGAGACCTTACCGGAAACGGTGCTGTTTCAGTGCCGGGAAGCACCGGGGTGCCCTCCGCACTGGCAATGCTGGTTGTGCTCTGCGCAGCCATAGGCACATTTCTCGCTTCCAAACGACAATTGGCTGTTTGTACTGAGCAACCCTCTGCATGAACGAAGACATTCACCCCAATTGGCATAGCACAGATGAAGAAGAGGTCCCGGTACATGCCGCTGTGCATAAACAGGAAGCACACACACAGGCACCGCTCAACACAAAACCTGTCTCCCGGAAACCGGCAGCCATCATGGGCATACTGCTGGTGGTTGGAATAACGACCTTTTTTTTCCACGGCGTGCAGGATCTGCGTGGACAGCTCAGTACCGGATCAAGCATTCGCATTACAGATAAGGGTTTCTCACCTAAGGCCGTAACCGCTGCACCCGGTGAAACAGTGACGTGGAACAATGAACTGGCTGTACCGCAGTACATTATCTCCGATACCCTCTGTACACCTGCAGATGATTGTTTGAGCACCGCAACTATGTTTCAGGGTGACAGTGCCAGCTACACCATCCCCGGGAACATTCCTGCCGGAGAGTACGAGTACTTCTCTCCTACAGATCCCAATCTGGTAGGTACCATTACCGTTGCAGGTGACCCGATTCCTGGAACAGAAGTAAGTACCACACCAGCAGGCGCGCCTCTTGCGGGTAGCAAAGAAAACCCCATAGACACCTTTGACCTTATGGCCGGAAATCCCGATGAAAATATGGAGGTGATATCCGTTGCACAGCAGTCACTGCTAAACTCCATACGCAAACAGCTCGAAACAGACAATGTGACAGGAGGAGCACAAACCACTGCATCTCCGAGCACTCCCGCTCCGGTCAACCTTGCGAATTTGCCGAGCAACCCCTACACCGTGGGTAACACAAACAATTTTGCATTTGATACAACGGGCAGACCACCTGCAGCTCCTGCACAACTTGCAGGATCTGTAGCTCCACTCAACGGCACCCTCGGCCGTGAAATCCAGAAACCTTTCAGTCAGCCCCGTACCGGTCCGGGTCTGTGGGCAGTACTGAGTCTGAGCCTCTTTTTCATCTGGAGAATTGCACGCAGGGCACCACAGGTCTACAAAGTAGCATAGCCAGAACGTATACAACTGAGAGATGGTTTCTTGCTGAAACTGAACCGATTTTTTTGAACAAATTTTGTATTCAACACAATCTCTATCGGCAGTCAAAGGTCTTTGGTACTCTAAAAGCATGGAACAACAGGAGAATCTGCAGAAGGCACTCCGCAAGCACCAACAGGAAGAAAAACACGGCAACCGACTGGGTTCCCATATTCAGGATATTGTGTATGGAGGAAACGATGGCATTGTGACTACCTTTGCCGTGGTTGCAGGAACCGTGGGTGCAGATATGCCCCGCTACGTCATTATCATTTTAGGACTTGCCAACCTGTTTGCAGACGGAACTTCCATGGCAACCGGAGCCTACCTTTCTATGAAATCCGAGCTCGACCAGTACCGTCGACTCCGCAAAGAAGAGCTGGAAGAAATAGAGAACATACCGGAGATTGAACGCGAGGAAATTCGTGAGTACCTAAGGGAAAAAGGAATCACAGGTGAAAAACTGGAAACAGTGACCGCCGCCATTACGTCGCACCGTGAACTCTGGGCGGACATTATGATGCAGAGTGAGCACGGCATGACTGAAAGCTCCTATGAAAACCCCATTCGAAGCGGCATATTTACCTTCTGTTCGTTTGTGATGTTTGGTAGCATTCCTCTCCTCCCCTACCTCTTTACCATAGAACCTGCCCGGCGCTTTCCTATTGCCATTGCCTCTACAGCTGTGGCACTCACGATTCTTGGCTTTACACGCAGCATCATTACCAGAGAACGCCTGCTACGGGGACCCATAGAAGTCATAAGTATAGGTGCAGTGGGAGCATTGGTTGCCTACGGCATAGGCGTACTCCTCAGAAACATAGTGGGCGTAGCACTGTAGTGGAGGAATTTCCTGGAAGAGAAGAGTCCAATTTTTTGGTGTACAACAAAACCCGCTGCTTACTTGCGCAAGCAACGGGTTGTTGTGGATTTGTACCTTCTCCGGATTAGATCCTAAATTCCGGTGTGCGTTTTACTTCTTCCCATTGAATGAGGTCGGTTTCAATGTTATGCGTCGCAAGAACCGTAAGCAGTGCCTGCAGAGCAACACGCATACCATCGGGCCCGGTGTAGCCTCCAAACTGTCCCCCACGCCGCAAATGCGGCTCGAGGGTTATGAGGAAACTGGGTATGTCCAATGCGTTCAGATCGGTATGCAGAGTGGGCAGAGCTCGCGCCAGAGAATAAACAATCTGGTCATAGCCACTATTCCCGTAGCCCAGAGGAACAAAGTTCTTGAGCGTTTCTTCATCCACGTGACCTTTCCACGTGACATTTGGATCTACCTTATACTCCTTGGCATGGAACCAACCCAGCAGAAAGCGTAACGCCTTAAAGTCCATTGCGGCCACCTCCTTCAGGTTCTGGCACGTGATGTTCGCCGGATCAAAAACCAGTCGGAACCATGGGCTACCTACATGTTCACGTAGGCGCATGAGACGTTCGGCCCTGTCCCCCACCAGATTTGCCTCGACTTCACAACCGTACAGAATCCTGCGGGCAGCACACAGTTGCACGATAGCTGCAACCTGGTCGGCTGCCTGGTTAAAGTAATCATCAGGATTCGACCCTTTTGGTGGGTAGAAGCTGAAACCACGCAACCTGTTGCAACCAAAGAAACCAGCAAGATCCAGTGCACGTCTCACATCCTCATCAAGATACCTTTGAAAAGGCACGAAACGGTTTTTTGTGCCGTCCTCCACGTCTACAAGTTTGACCTTGCCAATAGGAGAACCCACCTCTGCGATAAAGACACCGCTGCTTGTAAGCATCTGCTGCGCCTTCTTCAGCTCATCTTGCGACCAGAGCATGACATTTTTGGACTCTCCGGTACCAAGGACATCCCCGGAACGGATGCTCATGCTGCGCATGCCAAGAGCTAATGTGGAAGTAATCTGACCCCGAAAATCTGGAGTCATCTCATCAGCAAAATTCGAGAGTGAAACTGTAGCAAGATCTGAACTCGTAGATGAAGTCATCATCCACCTCCTTCTATGGATTAAAAGAACAAAAAATCCACAACAAAGCACAAATGTGCTCTGCCCGATATTCTGGTGAAAAATTGACAAAATCTCCATTATTTCTTTAAATAATTTTCCAGACGAGTTTTCCCTCAGGGATTGACACAACGCGACTCAGCGGTTAACTTTCGTATAACCTTTTGCCCTTTTGTGGGCGAAAGCCCGGTGTTCTTTTACACCATGGGTTCCAGAGATTTAGAGAATACAGGCATGTAGGGCACAATTGTGTTTCTTTTTCGTACAGGAGTTTTAGTACCGGCGAAACAAAAGTCGAATGTAAACCGCTTTAAAGGAAATACTGTTGTGCTCTATATGTTCGTTTATTACGTTTGGCCTGCTACTTAGAAAGGAAATTGGGTGCAGAGAGGGGCTTTGGTACAATCTGTCTGAACTTTCCGGAACAGACAGATGGCTCGAGTATGTGAGTCCCTTAGAATGGTCTGAGAGCCACTGTGTACGTACGTACGTTTCCATAACTTCAACGGAGAGAAATCCAATGAAGCAGTTCAGGTTTTTTACAGCCGCGCTAGCAGTTATCGCGGTACTCTCGATCGGTTTCGTGCAGTATGGATCGCACGATGTAACGACCACACCGCAAGCTGCGGTGACGACGGACAGTGGGCAGCCCAGCTTGGCAACGCCCATTACGAGTGAAGCGCAGTACAAAGTCGACGTGGCCACTGTCTACGATCAAGCGACAGGCCTGTCTACTACGGAAGGTACGATGAGTGGTGAACATGTCGTTATGAAAGCGCAGACGAATGCTTTATACGACACCGGGCAAGCGACCGTGACAGCATCCACAGAGAATGCGGATACCATCACGGCTCCACCGACGCTCACAACGGCAACCTACAACGGCACCGTTGTGCAGCATCGAACCGACTCCGGCCAAAACACTGAGCATGCTATTGCTAGTGATTACCACAAGTCGACTCCGGAGGCGACCGATGCCGGTGGAATACTGGTAGCCAGCAGGCAGGCAACTGGTGTACTCCATAAGGAGGCAGCTTACGCGAACAGCCAGACCGGCGCGCTTCCGACCGGTCTCTAAAGACCGGTTAGCGTAAACGGTGGGGCGGGGTCTAAACAACCTCGCCCCAATACCGTTCTCTTTCTCTGGAACCCTTATTTTTTGACCTCACCCCGCCCCGCATGTGCGGGGCACCCCTCTCCTCCACTTCCGTGTTGGCTCAGGGAAAACATAAACATATCGTCTATCTTTCAACGTATGAAGCCCTCCAGGAGAGGGGGTTTGGGGGTGAGGTCAAAATGAGATCAGACCGCCCTCAAAATACTCCAAAATCCCGAACGCTCTTCCTCTACCAACTGGTCCAATTCGTGTCGCAGAACTTCTTCCAGTAGTGTGTAAAGATGCTCTTTGGTCATTTGCTGACTCTCGGAACGTTCGCCTTCTTTACGTCGGAAAAAGTCCTGATCGTAATCGTAAAACTCCACGGTAGGTACCCTCTTGCCCCGTTTCGTTATTCCCATTGCCTTCCGTAGAAGCAAGTTGTGTGTGGTGGATACAGACTCTACTGCTGCCTGTATGGACTGGTCACTCAGTCGACTATCCAGTTCCACTATATATGTTGGTCGTATGTCGTAATTTTTGGACATCAGACTATTGTACCACTTCTCTGGCGTTTGAGCCAGAGCAGAGAATGCCCACCAAACAAAGACAAACTGTACACAAATATGTGTTAACCCCTCCTGCGGTTGCGCCCGCCACCACCACGATACCTGTTACCCTGCGCACCACCACGCTGCGGTCGCCGGGAACCACTACGCTTTGTACGATATCTTCCTCCACCGCCTCCGCCTCCGCCAGTTGTGGCCTCTTCCATGTGCACGGGGGGAAGGGATGCATGCTGCCTCCTCTTGAGTGGTCCGCGGATGAGCTTTTCTATATCACGGATATTGCGTGCCTGTGTGGGCGTAGCAAAGGAAATAGCGCGACCTTCGCGCTCTGCGCGTCCGGTTCTCCCTATGCGGTGCACATAGTCCGAAGGATCATCGGGAAGATCATAATTTACCACAAGCTCTATACCTGTAACGTCTATACCCCGTGAGGCAATATCTGTGGCAACCAACACACGATGGTTGCCTCGCTTAAAGCCTTCCAGAGCCGCACGCCTCTGACTCAGAGAACGGTTGGCATGAATTTCTGCGGCCTTAAAATGCCCCTCGTTTAAGGTGCGTGTAATCTTTTTTGCTCCGTGTTTTGTACGGGAAAACACAAGCACCTGGCCTGTGTAATCTTTGAGGAGTGACTGAAGTAGAACGCCCTTTTCCTGCTGCCGCACTATGATCACTTCCTGCTCCACCTTCGAAGCTGCTGTACCTGCTGGTGCAACTTCTATGCGCAACGGCAAATGCATTTGTGCGGTAGCCAGCTGCACAATGTTCTGCGGCATGGTTGCCGAAAAGAGCAGTGTCTGGCGCTCCCGGGGAACATGCGAAAGAATACGGTCAATTTGCGGTTTGAATCCCATATCCAACATGCGGTCTGCTTCGTCTAAAACAAGTACCTCCACTTCCCGCAGTGTGACGGTTCTCTTTTCCAGGTGGTCATTCAGCCTCCCGGGCGTAGCCACAATAATGCGGGGATTATCCCTCAGCATCTTGCGCTGCAAGTGCATGGAAGCACCTCCCACAAATACTGCCATACGAATGCCGCATGTCATGGCAAATGGACGGAGTGCGTCTTCTACCTGGTACGCCAGTTCCCGCGTGGGGAGAATAATGAGTCCCCTCTTCTTTCCGGCAGAAAGTCTCTGGAGCATAGGGAGACCGAATGCAAAGGTCTTACCGGTTCCGGTCTGCGCTATGCCTATAAGGTCTTTGCCTTCCAGCGCCGGCGGAATGGCCTGATGCTGTATAGGCGTCGGCTTGAGGATTTTTTTGTTCTCCAGAATGCTGAGAAATTTTGCGTCCACGCCAAGCTCCCGGAAACCCGGAGACTGTGGAGACGGTATGGGACTGTTATGCATGCATCTGCATACTACGCTTTCTCCTGCGAAAAACGAGGAGATCTCTGAGTTTGTACAAAGGATCATTGCACGCAGTTGACCTTTTTGGCATCTCCATACTCAAAACCTTCTGTGAAGCTCCACGCCCTTACGGGCATGGCATCTTCCTCACTTCGCTGCTCTGCAGCGCGAAACCCTGTACCGAACGCTCTATAAATTAAGGAGGAACCAATGCACCATTCATTCCCGACCTTACAGTCGGGCGTTCTGGTACACGGGTAAAAATAAACTCCCGATTCTCCTAGGATATTTGCGCCAAATAGCCTATAGTGAATTCAGAAGCTTCCTGTTGCTTTCCCCCCTCTCCCATTCAAAAAAAGCACGAATTCTGTACGGTGAAAGGCTGTGGTAAGGCGACAAAAGGGAAACAGTACTGCGATAAACACCTCTCTCTGGACGAACGGCGAAAGCTTTCCAACCAACTCCAGTCACACATCCGCTCCGACTGTTGTTCTGCTCAGTGCGTAAGTGGCAAAGCACACGAAAACGGAGAGCAGTACTGTAAGAGCTGCAAAGAGGCTTGCTGCTGGAAAAAAGCATAGCTAGGGACTAGAAATTAGAGATTAGGGACTCCTCCTTTCGCGGATTTGATTAAATCTTTCTGTGCACATTCTCGTAGCAATGATGCCTGCCCTGTGTTCCTGCCTTCTTCTTTCATCTGAATTGCTCACAGAAGAAAGAGCTGCCGCAAGTTGCTCATCTACCTCCGTAAGAAGAGAAACAACCACATCCCCTTTTTCTACCTGCAACAGATGGAGCTCCAATGCCTCTAATAGAGTTGCTACGTTACCGGCCTGTACGACTGAATCCTCCAATTGTTCCGGTTCCATTACATCCGTGCTCTGTACTGACATAGAAAGTGGCGGGGTAGAGTGCAATAGTACTGCAAATAAAAATCAGGGTTCAAAGGAAGAGCACAAGACTGCAGTAATGCAATTCTAGATCGTTGCACCGTTGCCCCCTCTCTGTATTTGTACGGATGCCTTGCCATGGAGCTCATCTATAGCAGCAATCACAACCGGCAATTGCTCAGTCTCTGTACGATACATGGCATTGCCGTACAGTGCAGCTACCTCAGCCTTTGCAGCATCAATAGTACTCGCAAGCTCAGTAAGGCCTGTAATTCCGGAAATTCTCTCACGCAAAGCCTGTATGATGCGCTCAGACTCGTAAGCAAGAGGCTTATTGGCCAATCTATTTACACCAAGCTCTTTTTCGTTTGAAAGTTGGAGTGTAGTCATGATGCTATTGTAGATTTATATTAATTTTTGTCAAGCACAGAAACGGCTTTATAGAGGCAATTCTGAAGTGTGATGGGCCGGGCATCCTTCGCTCCTTCGGAGCTATGGACGCCTCGGATACTGCTTATGAATTCTCAAATGATTGATTCTGTTCAAGAATTCTGGTGGGCCGGGAGGGATTCGAACCCCCGAAGTCAGAGACACCTGGTTTACAGCCAGGTCCGTTTGGCCACTTCGGTACCGACCCACGAATAGTAAACAGTGATGTAATAGAATGAATAGTAGCAGAGTGACTCGGCCGCCGTAGTCCACCAGAGGCGGACGAAGGTGGGCAGACCCACATGCAGCTATACTACGTGCTTGAGAGGCATTGTTGCAACGTAGCTTCTCGACTTCTTCACTGCAGAGAGGAATTTTACAGGGGAAGGTAAAAAATAGAACTGCCGTTAGTACAAAGGTACAACACGCACATATCCTTTCTACGAGAATTACACCAAAACCTTTCTTGCATTTTGTGAAAATACTGCTAGTTTTTCGGCCTATTGGGAAGTGAAACTTCTGCAGTTGCCGGCGAGAAACATACGTTTCTCTTCGTGTCGTACGACGGTACGACCACGGACCTTGCATGGACGGTAGCGAAGGAAGGACATAACGTGCGTTTGTATCTGGAAGCAGAGCAGTGTGCGGAAGTGGGCAAAGGTTTTGTAGAACGTGTGGATGACTGGCAATCACACGTGGAATGGGCAGATGTGGTGGTCTTTGATCATATTGGATCGGGACTCATAGCACAGGAACTGCGCGAGAGAGGCAAACTGGTTGTAGGCGGCACACCGTACACAGACCGCTTGGAGCATGAGCGTTCCTTTGGTCAGGACGAGCTCAAACGTCACAAAGTGCGCATACTCCCCTACTGGGAATTCCATTCGTTTCAGGACGGCATAGAATTTGTGCAGACCAACCCCGGGCGGTATGTACTCAAGCCTTCCGGAGATGCACAGAACCTTAAACAACTTTTGTTTGTAGGTTCCGAAGAAGATGGAAGCGATGTGATACGGGTGCTGAAAGCCTACGAAAAAACATGGAGCGACGACATCAATGTCTTCCAGTTACAAAAACGTGTAAAGGGCGTTGAGGTAGCCGTGACCGGGTTTTTTAACGGCAAAAAATTCTTAGACCAGGTTTATGTGAATTTTGAACACAAAAAACTTTTTCCCGGTGAACTGGGTGTTTCCACCGGAGAAATGGGAACCAGTGCATTCTGGTCGCCCCGTAGCCCTATTTTTGAGTCATTGCTTCGTCCGTTTGAAGTAACACTGGCAGAGCAGGGGTATGTGGGACCGATAGATATAAACAGTATGGTAAATGGGAACGGAATGTATCCTCTGGAGTTTACATGCCGCTTTGGGTACCCGGCCATTCAACTGCAACAGGAGGGATTGCTGGAGCCCATGGGGAACTTTTTGTACAAGCTTGCTTCCGGGGAAGACTTCGCCGTACGTGCAAAGCGCGGCTATCAGGTGTGTGCACTTGTTGTGGTACCGCCCTTTCCGTTTCACGACCCTAAGACTTTTGCATCGTTTTCGGAGGATGCCATAGTGGTTTTTAGGAATGCTTCACGGGAGGGAGTGCACATTGGCGACTTAAAGGAGGAGAACGGTGAGTGGCTCATAACCGGAGAAGAAGGAACAGCACTCATTATTTCCGGTTCAGGAAGCACTATGAGTGACGCACAAAAACAGATGTACGGCCGTATAGGCAACATTCTCATTTCCAACATGTACTACCGTACTGATATAGGAGACCGATGGGTTACAGACAGCGACAAATTGCGTGCGTGGGGGTACCTCTAGTTGATAAAAAAGAAAATGCCACAGGTGTCTTTTAGGATACTTGTATGGAATACTCGCTTACTGTGTGGCTCTTTTTTAGCATTTTTTCGGCCGCTTGCTGGTCCTGCGTTAATATTCTGGACTCGATTCTTGTAAACCGGTATGAAAAACACCCTCTGGTATTGCTGTGGTGTTTGCGTGTGTTCACTCTGCTCTTGCTCATAAGTTTCCCTCTCTTTACATCACTCCATACAAAGCTCTGGTGGCTCCCGTTCCTCTCCGGAGTGGCCATGTACCTGCCAGCCCTTGTGTATCTCTCCGTACTGGAACACATCGATACCTCTGTAGCACAGAGCACCTGGGCCATAGAGTCCGTCTTCCTGAGTATACTGGGATTTCTGTTTCTGGCTGAGTCGTGGACTCCCGTGCAAACAGCAGGTGCGGTGCTCATTATTGCAGCAGTCTTCTGTCTGGCCCACTGGCACCGTTACCGTTCCGTACCGAAAACAGTCGGAGTCCTCACCCTCATTGCCCTCCTCGGTGCTCCGGGCGAGTTTGGCATAAAACTCAGTCTGACTCTGGGAGTCAGCCACTCTCAAACGTTTTTTTGGTCGATCCTGAGTACAAGCTGCATAGCTATAGTTTTTCCACTTCTGCAAAGCAGCAGCCGCAAACGTATACGCAGTCTGGTACACACCGCTCCACCGGCATTCTATGGATTGCTGCTTGGCGACACCATCATATCGTTTATCGGATGTTATACCGTGATGAAGGCCTTTGAAATCGGACCGCTTTCTTTGGTGGCCATAGCAGGAAACGTACAGCCCTTCTTTGTCATACTCTTCGTGTGGCTGCTTTCCAAATCAAGAAGCACGCACGTTCCTAAGGAACTTCTCACACGGCAGTCCGTGCAGGTGAAGTTGGTAAGTTTTACGTTGATGCTTGTGGGCTTGGGTCTGCTGATAGTAAATAGCGCAACAAATATAGGAGGATAGAACGAGTAACGAACGCAATGGATATCCTCTACCATGCATCCGTGTTCTACTTTTTCGCCCTCACCTCCATGCTTGCGTACGCGCTGCAAAGCGCGTTACTGGTCCGCTATGCGCGGAAGATAGACGGACTGAGCCTGGCGTTTTACAGGAACATTTCTTTCCTCGTCACACTCCTGCCACTGCTGCTTTTTTCCTCACGGGAAGAGATTGCTCTGGTGCTCTCTTACTGGCCGCGCCTGCTGCTTTCCGGAATAACGGGCGGAGTGTTTCTTGCTTTTTCATTTACGGCATACCGGTACATAGCGGTTGGTGTGGCTCTCACCATGAAGCAGGCGAGCATTACCATCCTCATGACGGTCGTGGGTGTTCTGCTTTACGCAGAGGCACTTCCACCGCTTGCCATAGCACTTATAGGAGTCATTGTGGGTACATGCATCTGGCTCAGCATGATGCGCATGGGCAATGCACCTCTGAACAGAAAGATGGTGCTTGGCATTGTGTTTTCCCTGGTTGCAGCCGTGCCACTTATCGTCACGAATATCACGCTTATTGACATCAGCCGTCTGGCAGATCCACTGACAAGCGGCTACTTTTGGGAGGGGGGTATAGGCATTGGTTCACTGGTGATAATTCTTTTGCGCTCTTTGCTCCTAAAGAAAGGGCTGCAACGCATAGAGAGGAAAACTCTGCTCAGGATTGCCGCTGCATCTTCCCCGACTATCATTGGAACCGGATGCTATGCGCTGGCACTGAGTATGGGCCCTGTTTCTATTGTAAATGCCATTGCGAGCGGCAGCATTATGATTTCCGCACTGCTCGCCTGGAGGTGGTACCACGAAAAGCTTACGCGATGGCAGTGGCTTGCCATGGTACTCATAGTGGGAGCAATTGCAGGGTTGAAGTTTGTGTGATCTCACTCCCTACCCCCTCTCCTGGAGGGCAGTTATTTGGAAAAATACGACCACATGTTTTTCTTTTCCCAACCCCACATGGAAGTGGAGGAGAGGGGGTAGGGGGTGAGGTCAATCCCATCGTATCGCCTCCATAGGACTTAAGCTCGCTGCTTTTTTTGCCGGATACAAACCGAAAACAAGACCTGTTCCCATGGCCATCATCATGGCAGCAAACAGGGCTTTTACCGAGAGAACAAATGTAAAGGAGCCGAGCAACTTTGCTGCAACAGCAGACAGAAAAAGCCCTAATGCTGTGCCAAGGAGAATACCAATTACTCCTCCCAGAGATGTGAGAAAGACCGCCTCAAAAAGGAACTGCCGTAGAATATCGCTGCGCCGGGCACCCACAGCCTTACGGAGTCCTATCTCCTTTGTCCGCTCGGTTACCGAAACGAGCATAATATTCATGATGCCAATGCCGCCAACAAGCAGAGAGATGCCTGCAATCAAACCCATAAAGGCAGTAAGACCCAGTGTGACCTGTCCCACTATTTCCGTGGCCTGCTCTGCGGAGCGTGCCACAAAGTCATCTTTATCTTTATCATTTTCAGGATTGTGGATGCTGTGTCTCTGCCGCAGAAGCGACGTAATGTCTGCAACCGTAAGTTCGTAGTCTCCTACCGCACGCAGTGTCATATAACTGAGATATTTCTGGCCGGTCACGGCTCTGGCTGTGGAGTATGGCACATAGACGGGAGTATCCATATCCTGCAGGACGGGGGACCCTATGCTCTGGAGTACTCCCACTACCGTGTAGAACTTTTTACCTACCTGAATCCTCTGACCCAGGGGATCTCTATTCCCAAAGAGATCTTCGGCTGTTTGCGAGCTGATAACAGCAACGGAAGATGCAGCGCTGTTATCCCGGTCATCCAGCAATCTGCCGGCTTGCAGCTTGAGTCCGTAGTTCGCAAAGAAATTTTTTGTAGTGCCAAAGACCCACGGCGAAAGTTCTTCACTGCCGTAGGTGGTTTTTTCGGTAATAAAAATAACGGGTGCCACAGTCTGCACGGTCGTGAGTTTCTCAACTGCACGAAAATCGTCTTCGGTGAGGGAATCGGTGGAGCCGCCGAACTTCTCAAAACCCGTGGGATACACCTCTACCAGATTGCTACTAAAGGAGGCTATTTGGTCCAAAATATAGCGCTGAAAACTTTTCCCCACCGAAACCATAAGCACCACAGAACCCACACCAATGATGACTCCGAGCATGGTGAGCGCCGAACGCATCTTGTGCGCCCTGAGTGCGGAAGCAGCCGAACCAATGGTGTCGTTTAGCAACATAGGAGATAAAGAAAGTCCATTGAAGTAATTGAATTGATATCTTTCGTTACGTGTTGCTTGTTGATTCTTGTTTTTTGGCCATATCGTAACTCACAGATAGCAAACAAGAAGTAAGCAGTAATCAGTAACACTTGTTCTTTCAATAGACCGTACCGACATAGGAAAAAGAAGTTATTCATAGCGAAGCGCATTCATAGGAGAAAGCCGGGAAGCCTGACGTGCAGGATAGAGCCCGAAAATCAGACCGGTGAGAACGGCCATAGCCAAAGCGACAAGAATGGAGGGAACCGAAAGGGCAAACACGTAACTGCTCATGTATTTCTGTACCCCAGCCGCTATGAGAAAGGCCAGCAGTATTCCCAGGAGTACACCAATCATTCCTGCAATGAGGGTAATCATGACTGCCTCAAACAAAAATTGGAGAAGAATATCCCTGCGCCGGGCACCCACGGCCTTGCGCAGTCCAATTTCACGCGTCCGCTCTGTTACGGCTACGAGCATGATGTTCATGATGCCTATACCACCAACGAGCAGAGAAATGCCCGCTATCGTGGTAATGAAGAGTGTAAGACTCAGAGAAACCGTACCGAGAATTTCATTGGCCTGCTCAGAAGTGTGCACAATGAAATCATCTTTGTCCTGGTCATCTTCGGGATTCACGATGCCATGTCGCTGACGCAGCAACGATGTAACATCCCGCTCAGCAAGATCGATATCATCCACCGCCTGAAAGGTCACAAAACTCACATACCGCTTGCCGGTCACGCTGCGGGCGACAGGCAGCGGCACAAAGATACGTTCATCAAAATTCTGAAAAAATTGGGTTCCTACAGGGTTTAGAACGCCAATAACGGTATAGGAACGGTCAGCAACTTTAATCTTCTTGCCCAGAGGATCTGCGTTTGCAAAAAGGTCTTCGGCTGCGTCAGCGCCCAAAACCACTACGGAGCGCGCAGCCGACATATCTGCATCTTCCAGAAGTCTCCCCTGTGCCGCAGAAACATGCTGATTCTGGAAGAAATGCGGAACCGTGCCGAGTGTCATGGGTGAGGTCTCCTCACGTCCGTATGTAGCCGTACCTTCTATGAGTACAATCGGCGCAAAGCTGTGGGCTGTGGTCAAAGTTTCCAGTGCACGAATGTCTTCAAAAGTCAGAGAATCAAATCCGGGAGTTATGGACCCGCCGGGGCCTTCCTGCTGTCCGGGCATAATGACCATGCTCTTGCTGCCAAGCGAACTAATTTGGCCGAGTATCAGACCTTCCATACTTGCTCCTACGGCAGTCATAAGGACAACAGAACTCACACCAATGATGACTCCGAGCATGGTGAGCGCCGACCGACCTTTGTTTACGGCTATGGCTCTGTGAGCTGCTTTGAAGGTATCGCGGAGGAACATGCATGGTGTGGAAACGAATTATTTGAGATCTGTATTGGTCTTTGCATCTTTGCGCTTAAAGTCCCGGGAATCTGAACTAATACGACCATCCAGAAGTTGAATAATACGCGCGGCATACTCGGCCGTAGCCTTTTCGTGTGTGACAAGCACAATAGTGCTGCCCTGGTGATCGTGGAGTTCCTGCAGCACGTTCATGACCTGTAAACCGGAAGCACTGTCTAAGTTTCCTGTGGGCTCATCGGCAAAAATAATATCTGGTTCTGTCACGAGTGCACGCGCTATAGCCACACGCTGCTGCTGCCCTCCGGAAAGCTGGTTGGTGAGATAGGTGGTACGTTCGGTCAGACCTACCTCTGCAATGGCTTTCATAGCACGTTCTTCGCGCTCCGATGCAGGAATCGTGGGGTGATACAGCAGGGGAAGAATCACATTTTCCAAAACGGTTGTACGTGGAAGCAGGTTGAACGCCTGAAATACAAAACTCACACGTGTCGCGCGAATACGCGCAAGAGCGTCATCTTCCAGTACGCGTGTCTTCTCGCCACGAAAGAGGTAACTGCCCGAGGTCGGCGTATCTAAAAAACCTAAAATATGCATGAGGGTGGACTTGCCGGATCCCGAAGGACCCATGATGGACACAAACTCTCCTTCCTGAATCACAAAATCAATTCCGTGCAGTACCGGTGTTTCAAGATCACCACTGAAATACGACTTCTGGAGATCTACGGTTTCAATGAGGGGGACTACCTTTTTCAGCATGATAACTTTGGGTGAGAGCTGGGACGTATGGTAAGGGTATCGAAACGGAAGCATCTAACCAAGCTAATCAAGCTGCTGAGTCTATTGCTTTATAAGGATAATCACTTCCTCCCCTTCTTCCACTCCACTCATCACTTCCACATCGGAATCTGTTTCCATACCTGTCACGACCGTACGCTCTTCGACCGTGGTTCCGTGGAGGATGCGAATAATTTTCTGCCCCAGAGCATTTTTAATAACCGCACGTCCCGGAACGGAAACAACATCTTTCTGCATATCGGTAATAATATCCACATCTCCCGTCATGCCGATTTTCAGACTCTCCTCCTCATTTTCCAGAAAATCCAGTTTGATACGATACTTGGGAACACCATCTATGATGGTAGCCGCAGGATCTATTTCGGTTACACGCAGAAGAAAGTCATGGCCCGGATAGGCATCCAGTTCCATACCGCCTTCCTGCTCGTACTGTACTTTGGGAATGTCGATTTCAGACGTGTAGAGTTCCACACGGTACGGGCTCATGCCGAGCATGGTGATGGAACGGTCTGTATCGGTAAAATCGCCCGTGAACTCGCCCTCCTTAAGATTCACCTTGGTTATGCGTCCGGCAATGGGAGCTTCAAGAATGGTATCGTCCAGCTTGGCCTTCGCACGTTTTACATCTGCAGAAGCCTGATTCAACTTTGCACGAGCGGAATCGATGTCTGCCTGACGGGCTCCTGCTTTTTTGAGTGCTAGCTGTGCCTCCTGAATGCGCAGGGATGTTTCGTACGTTGTAATATCTGAGAGAGCTGCATCTTTGGTGCCCTGTGCAGTAGTCATGGAAGCCTCCTCAGATGCAATTTTGGTCCCAAAGGATGCAGACGCGTCCCGTACTACTTTGATTTCATCGTCGATGTCATTTAAGGAACTCTGAATACTGTTCCTCTCACTCGCAGCAGAATCTTTGTACGTCTCTTTCACCGCCGTCGTAAAGTAATAGGTAGTGGGGAGGGAAAGAATAATGCTGTACGCCTTATTCGCAGCAGAAGCGGCAAGAAGAGCGGCACTGCGGGCAGCTTCCAGATTGGTTATTGCCTGCTTGAAGTCCCCCGGACTTGATCCGCGCATTGCCTGTGCCAGTTTCTGGCTGGCCTGGAGCCGCTGCTGCACATAGACTTCGTACTCCACACGAGCACTAAAATCTACGGCATTACTCACAACAGTTGTATCGAAGTCATCATCAAGTTCGTGGAGAGAATTGTCGATATCGGTCAGTTCCTGTGAAATAACGCTTCCGGCTGTTGCAACATGTCCGCTCAGGCTCACATCGGCTTCCCGCTGCAGCTCTGTTAGCTTTGTACGGGAACGTTCCAGATTACGTTCCGCATTTTGCAGAGTTGTTTGCGCTGCAGAAAGTGCTGCACGCTTGTTTTCCACTTCCGCCTCAGAAACAGCAATTTCTTCCGGACGCGTGCCCTCTTTGAGCTCGCGCAAATCCGCCAACGCGGATTGGTATTGGGCAGATGCGGATGAAAGATCTGCCTGAAGGCTATCATTCCGCAAGATCGCAAGCACTTTTCCAGCTTCTACAGTATCCCCTTCCTTCACAAGAACCTTGTGTACCACGCCCGTAACAGGAAATTTAAGACTCAAATCCTTTTCGGAAATAACTGTGCCCACCGCTTCCACGGTCTGAATCAGATCACCTTTCTTTGCAGTTGCAGTGATGTACTCCGGCTTCTCCGGAGCAAAGAGAAAAACACCCAATGCGAAGGTAGGTAGGCCAATAACTACACTGATGACTAAGGCTTTCCAGCGCCTGCTCACAAAACCCGTCACCATGGTCGGAATCCGATTCCATGGAATGTTGTATAGGAAGGCAAAAGGATTCTTCATAGGAAAGTACGAGAGAGGTACGTTCAATAGCTATTTTACCATAAAAGTGAAATTCAATCAATTATTCGCCGTTCTTTTGCAATTGTGGAACACGCCTCCAAAAGAGCGCTTTCTACAGGGCGGAGCTCAATACCCTCCTGTTCGAGTTTTTTGGTATCCAGTACACAATTGCTGCGCCCGGCACGTACCACTTCCGGGAGATCTGCCGGTAGAAGTTTCTCGAATGTGTGCGCAGGATCAACGAACTCTCTATAGCGTTCCATAATGTGGTACGGGGAGAGCGTACCGGGATTGACCACATGGTAAATACCCGTCTTGCGACTCTCTATGAGCTTTGCGGCGGCAGAGAAGAAATCCGGGAGATAGGTGAGAGAATTCTGTACATCCAAAACCCGTTTGTACTTGGAAAGCTTGGTAATGAGACTGCGTTCGTGAGTGGAACCATCAAACGGCATACGCAAGCGTAAAATGAGTACAGGAAATTCACGGAGTATCTCGTCGCAATGTGCTTTGGTGCGCGAGTAGAAACTACCCGCAAAGTTGGGGGCATCCTCCTCGGAAAAACCCTTCCCTCCGTTATCGCCCTGGTACACACATCCGGAACCCAGATGCACCCAGTAGATCTGTCGTTTTGTACAGGCATCAAGCAGCACAAGTGGCCCCGTTATATTGCTGCGGACCGTCTCTTCTTTGTGATCTTCGCACCAATCAATATTCGGCCGCCCGGTTTTACCGGCAGCATTAATAACGAGATCGGGCCGGTGTTGATCCAGAGCCGATGCAACTGCATTGCAGTCGGCTATGTCGATCGATGGTGCTACAGCACCCGGGTAGAGTCTACGGAACTCCCTGCCCATGTAGCCGTTGCCGCCAAAAAGAAGTACCTTCATGTAGAGCTCTATGGTAGCGGATGGTAGAGTGATCCTCTAGCAGGTTCGTCTGTTTCTCTCGTAAGACTATGGCACATAATCCCATCGTAATTCCGGGTGTAGAAATGCAGGAGGATGAAAATTACATTGATCGTTTGACAATGCAAATCAGGGAGCATATGAGCATCGGCACAGTCCTGAGCAGAAACCTGACATCGTTCCGTATTTTAGGTGCATCCCCGGTTCTGCCAAGCACAACCATCGATCAAATCGTCAATCAGCTGGAGCAGAGGTACGCAGAAAAAAGATACGCACTTCAGCAATTGCTCTCTGAAGTTGCAAAGCGGATAGCCACACTCCGTGAGCAGCATCATCGATATGAAATGAGTGGCTTTATTCAGAGAATACAAGCTGTTTTTCATAAATCTCCATGCATCGCATGCATACAAAGCGGGAATGGGCCGACTGAGCCCGACAGAGAAATCATCACATGTATCGTTGTACTGGAAAGACTCGAAACGCTCATACGCATGGCAGATCTGGAACTCTTTGGATCTAAGAAGGAAGAAGCAAAATGAACAGTCCCCTGAGACCTTTTTGTGAGTAAGGAGACCCGAAGCACCAAGTTGCACAAATCGAGTTTTGCACTGAAACATATTGCGATATACTACCCGTATGGCACGTACCAGTCGCAGAACCACCAAGCGCAAACGACGCACCTCCTCGCGCAAAAAAACAGCGGAGCAACTCAAGATCAACCCCCATACGCGTCGACACATCAGCGGTACCGTGCAAATTTGTATTGGTATCCTTATTTTACTCGGTCTGCAGCAGCAGGCAGGGTTAATGGGTGAGAGTATGAAACGTTTTCTGGTCTTCTTCTTCGGGAGCTGGGGCACGCTCTTTCCGGTGACACTGGTAGCCTCCGGACTCCTCCATTGGTTTGTATCTGCACCAAGTTCCAAAGCGAAAGCGGAAAAAATGCCCGCACGCATTTGGCTTGGCCTGGCACTCTGTCTCACTTCTTTTCTGGGAATGATGCACATAGGCGCCCCACTAGAAGAGATTGCCCCGCGAAGAGATGAACTCGCCGGAGCCATAGGATTTATGGCCAGCATGCCATTCCTTCTCTTTGCCAGCCGTGCCGTGGGCTATACCGTGCTTGGTTCTGTATTTGTTGTGGGGATCTTTATCACCTTTGAACCCGATCTCCCGGCTCTTCTGCGTTCACTCGCCTCTCTCTTCGTCTCCAGGAACAAAACAGTAAAAGAGGCACCAGTTCGTCAGGCCCGCAAAACAGTACACATGGAAGAAGATGTGGAAGAGGAACAGGAGAAAGAGGAAGATGATCTTATAGAAGAGGATCATAAAGCGCCCGAGCTCAATATTGTGCGCCCGGTCTTTGCAAAACAAACCGTAAAGGACGCGGCCAAAAAGAAGATCAAAGAGGAAATAAAAGCCATGCGCGAAACCATTACCATGCATGACACACGTTTTGAGGAGTGGACGTTTCCGGACTACGAACTCCTGGACAATAAGCAGAGTGAGCTCACGGTAAACGACGAAGAGCTCAAAAAGCAGGCACGACTCATAGAGCAAAAACTCAATGAGTTTGAAATAGAAGTGAAAGTGCGCGATGCCCATCCCGGCCCCACTGTGACCCAGTTCACACTGGAACCCGCGGAAGGCGTAAAACTCAGCCGCATCGCCAACCTTAAAGATGATCTTGCTCTTGCTCTTGCTGCTTCCAGCCTCCGTATAGAAGCACCCATTCCGGGCAAATCTCTGGTGGGTATAGAAATGCCCAACTCCAAGAGAACCATTGTACATCTGCGCGAAATACTGGAAAGTCCGGAATTTATGCAGGGGGAATCCAGCCTGACCCTCCCATTGGGACGCGATGTAGGAGGCAAGGCGGTGGTGACTCCCCTGGATGACATGCCCCACCTTCTCATTGCCGGTGCCACCGGCTCGGGAAAATCTGTGTGTATGAATACCTTTCTTACGTCCCTCCTCTACCAGAATGCACCGGACCAGCTTAAATTGATTCTTATAGACCCCAAACGCGTTGAGCTTATGCCCTTTGACGGCATCCCACACCTGCTCACACCCGTGATTACGGAATCCGAAAAGGCTCTCCAGGCGCTCCGTTGGGCAGTAGCGGAAATGGGACGCCGCCTTCACCGCTTTTCGGAAGAAGGTGTGCGTAATATTAACGAGTACAACGAAAAGCAGGAGGAAGATGAAAACTTCATGCCGCGCATTGTGATTGTCATTGATGAGCTTGCGGATCTGATGATGCGTCAGTTCCGGCGGGATACTGAAACCATGATCGTCCGTGTGGCACAAATGGCACGTGCAGTCGGTCTTCACCTCATTATCGCTACGCAACGCCCGAGCGTCGATGTGATTACAGGTCTCATTAAAGCGAACGTACCCACCCGCATTGCCTTCCGAACAGTGAGCTCTGTAGATAGCCGCACTATTTTAGACGGCATTGGAGCAGAGGATCTTTTGGGAAAAGGAGACATGCTTTATCTCACAGCAGAGATTGCAAATCCTGTCCGTATTCAGGGTATTTTTACTTCTACAAAAGAAGTCGAGCGGGTCATCAATTCCATAAAAATAGCCGGTGGAGGAAAAATTACGGAAGAAATTCCTCTGGAAACGGAAGAAGGAGAAGATGCACCTGTAGTGGGAGGGAACGCTACAGCTATCGATCTGGAGGCCGATGACGATGGAGGAGATACGATGTTCTTTGAAGCCGTACGCGTGGTTCAGGAAACAGGAAGAGCCTCCGCCAGTCTGCTGCAACGACAACTGAAGGTAGGGTACGCACGCGCGGCCCGACTGCTGGACATCATGGAAGCAAAGGGCATTATTGGTCCTGCGGACGGTGCTAAAGCTCGTAAGGTGTACATAGACACCATGGCTAACAGCTAATCCACCACCCACCTCTGGAAGTATGCGCTAATGTCCTTATGCAGTTACTCATCGGAACAAACAACGCAGGGAAGGTGACGGAAATACGGGAGTGCCTCGCTACTCTTCCGGTAGAACTACTCACCCCGGATGACCTGGAGACTTCCATTGGACCGCCGGAAGAGACAGGATCCACCTATGCAGAGAATGCCGTACAGAAAGCAAAGCACTATTTTGATTGCACAGGAATTGCCACTCTGGCAGATGACTCGGGTATAGAAGTGGATGCCCTTGCAGATGAACTGGGTGTGCGTACCCGCCGCTGGGGAGCGGGCCCCGCGGCGAGCGACGAGGAGTGGATCAGTTATTTTCTGGAGCGCATGGAGAAAGAAGAAAATCGAAAAGCCCGTTTTATTTGCCAACTCGCATATGTGGATGCCGAGGGAAATCTGCATAGGTTCCAGGGAATCTGTGATGGCACTATCACCAGTAAACTTGAGGATGCATACCTCTCTGGACTGCCGATTTCGGCATGCTTTCGTCCAAATGGTTACAATTTGGTATATTCAGCAATGAGTATTGAACAAAAAAATAGTACAAGTCATAGAGGCAAAGCTCTGCAAAAATTCAGAGAGCATATTGCTCGTTCGTTCGCTCATTAAACGGATTGAATGTGCCAAAAACATGCTCGTAAACGGAATGAATTGAGCAGGTTCCCGGGCTACACTTCCAGTGGCGTAAAATCCAATGCAGTAATCTTTTCCCATACGTTCTTTATGAGCTTTTTTAGCTCTTCTTTCTCCGGCTCAGAAACTGTGTACACTCGTCGGTGAGACTCTTCACTCCCCTCACCTATAAACTCTAGTACAAACTCTTTGGCATGCAAAAGAGGCATACTCAAATCCATGAGCAGTGCGTAGAAGACAAGTTGCCGTCTGTAGCCGTAGTCTTCTATTTCCTTGGGTGACTTGGGCTTACCGGTCTTGTAGTCATACACAATGGCCGAAGAAGTATGGAGGTCCACAAGATCAATACGATCAATTTTTCCTTTTAAGGGAATATCACCGAGATGAGCAGAGAGATTATGTTCTACAGTGTGGATGTGCACTTGTGGCTTTTGGAGTTCCTGATCATAGTATCGGCTGATGGTCTCATAGCCGAGACTTTCCATACGTGCACATTCGAAAGAGGTAAGGAGTTCACGCTCTGTTATATGCTTAGAGAAAGCCTGTAGCATCTCTTCTTTTGTTACAGGGTTTCCTTGCTTTACAGACTGCGCCCACAATGCCAGTACATGATGAATAGCATTTCCGTAGGCGAAATGCACTTCTTTGACTTGCGGTACCATGAGCAACTGGCGTTCCAGAAAAACATGCGGATCGGTAAGAAAATCCTGCAGAGCAGACGGAGAAAGTGAAAAATGCTCTAGACGCTCCCGCAGAAAAGCCTGCATCTCTGCATCCAGTTTGCGCACCGGAACGGAAAGAAGAGTAGACATAGCATGAAGATTTTCTACAGATCTTTTTTCTTCCGGCAAGTCTCCTGCTTCTGCAAAGAAGCCGGAAGGAGAAACTGCTTTGAGGGCATCTCCCGATGTCGTCTCTTCGGGGCAGGAGAATAACAGTTCTTTTTTCGCACGTGTCATTGCGACAAAGGCAACTCTCCGCTCATCCTGCCCCTGCTCATAGGACTTCTGATCTTTCTCCCAGCCGAAGAGCAAATCTTCGGGTACAGAGAGGGACGCAGGATTTCGGCGGCGGTCCCAGTGACCCTCCCGGAAGTTTGTGAGGATGACTGTGTGAAACTCCAGGCCTTTGCTTTTATGCGCTGTCATTATTTGCACTCCCTGATTCGTGAGGTGCGGCAGATCATAGGTAAGACGAAGGTCTCCGTAATCATCATTACCGTAGAGTGCCATGTCTGCCAGTAACTGGTCCAAAGTAAAGGAGGGTTGCTCATAGGCGCGTTGCTCCATGCGATCAAAAAATTCCTGCAGAGCGGCAAAATCCAGAAGATCTGTCGTATTTGCATCAGGAGAGTGCAAAAGTCCACAATCACGCAGTGCATGCTCCAGTGTTTGTACCACCGTACGGGAATCAAGTTTCTGATGGAGAGAAAGAAGTGTGTCACGTGCATCTACGAGTGCATCTGCATCACCCAGTGCTACGGGAAGAGGCTGCGATGCTTCGTCCAGGCGCAGCAGCAGATCGTATAGAGAGCATTCTTCTGCGCGACGCAGGCCAAACAAACGCGCAAGATCCACTGATCTGCAACCAAAACATTCGCAAGCGAGCGCAGTAGCCAGTACAGAACTTTCCTGTGGATGCTGTACCGCACGAAGAACAGCCAGTAACTCCACAATACGCGGATGCTGCAGCAGATCAATTTTTCCGGTCATCTGTACAGGAATATTCCGCGCCCGGAGTACCTGGTAAAGATGCGGTAATTCTGCATTCGTCTGTACCAGCACTGCAATATCGGACGGGTCCACACCATGCGTCAGACGCTCCTGTACCACATCCGCCACCAGCCACGGCTCACTCATATCACTGGGTGCAAGTAGGAGTAACGGGCTCTGCCCCTCTGGCTTTCCAGCGGAAACAAGATGTTTTTGGAGGCCCGGTATGTGGTGAACCAGGCGTTCGGAATTGTGGGAAATAAGACGCTCTGCAGCATCTAAAATCTTCTGTGGGCACCTGTAACTCACGGTAAGGGGTATGACCGGAGCAGAAGGGAAACGGTCACGAAAGGAGAGAATATTTGCAAGATTCGCACCCTGAAAGCGGTAGATAGCCTGGTCGTCATCACCCACTACAAATAGATTTGGGTGTGCATCACCTGTAGGATCTGTTGTCAACAGTTCAATAAAGGCATACTGCGCACCATTGGTATCCTGGAACTCATCCACCAACATGTATTGATAACGTTCCTGAAGCGAAGCGAGCATCCAGTCTTGGTCCTTTAGGGCAGCAATCACATGCAAAATCATATCGTCGTAGTCGTACCGGCCGCTGGCTTCAAGCATCTCCTGGTAACGGAAAAACACTTCGAGCAATTCGTAAAACTTGCGGGCTTTGAGCACGTTGGCTGTATGCACCTTGGTCCCCTCTCTTCCTTTATGTGCCATTTGCTCTTCATACGCATCTGCAATTGCACTGAGACGAGCACGATCTGTTACGCCCTCTTTTTTTAACTGACTGATACGCATGAGGATATCTCTGGTTCTTCTGTATGGGCTTTTCTTGTTTACCAGAGCCAAATTTGGCATTAGTTGATCAATTATTTTATTCAAACTTCTGTAGCGTTCCACATCGCTGATCTGTGAAAGTGCAGACCACTCTTCAAACACAGAGGGGTGCTGCAGAATAATATCGTTACAAAAGCCATGAATAGTGTTAACAGTCACACCGTACGCATCTGAACCAATGATGTCTCTCAGCCTTCTGCGCATTGCAGTGGCTCCACTCTTGCTAAAGGTTAGACACAAAATATTTCCGGGACGCATATGTGTTTTTTCTAAAATAGTAGCAACACGCAGGGCTGTAACCTCTGTCTTGCCGGTACCCGGACCTGCAACGACCATCACAGGACCTTCCAGGGTCTGCACCGCAAGTTTCTGCTCATCACTCAACTGCTGCATACGATGCGAAAATGCCTTCTTCCCTCCTGAGTGGGCTCTTTGCGCCTTTTTCTTTGCCACAGCTGCATGTGTACCTTGCACCATACGCGCATGCTATCACATATGCAGAGGTCTTTAGAACGATAAACTGATGTTCACACTTCACTTGCCAGATACCCTATACCTATGTGCTAAGTGTATTTTGAGGATGCCATCCATGATACAGTGTAAGCCGTATTCTTCCCCATTTTCACTTATGGTAACTCCTTCTCCTTCTCCTACCAATGCAGGTCACTCTTCCGGCGGCTCCTGTGGCGGTGGCGGATCCCTCTGTAAGGTCGTCAAGATCCTCATTATCGTCGGAGGCTTAAACTGGGGTCTCGTTGGTATTGGCGGCTTCCTCGGCTCTAATCTGAACATTGTCAACATTCTCCTCGGCAGCATGCCTGCTATAGAAAACCTCGTCTACCTCCTTGTAGGCGCTGCTACAGTTCTAAAACTCGCAAAAAGCGGCAAGTGCTGCAAGTAGCCAATCGCTTTTCTTTCACACAGGCCTTTCCCCTGGGGTCAGGCCTGTTGTGATACGGCTCCTCTTATCTTCTTCCCTTTCTCTCTCGTATGGAAAAAACACTCATCAGTAGTATTGCAAAGCTGCTCGTTACCATTGGAGCTCTCAACTGGGGACTCGTGGGTATCGGCCAGTTTACGGGCAGTGACCTCAACGTTGTTTCCATGATCCTGGGTAGTTGGCCGATGGTTGAGTCTGTTGTGTACGTTCTGGTCGGTCTGAGCGGTGTGTACCTTCTTCTGCCAGGCAAAGGTCAATAACTTATGCCAAAGTAGTCTCTACAGAGAAGTGTCTCCCCTGTGAAAACTAGGAGACTCTTTTTTGAACAGCTGTGTTATTTTCCGGACTCCTCCAAGTCTTTCTTCAGGAGATTTTCCAGTGATGCCTCAGCACTCAGGAAAGGTGCATTTGGTGTAAAACCAACACGCTTGGGGGCTCCACCGTGTTCACGGATACTGAGTGACCGTGGATGGTCGCGCATCTTCTGTAAAACCTTGGCTTCTATTTGACGTATGCGTTCGCGGGTCACACCGAATTCCTTTCCTACTTCCTCCAGAGTATGACCAATGCCGTCATTGAGCCCGAAACGCATTTCAATAATTTTCCGTTCACGAGGCGTAAGGAACTCCAGCATGGAATGTACGTTCTCTTTCCGTAGCTGGCGATTTGTTGCATCAAACGGATTAATGGCTTCTTCGTCTTCTATAAAGTCACCGAGCTTGCTGTCTTCCTCACTCCCTACGGGTGATTCCAGGGAAATGATATCCTGGCTGATCTTCTTGATGTGCCGAACTTTCTTCACATCCATTTCCATTTCTACAGCCAATTCTTCCACAGAGGGTTCACGTCCCAGCTCCTGGACCAAACGACGCTGCGTGTGTGTAAGCTTATTGATGGTTTCCACCATGTGAACAGGGATGCGAATGGTACGCGCCTGATCTGCAATAGCCCGTGTAATCGCCTGCCGAATCCACCAGGTTGCATAGGTGGAAAACTTAAATCCACGCTCCGGGTCAAATTTCTCTACAGCACGAAACAGACCAATATTTCCTTCCTGTATGAGGTCAAGAAAGGAAAGCCCACGACCAATGTACTTTTTTGCAATGCTCACAACGAGTCGGAGGTTTGCCTCAGCCAGTTGCTGCTTTGCAGAGGCATCACCCTTGCGAATCCGACGCGCAAGTTCCACTTCCTTCTTCGCATCAATGAGAGGTACACGACCGATTTCCGAGAGATACATACGCACGGAGTCATTGCTGATTTCCAGCAGATCTACCTCACGCTCACGTCTGCGCTTTCCCTTTTCTTCATCCGTGATCTCCTTCTCGTCTATGGCAATACCTGCCGTCGCAATAACATCCAGTGCATCATCATCTCCGTCAGCACTGGTCTTCTGGACTTTTTTAGCCTTTACATCGCCAGAGTCGGTAGCATCATCATCGTCATCATCTGTGTCACTTTCGGCATCCGCATCACTCTCTCCATCGGCTTCGATATCAGACTCATCGAAAGTAGCGACCTCTGTGAGGTCCTCTGTTGGCTCACCTAAGTCCATGCGGGACTTCTTCTGCCAGATGAGAGCATCTTTCACATCTATGATCTGTATGCCCAAATCCACCAAGAGTGTATAAATTTCATCCAGAAGATCTACGTTCTTTTCCACAGTGGGAACAACTTTCATAATCTCCTGGTGCGTGACATAGCGCTGCTCACGCCCTTTTTTAATGAGGTGCTTTACATCTTCGGGCAAGCCCTTCAGATCATCATCGGTAGGCTGGGCTATGAATTTTCTCGGATGTGATGCCATGTGGACATGCAGTATAGGCGAAAAGAGGCATTCGCCAATCGCAGAGTAGGGTACTTTGATCCCCGGATGAAAGCAAAGAGGAACTGTAAGAAAAAACCCATATCTGAGTCGTAGGCTACAGTGCCATCTTCGAAAGCTTCAGTACCTGCTGGTACTGAGTGGCCAGCTGGGCTTCATCCTGGCGACGTCCTTCGGTTCTGGCCTTGGTAAGCTGCCGTGCAATATCGCGTTGTTTGCGCTGCAAAAAGTCCCGGTTGGCTTTTCGGCAATTCTTTTTCATTTCCTGTTCTGCCATAGTATCGGACCACTCTGTAAGCAGGTGGTTCTCACAGTAGAGAAGTAAAATAGAAAGACGCTCCCTCTCCTCTTCCGGTACATCTATCATTTCTGCAGAAAGCACTTTACCTTCAGGGACATGTTGCACCGCTGTGTAAAAACTCTCTTCTGCATCTCCTTCGGGGAAAATAAGCTGATCCAGCAGGTGCCGGTGCTGTGGATAGAAGAGAAAAAGTACCAAAGCAAATTCCATACTGGAAAAAGGCTTTTTTTTATCATGGTGCTCCTGGTCATGGGATTGTTCCTGTGTACGGAATTGGGGCTTGGAAAAGTGTACAAGATCTTCCTTCAGCACGGTCTCTGTAGTTCCCAGAAGCCCTGCAACTTTGGCAAGATAGTGGGACTGCTCCACGGCTGTGGGAATGGAGTCAAGCAGAGGAAGCATGGTACTGAGTATGAGACGCTTGCCTTCCACAGATGTGACATCTTCGGTACTCAAATTCTGTAAAACAAAATCAAGGTAGGGTACATCCTGTTTAGAGAGTATCTCTGTAAGAAGCTTTGGATCTTTTGTTGCCATTTCATCGGGATCCTTCTCTGGCAATACGGCAATATGTACATGCAATTCATCTCCACTACAGAGGTGATATGCGCGCTCGGCAGCCTGCCGTCCTGCCGCATCCTGGTCCAGACACAGCACCACTGTTTCTATGGAACGTTTGAGAATTTTGGCCTGCTCTGTTGTAAAGGCAGTACCACAAACAGCAACGGCATTGTGTACACCGCTGCGATGACACGCGAGAACATCAAAGTACCCTTCGACCATCACTACTTTCTTACTTTCACGCATGGCCTCTTTTGCATGGTGATAACCATAGAGAACCGATGATTTATGGTACAAAGGGCTCTCTGCGGAATTAATATACTTCGCATCATCATCACCAAGAGTCCTCCCGCCAAAGGCGACAAACTTCCCCTGATGGTCATGAATGGGAAACATAAGACGATTGCGAAAACGGTCGTACACTTTGCCTTCGGAGAGGTCTTTCTGAATCACAAGACCACACTGTAAAATCTCACTCTTGGAAAACCCCTGCTTCAGCAAATGCTCGTAGGTGTGGGAAAAGGAATCAGGTGCATAGCCCAATCCAAATTGTTTCGTTTGCTTTTCGGGAATCCCGCGCTTGTCCAGATATTTCCTGGCTGTCTCACTCTGTGCAAGAGAAGCTGCGTAGAACTTCTGCGCCTCTTCCAGACAGGAACGCAGACGATCTTTGAGATCCTTCTTTACCGGATCTGCCTGTACATCGGAAACATCGACACCTGCTCTCTCTCCTAAATCTTTGAGTGCCTGCCTAAAATCCACTCCCTCAATTTTTTGGTAAAAACTGAAAATATCGCCACCACTATTGCAGGCAAAACAGTAGGCAATACCTTTTTCAGGTGAGACCAGCATACTGGGATGCGAGTCATTGTGGAACGGACAGATGCAATGCAGGTGCCTTCCTTTCTTGAGCAACGTACAGTAGCCACCAACAAGTTCATCGATGGGTAAACGAGCCTTTATTTCAAATACGGGATCCATGAGGGAATCAGCATAGCACTTCACACAACATCCTGCATTTGATAAATCATCCATCGTGGAAGGTGGTTTTTCAGCACACCATTACGTGCACGACCGCGACCAATACACCAGTTGCCATAGTGAACGAGTACGTGCCCGAACAACGCAGCATCACACGAAATGTCACTCCCACGCAAGAGCTGCTGCAATTGGTCTTCATCTATATGGCAAACATTTAAAGTTGCTGCGCCACCTCTTAGTACAGCCATCTCGTGATCTATGTAAACCGGAATGTCCCGCAGCCTTCGACCAAAAGGCATACCAAGAGAGTAATCCATAACCGGCAAGGGAAAGGATGCTACATCCTGTGTTGTAATGAGTAGATGATCTCCTTTGTCGAACAGCTGCTCGTGCTCACCTATCATATTCACTCCATACCGCTGAGAAAGAAAAGCAGATATGCTCCGTGCGTTCCCTTTTGGTACGGGCATTTCACGAAAATGTTTGATTTCCATATGCTCGGGCTGCCTGGTAGAAGCCGTCTTCTGCAGAACCGCACAAAAGAATCCTTCTGTATTATACGTCTGTGGCCAGATACGCAGAAAGGGCAAGTCCCCTGCTCCAGACTGCACTTTTCCTGAATCATGCATACAGATATCAAATTTTGTTTCAGACCCATTGCAAGCTATTTTTCTTGGGTCTATAACTTCTACTTGATCACTAAATTTGTTCAATATGTCCTGTACCACTTCTTCGTTCTCTTCCGGGGTTAATGTGCAAGTGGAATAGACAATGCGACCACCAATTTTTGTAGCGTGCAGAGCAGATTCCAGAAGCTCTCTCTGTAATTTTGCGGACTTGCGGATGCTCTGCTCACTGCAGTACTCCAAGGCGTCTGGATCTTTGCGACTTGTCCCCTGTCCTGTACAGGGAGCATCCAAAAGTACACGGTCAAAACGCTCTGTCATGTGCTTTGCAAACCACTGGCCAACTTTCTTCGTGATGATGACATTGAGTACACCGCTCCTCTGCAGAGCAGACTTGAGTGTCTTCAGGCGGTTGTCCACAATATCATTTGCAATAACAACGCCTTGTAGATCCATACAGGCAGCAATTTGTGTGGTCTTGCTGCCCGGTGCAGCAGACATATCCAAAATTATTTCCTGTGGCTGAGGCTGCAGCAGGGCTACAGGCAACATACTACTCGCCTCCTGAAAGTAAAAATGGCCCAGAAGATGTAAGAGGTCTTTGCCCAGAGGAATAGAGCGGTCATCACGATCAACAAAAAAGCCTGTAGCACACCAGGGGACGGATTCGAGTTTCCATTGTTTCTTTGCCGCCCAGTCCTTCAGTTCCTCTACAGAGGAAAGGAGGGTATTCACACGTACACATCTGCGCAAGGGCTTTGCGCTGTACTCCTTCAGTGTACTGAGATCAGTGAAGGTTGCATAACGGTCAAAGGGATGATCAGACATAGAGCTAGCTTATAGCTATAAGCTCATAGCTCATAGCTATGACAGCACTAAACTCACCAGCTTCCCTTTTATGTAGATCTCTTTCTTGATGGTAGTGCCCTCGAGATACTTCCGGACATTCTCATCTTGTTTTGCCAGTGCTATGGCGTCCGCTTCAGACACATCCGGTGCGGCAGTGAACTCTCCGCGTAGCTTGCCGTTTACCTGCACAGCAATAGTAATGCTTACCTGCACAAGCTCAGAGGCATGAAACTCCGGCCACTGCTGATCTATAACAAAACCCTGACCTCCCGAAAGTTCCCAGAGCTCTTCTGCCAGATGTGGTGCCAGCGGAGCAAGGAGTGTGGCAAATACCTGTGAAACTTCTGTAGAAACAGACTCCTGTTTCTCTAAAAGATTCAGTAGCTCCATGAGTGCAGAAAGTGCGGTATTAAAATGGAGACGCTCTATATCTGCTGTCACCTTCTGTATAGTTGCATGAAGCTTTACAGTAACTTCTTTTTTTTGTTCAACTTTTTTGTTCTTACTTTTTCCCTTTATATTGGGCTCAAGTGATATTCTATTACTAAAATATTTCCAAATTCTTTGTACAAATCTATCCATTCCTTTTATACCCGTATCACTCCAATCCCCCCCCTCCGTAAAGGGGCCCATGAACATAAGATACATGCGGAAGGTATCACTGCCATACCGTTCTACAAAAGCATCCGGACTGACCACATTGCCTTTGCTCTTACTCATTTTAGCGCCGTTATTGGTAATAAGACCCTGGTGAACAAGGCGCTTAAAGGGCTCTTCATGCGTGAGAAATCCAAAGTCTTTGAGTGCCATAGTTACAAAGCGCGTATAGATAAGGTGCATACATGCGTGCTCAGGTCCGCCGATGTACATGTCCACAGGTATCCACTTTTTCTCAATTTCCGGAGAAATGAGTTGCTTCTCAGAGCCCTCAGCAAGGTACCGAAACTGATAGAAGGAAGAACAAACGAAAGTATCCATGGTGTCTACTTCCGGAGTCCAACCCTTTCCAAAAATCTCTTCGGTACGTTGTTTGAGTTCCTTACTCTGGGCAAGTGGGGCTGTTCCGGTTGGCTTAAACTCAACATCATGTGGCAATTCCCAGGGTAGATGTTCTTCGGGAATGGAATGCGGATTCCCTTCGGGATCGTACACAATAGGAATAGGAGCACCCCAGTAACGCTGGCGGGAAATCGACCAGTCACGCAGTTTGTATTGAATTTTACATTTTCCCATTTTTCTTTTTTCCAAAACTTCAGTGATTCTCTTTCTACCCTCAAGGATATCCATACCTGTGAACTCGCCCGAATGTATTATTTTTCCCTTTAAGCAATATTTATCAACTTCATCGTATACAAATGATTTGCCATCAGGAGACTCAATACTTTCGACAATACTGAACCCGTACCTTATCGCAAAGTCCCTATCACGTTGGTCATGAGCCGGAACTCCCATAACCACTCCCGTGCCATAATTCATAAGTACATAATCAGCAACCCATAGTGGAATTTTCTCTCCGGTAAAAGGATGGATTAATAATGCACCTGTATCTACACCTGTTTTCTCTTTACCTGCTGCAATACGGTCAATATCAGTTTTCCTTATCGCCTCCTTCCTATATTCCAAAACTGCAGTGCGATGTTCATCTCCTAAAATCTGATCAAGATGTGGATGCTCGGGAGAAATAACAGCAAATGTAACTCCATAGATTGTATCGACGGTAGTCGTAAACGTATCCAATACAATATCTGAGCCATCAACGTTCCAGCAGACATCACACCCCTCACTACGACCAATCCAGTTCTCCTGCATAAGAATTGTCTTCTGTGGCCAATCAAGGCTCTTATGATTATCAAGGAGACGTTGTGCATACTCCGTTATCTTCCAGAACCATTGGGTCATAGGTTTGTGCACTATTTCAGTTCCGCACCTCTCACATTTGCCATCCTGGCACTGTTCATTTGCAAGAACTGTTTGGCAACTTGTACACCAGTTCACACTTGCATCCTTCCTGTACGCCAAACCGTTTTTAAACATCTGCAGAAAGAGCCATTGTGTCCACCTGTAGTACTCTGGCTTGCTCGTATTGACGGTTTTGGACCAGTCGTACATACAACCTATGCGCCTCAGCTGTGTCGTCATGGTCTGCGTATTGGTTGTAATGGATTCATCGGGGTGAATACCTGTTTTAATAGCGTAATTTTCTGCCGGGAGGCCAAACGCATCAAATCCCATAGGACAGAAAACATCCTTCCCTTGCATGCGCATGTAGCGTGAGAAACTGTCGGCCGGAGCAAAGTTGTACCAGTGACCCACATGAAGTTTATCGCCACTGGGGTACGGGAACATCACCATGCTGTAGTACGGGTTTTTCGCCTTCTTGAGATCTATGGCATAGGCACCTTCCTCTTCCCACTTCTTCTGCCATTTTGCCTCAACAGAGGATGGATCGTAGGGGTTCATGATGGGTATAGGATAGCGGTATGAGGCAAGTATTCCTACACTTTAGATACGTTCCAAGGAGAGGTGCAATACTACCCAAAAGTCTCTATACTCCCTTTCTCATGCCAAAACTCCCTGTCGTTGCCATTATCGGCCGACCCAATACCGGAAAATCAACCCTGTTTAACAGGCTGGTTGGTCGTCGTAAGGCAATAGTAAGTGATACACCGGGAACAACACGGGATCAGGTGGCACACCGGGTGGAAGGTGAAAAAGTGGATTATGTGCTTCTTGATACGGGTGGTATGGGAGGAGGCACGCAGGATACTGACCTGGAAGATGACGTGCAGCAACAGTCTTTGCTTGCCCTGGAACACGCCGACCTCATCATATTTACCATTAACAGCACCGAAGAACTTACCTCCAGTGATTTTGCATGTGTGGATACGCTTCGAAAAAACAAGCGCAAACATGTCCCGGTGATTCTTGCACTTACCAAATGTGATAATCCTGAGAAGATTGATGGAATACTCCCGCAGTACTTTGCTCTGGGTATAGCAGACCATATCGTTGCAACAAGTGCACCACACAAGATTGGCATAGAAGATTTGGAAAGTACCATAGTAGAAGAGCTTCTTGGTCTGCATTTTCAAAAGGACGAGTCCGGAGAGGCAGAGGAAATGCCAAAAATTGCTATTATCGGCAAACCCAATGTGGGCAAGAGTTCTATAGTCAATGCGCTCATGAGTGAACCACAGCGCAAGGCATCTCCACTGCTGGTTTCTGATATTCCCGGTACCACGCGCGATGCCATAGATACCGTCATCCGCTTCCACGAGAAGGACTACCTGTTTATAGATACTGCCGGTCTCAAGCGGCAGAAGCAGACACGCAAAAGTGAAATGGAAACATTTGCATCCTTTAGGAGCATACAGGTACTGGAGCACTGTGACATTTGCGTACTTATTTTGGATGCCACACAGCCTGTTTCAAAACAAGATAAACGCATAGCAGCGATGGCAAATGAGGAAGGAAAAGGTCTTATCGTTCTCCTGAACAAAATGGACCAGGTGAGCAGTGCGGAAAAGGAGCATGTACTCACGCAGGTACAGAACGCACTCCTCTTCTGTAGATATGCACCACTGCTTGTTTGCTCTGCTGTTTCGAAAGAAGGTTTACTCTCTATCTTCCCGCTTATTGAATCGGTGCACAGAAACCGCTCCCGGAGAATTCCCACACATGACCTGCACCGCTGGTTCCGCGAAGCGGTGAGCAAGCATCCTATGGGGGCTCTGGCCAGTGCAAAGCACATTACACAGGCGGAAGAAATACCCCCTACATTTGTGGTCTTTGTAAAAAATGCGAAGCATGTACGCGTTTCACAACTACGAACACTGGATAACGCGATACGGAAAACATATGCCTTTGAGGGAACTCCGCTGCGCTGGGTAACCAAGGAGGAGTCGCGTTAGGGATAGGACTCGGGTTCGGGTTCGTCAGTTTCCTTGGGTTGTTTCTTTGAAAAGGAAACAAGGAACCAGGTTCTAAATAGGAAGAACGATCCCGACACAAGAACGAGCATGACTACCCCCGTGATCCTGGTTCTGTACTCCGAGCATGTTCCGTGCCAGCCAGTTCGTGCAACTCGCGACGACCTTCCGGTTTTCCGTCATCTATCACACGTCCATCTTCATGGAGCGGGAGAGGGTACTCTTCTATAGCCTTTACAAGTTTATCCATAAGAGCCTTGGGGTCGTCATCAAAAACCATATTGGGAGCGACCTTTCTTTGGCAGAGCTCTTCTATAATGTAGGGAATAGAATTACTGATGCCCCCGGTATTGGTGAGAATGCCTATGGGACGACCTTCCTCATAGGCAATAGTAAGTTCATTGAGCGTACCGACTCCTCCACTGATGATCACAATGGCATCCGAAGAGCGGATATTGATAATATCGCGTTCCATAAAACCCATACCGGTATAAATGATCATGTCGTGTTCATGGGGCGACTTGTACTCGCAGATGTGTGCATGCTTAGAAAAAGCAGGCGAAATACCTATGGTAAGGGCTCCCGCTTCTTTTGCCGCAAGCAACGTATCGTTTGGTAAGCCGGGACAGGCACCGTTCACCAGAATGTAACCACGTTTGCCAATCTCCTTCCCCAGCTCACGGGCCATCTCTATGGCATGCTCATTTTCAATCTGCGGGCCGGAAGCCGAACCCATGACGCCAATCTTGAGGCGATGGTTATGCGTACCTTTTATCATAGTAGGTAGTGTACTTTAGTGTATGAAATGGTGTGTATACTTTAATATGTATTATATCAAATAAATTACATTTTATCAAATTCTACCTCCTGCACTTAGAAACCCAAGTTAGTGTATGTACAAATACCGATTCACATTATGCTCCTCGTTGGTAACGGCATAGTGGATGACTCCATCGTCTCCATGCAGGTAGTACCAGTACTCGCTTTCCTTGGGAAAGAGTGCAGCCACAAAACTCTTTGTACCCGCATTGGCAATGGGCCCGGGAGGAAGACCCTTAAACTTCCTGGTATTGTAAGGTGAGTTTGTATTGAGGTCTCCGGTGGTGATCTCCTGGGTCGGCTTGTCCAGAATGTAACGCACGGTGGCATCTACACCAAGTCCCCTTCCGTCATCGTACCTCTTCCAGAGAATACCCGAGACGACCGGGCGCTCGGCATTCGTGAGAGTTTCTTCCTCTATAAGAGAAGCCATAGTCACCAGTTCATGCAGCGTACGACCCGACTGCTCTATGGTTTCAGCATAGGGCTCAATAACTTTATTCCGGTAGGTGGTAAGGAGACGTTCCAAAAAGAATTTAGCAAAGAAGTCATCCTTGCTCACAAAATAGGTATCCGGGTAGAGGTACCCTTCTATTTTGCCACCCCTCTCCGCAAGACCTCCCACCTGCGGCAGGAAGGTAAAGGAGGAAAAATCACATTCACGCGCACAGCGAAGAATATCACCCGTACCGGAAAATCCTTTGTGAGCCATAAGCGCATCTATTTGTCGCACGGTATACCCTTCCGGAATGGTAATAATGGCTTCGTCAGCTTTGCCATTCTGGAGCAACAGCACAATTTCTTGCACGGACATAGCCGGACGCAAAACAAACTTTCCCGCCTGCAGCGAAGCTGCTTTGCCATGTAGTCGAACGTAAGTTGTAAATGCAAAGGGAGACCGAATGATTGCACGGTCAACGAGCAACTGTGCAATCTTCTGTACAGAAAAGCCCGGCTCTATGGCAATGGTATGACGATCCTGACTGGCAGCATTCAGCGGTGAAAGCGCATGGGTGTAGGAGAATATTCCAACGAGAACGAGGCCAATAATAATGAGGAATGCACGCTTCATACTGAGCTATAGTAGATGAGTCGCGAGTGGCTCGTCACTACAGAAAATCCCAGACGAGAAGAACAAAAGGGCAGATTGTATGAAATACTAACTTCCCATGCCCCGCATTCCCTCCTCTGTTGGTAACCCCATATCTCCCATGACCTCCTGCATATGCTGTGCAGAAACAACCTGAGCTTTTTTAAGCGCACGGTTGAGCGTATCCATCAGTAAAGCCGGAAGAGATTCCTTTGGTACGTCAGCGGCTATTTCGATGCGAATAACTTCCTGCTCACCGTTTACCACTACTTTTACACCCGCAGATTCTGCCTCTACATGAACCTTTTTGAGCTGTTTGCGAACCCGCTTGGCGTCCCGTTGCATGCGGAACAGATCCCGTGCTTGCTTAAGTGAAGTCATGGACAAAGGCTAAACAGAGATACGGCAAAATGCAAGAAGTCTGAACCACAGATTTTGCTGACTACACAGATACCGCAGGTGTACATAAACATCTTAATCTGTGGTTCAGACTATGCATGGTTAATACCAATTCTGTCTTCAATTTCCTGATCCACGAATACTTTTTTACGGGCAAACTTGAGTCTGCTGTATTCCTTTACGAGTTTTGCCAGTTCTTCGTTACGGTCGGACTCATCCCATATGGTGGACATACTGAATGGGCGGGACTGCACATTATTGATATTCAGTTTGCAGTAACAGTTGAAGTTTGGAATACCGATAACGTCCTGCTCCGAGAGAATAGGGGCAAATTCCTTGGCCATGTACTCGGCATCCTCCGCACCGATTTTAAAACTCATGATGGTACCGACGTTACCAAATACAGCATCGCGCATTTTGGTGCTTGAATCCCCGTAGGCAGATGTTTTGCCCACAAGCTGGCCTATATACTGGTGCGCCATAACCAGTGCAAGTTCGTATTTGCGCGCCTCGGAAAGAATAGTGGCAAATGCGTCCGTGACAAAGTTCTGGAATTCGTCCACGTAGAGGTAGAAACGTTTACGATCTGCCCGGGGAACATCTGCACGGCTCATAGCTGCCATACTGATTTTATTCACAAAAATAAGGCCCAAAAGTTCCGCATTCGTATCGCCGATCTTTCCCTTGGAGAGGTTGACCAACAGTACCTTTTTGGAATCCATGACTTCACGGATATTGAATGCGCTTTTTGGCTGGCCAATAATGTTACGCATGGTCGTGTTCGTAATGAATGGACCAAATTTGGAACTGAAGTACGGAATCATTTCCTGCTTTTCTCTATCGCCGGTTTGTGCCATTTCATGGTCCCAGAAACTGCGTACAACCGGATTGCGAATTTTACTCACCTTGTAGCGCTGGAACTCGTCATCTACAAACAATCGCGGAACATCGATGAGTGTAGCACCCTCCTCTTCATCATCCATGAGTGTAAGACAGCCGTTACGGAAGTAATGCTGAATGCGGGGACCGAAGATTTCATTACCGAAAAGTTTAATAAAGATTTCCATGGCATCCAGAGCCGCCCGGTCTTTTTCTTCGGGAGTTGTGGCTTCCAGCATGTTCAAACCCATGGGCCTGTTTGTATCCGAAGGATCGAATACGATGACCTCTTTTGCACGGGATTTTGGCGTGTGTGCCAGTGCATCTTCGACCAGATCCCCATGAGGATCTACCAGGCACACCCCGTCACCATTTGCGATATCCTGGCGCGACATCCAGCTGAGCAGTGCGGATTTACCGGAACCGGATTTACCGATGATGTAGTGATGACGTGTGCGGTCCGTACCCATGAAACGAATGGGTGTCTCCACACCCCGGAACTTGTTGTTGCCAAGCAGTATGCCTTCTACAGGAGCATCCGGCGGAGGCGGAAGCACCTTGTACGAACTCCACTGAATAATGGGGATTTTGTTGTAGCGGCTATCCGGGAAGTGGTAGAGGCCGGCTAGTTCCTTCTCTACCAGCATGCAACGGGGGCTGAAGTAGCCATTCAATCTGCGCTTCCAGAGTTTGTAAATGAGCGGTGCATTCCACTTGAGTGGCATAAATTCACACAGCATGCGCTTGTTTACAAAGAAGTTTCCGTACAGGTCTTTAAAAGCATTAAAGGCCACCTGCATGTTATTCGTAATTTCCAGTGCCCTCTCCCAGGTTCCGGCGGAAGCGAGCAAACGAATATTGCAGTGATAAAAACTCATACCGCCTTTTTCTCCCATGCGTTTGTAGAGCTCTTCCTCCGGTTGAATCATACGAATGAATGCATCCCCCTTGCTCGCACCGGGAGCGGAGGTGGAACCAGTGGAACTGGTGGCAAACATACTGAAGATGTAGCCCACGATGGAAAGTCCGGGAATACCACTGAACAAATTCTCCTTCTTGCCTTTAAATTTGAGAGATGCCTGCTCCTTTGCCTGCCTCCCCCACTTGTTGGAAAAAGAGGGAGTCATCACCATTTGAATGGCAGCTTTTTCGTCTTCCTTCAGTTTACTGAGTACGTTTGCAATGCCATTGAGCGGATCATCTTGCATCTGTTCGTAGGAACGGATGGGGTACATGAAGGGCCGCTTGAGAGCCATGTTATACCCCACAAGCTGTTTGCCCTTCGGCCAAATGTCCGGCACTTCTTCCGGAAATACTTCTGCATCGGGATAAAAGGCCGTAATCTGTTTTTCTACAATAGAAGCAAACCTCGGTTGTGTGACGATGTAAAACATCAGTTCTCCTTTTTCTAAACAAAGCTCCATGCTGATGATGATGTTGCGAAACAACCAGAAATGGAGTGACTGCCAAATGGTCAAACTGCGAACCTCCCAGAGTGCGCGGTAGAGCTGCTCCATTACAGCCATCTTCTCTTTGAAGTCTTTATCTGTACGTTTCTCCTGGTCCACTTTGCTATCACTGCGGGGCTGGATGACTTTGTAAGCGACCAAGTTCTTTGACTGCCGCAAAGCGTAGTAGAGACGGAAATACTTCTTTATGGCTCTCCACAGACAGTAGATGGTCACCACCCACAAGACCCCTTCCAGAGGATTGGAAATGAAAAAACCAAGGAGCTGGCCCCAGATAGCTGCATTCACAATACTCGTGAGCAGAGCGAGAATGCCTAGAGCAATAGGCCAGAAGAAGAAGGCAAGGAATGCACCCACGGAGAGAAGAGAGAGTTAGGGAAAGAATAGCAAGAAATCGCTGTATTGTAGCATATTTTTCCCATTGGGGGTAGCAGTTCGCGTTGTAGGAACGGGTCATAGGTGGTATCCGCTTTTTGAATTTGGATAGGCGGTCCAGGCAACTTTTGGATCTGCATCTGGAGCATTACGATGGCTCACGAGAACAGGAAGAGACAGACATCACCATCTCCCGCTGGTTCCCCTGCACAGTACCTACAAGAAAGCGATACTCGCCCGTAACAGAAGGTGTGAACTGGAAACGCTCACGGGGGCCTACAAAATCCTGTACCCGGATGCTCGCGCCGTCCGGGAATGTAATACCACGCACAACAAAGTACCTGTTTGACCCCAGGAAGAGCGTTTCTCCCAGGGAAAAAGTATGTGGAATACCACGGTGAAAACGTACATCCCGTGTTATACGTCGCTGATAGGTACGGGGGACATCCTCGCACTCGCCGACGAGATCCACATCTCCGAGGCGACGAAAGGTAGCATGGAGCACGCCTTGTGAAATGGGCGCAATTTTTTCAAATGCAGCCCTGCTTAAATCCATGTCCCGACCCTCCACATAGGGCCCACGGTCATTCACACGCACGGTTACACTTTTCCTGTTCTCCACATTTGTGACCTGTACAAGCGTATCTTCCGGAAAACTGCGATGTGCCGCAGTGAAGTCTTCCATATCGAATTTTTCTCCGAATGCCGTTGTTTTCCCATGGAAATCATCGGCGTAGTAGCTCACTGTATGCACCTCTTCTATAAGAAGAGTATCCAGCGCCATGAGGAGATCCAGAACTTCTTCCCGCGTCTGCGTGTTGGCATCTCCACGGAAATCTGCAATGGGATAACGCTCCAGGAGACGGTGGATATCGGAACGCTCTATGGAGGGTCGCTCAACCACGTTTCTGGAACGAAAGATCCAGATGAGTGCATCTTCCTGGGTCAGTGGATCATCGGGACGAAAATGAGTCATACCCTCATCAAAAAACTTTCTTCCCTTGGCGTAGGTAATTTCCGTATACCCCTCCTCACCCTCAGAAACATCTGTAAAAGGTTGCACAGACGTCTCGTAGACGGGGCGACGAATGGAATCCCAAATAAGCAAAAACCCATCACGACGGCTAAGTGGACCGCTTGCAAAGGCAGAACAGGGGAACATGCATGCCAGCAAAAAAAGGGTAAGCGACTTCACCGAGTATAGAGTGCAAGTCCCGAGACAGAAGTGCAATTGACTTTAGAGTGCCTGCCTTCCCTCTGCCCTTACCAACTGATACAACGCACGACTCTGCTCTTTGCGAAGCAATGTAAGAGTTGCAGGACCCACCACGCCGGCACCGTGTTCCTGCGGAGAATGAAGAATGTTCCGTGCAAGTTGGTACTGCAAAACTGCATCCGCTGTAAGCGGCCCGTAGTTTCCGTTGATCATCTTTTTGGGAAAGTATCCACCTTCTGCAAGAAGCGACTGCAAACGTCTGACCTGGGAACCGTTATCCCCTTCCGAAAGAAACTGTTCCACGGACAAATTTGCCGCATCAATGTGCACGACCACGTCATGAAGGAGCATGAATTTCTCTGCACGTTCTGCAACGAGTTTGCGGTCCCAAGCTCCACGAATTTGCTGCATGGTCAGCGGACCAATGCGACCTGCTCCGGGATCATCCTGTGTGCCGACCAGAAAATTCTCCTGCTGAAAACGGAGGATGGCATCGGCAAGCGCTTCTGTGTACAGACCATCTGTTCTGCCTCGGTAGTAGCCTAAAAATCGCAATATACGCTGTGCTTCACGCAGAGTTTCCGGTTGGCTCTCCGCATCTACGTATTCCTGAATGGGATTGGCAACACCTTTGCGATGTGCCGCAGAAAGGAGGAACGCAGCTGTTTCAGCTGTGAGCTCATCTGTGGGTTCACTGAGATGATAGTCCTGCAAAAAGTGTGCCAGTGCCTGCTGAGTCACCTCACCATACAAACCCGTGATGGGATGGCGGAAATAACCCATGTCCTTCAGCTGCTCCTGGAGCATACGTACAGAGAGACTCTGGTCGTCCTTCTGGGCACGCAATGCCAACAAACCGAAATACGACAGTTTGTAACTCTCCAGCCGCCCTAAGGGTGCCGGGAGATTTTCCAGTGCCAGATGCGTTTGCGGCTGGTGAAAACCTGGTGGGTAAACCGTACCACGCACATGCTGCAAACCGAATTCCAGTGCGCGTGCAAGGCCCTCCTCTCCATAACCCACCCATACATCCAGGCGATGCATACCGCTCTGCAGTTCCTGAATTGCTCCACCTCTATCATGCACAGTGAGCACACCAATGCCGGGCAAATCCACTTTAGTGCCGTAGGGATAACTGGCAGGAGCTGCCAGCATGCCGGGGTACACCGCCGTGCCGTCGGAGGCCTGCTTGCCTTCCCCGTTCAGTACTTTATCGGCCTCGTACCCGCCTTTCACATAGCAGCACTGTCCGGGCAGCGGCGAGTAATACGCCGTAATGAGAAACTCCTGCTCATACGGCTCACGGTTACTCCCCGCCCGCACAGGACAGATGAGTAGCACAAGTGCCAACGTGAGAAAGATGCGACGTGGAATGTTCATGTGTGTGTTCAATTCCTATCAGTATAGCAAAAATTGCGTTTTTGATCTTTCCGGTTGAAATGACAAAACAGGTACTTTTATTTGTATTGATGCATTGTAATGTATTTTTAACTTTTGTTTCAGAGTGCGCATACACTATGCCTATGCCACAACTACCTCCTCTTCCAACCGTACACCAAATTGACCCGGAATGTAGACACCCGGTTCTATAGTGACAATTTCCCCCTTCTGCAAGAATTCCTCAGGAACACGCAGGGAAATACGTGCACCCTCATGAATTTCCAGTCCCACACCATGACCCAGTGAGTGGATAAAATACTTTTCCAGACCGTAGGAACGAAGAACTCTACGTGCTTCTTTATCCAATGTATGCGTAGAAACTCCGGACCTCACGAGTGCCAGTGCCGTATCTTTTGCCTCCTGCACAGCCTGTAATACACGCTGCTGTTTCTGTGTCTTTTTTCCGGTGAAGAAAACCGCACTCTGGTCTGCACAGTATCCTCCGTACCGTACTCCTACATCAATTTGCACTATGTTTCCCGTACGAAGACGCCGAGTGGTGGGGTGATGATGGGGACGACTGGTATGTGTACCAAAAGCCACTATAGGTTCAAAGGATAGCCCGTCGGCGCCAAGTTCATCGGCTGCTGTGCGCAACGTCCGGGCTAGAGCTTTTTCTGTGATTTCGCCCCGCAACCAATCCGGAACTCTTGTAAGAAGAGTGGTGGTCATCTGTTGTGCCCTGCGAAATTTTCGGACTTCATCTGCATCTTTCGTCCGACGAAACTGCTCCACAATTTTGGATTTTTGAATAAATTTTGTGTTCTTAAATTTCCTCTTCCAGTTGCGAAATTGTGCGAGTGTGACTGCTTCAGATTCACAGCCGCATTCGGCAAGATGTCCCAGTATCGTTGGAAGAGAAGCCAAAGGTCGTACCTGCGTACCTCTACGTACGTCTTTACTTGCCACTTCGCTGTATCTTCCATCCACAAATAAAACGGCCGAACGCGGAGTAATAAGCAGCATACCCTCACTCACATCCACACCCGATATATAACGAACATTTACAAGATTTGAGACTAAAAAAGCCTCTGTGCCTGCGGCAGCAATAACCTGTGCGGGTGAGGAAGGATGCACGAAACAAGCATAGCGCGTCCACGGTATAAAAAGTATGTCGTATGTGGTATGTGGTATGTAGGATCTGGAGTAGTACAGATACGGCATACCAAATACAATAGCCAGAAAGGTTCTGGTTCCTTCACAAACCTCTATCCAAATAAAATGGCATCAGAAGGTCATTTGTGCTATCATAGTATGATCTTTACCCACCCTACAGATGAAACGTCTTCTCAGCAGAATCTCTCCTACCCTTACGGCACTTCTTGTCTCACTCGGTACAACTTCTACAGCTGTGCAGGCTGCGGTCTACGGAGGTGGTGGACTGGGCGCAGGCGCCAGTGAAGCAGGAAACATTGTAGGACGGGCAACTATTCGAGAAAGAGTGGTTACCATCATCAAAACAGTACTTTCGTTCATGGCACTTGCGGCTGTAGTGGTAATTGTCATTGCGGGTATTCTCATGGTGTTCAGTGGCGGCGAGGAAGAGGCAAAGGACAGGGCAAAGCGCATTATTTTCTACGCTGTTATCGGTCTGATCATCATTCTGCTTGCACAGGGTATTGTGCAATTTATGGCAAATCTTCCGAACTAAACGCTCACACAACCTCTCTGCAATGTTGAAACGCATTCTCTCCCCTGGTTTTGTTCTCGCAGCACTCCTCGTGCTTCCACTGGGCATAGCCAGTTCTGTGAGAGCGCAGGAAATAACGAGTATTCAGGAAACCCTTGCACTCAGGCCCGGCAGCATCTTTGAAATTTATGCGGAGAGCACACCCTCTGCCGCAGTAAACTGGGTTCTGAGCAAAGGACGCACATTTGAGCAGGCAAAGAGATCCGTACTCTTTAGCATGCGTCCCACCGAAATAGCGGAGTACTTCTTAAACGGCGAAGTTGTAGAGAAAGAAGAAGGATCGGTACGCACCATCTTTCGTATACAAACAAGTAACGATGCTCCTCTCATTACGCAATCCACAAAGGAAACTCCTCAGATTGTAAAAACATCCCCGGCCCTAAACGCAGAGGGCAGCATTCAACTGGAGGGAGGAGAACGACTCATTCGTCTGGACATCATTCATGCAGATATTGAACAACTCGCCATGGACATCAATATTGCAGAAGACCTGAATGGTGATGGCGATACCTACAATGACAACATTTTGGCAAACAGTATTTTTGCGCAGGGACGGGGCAGCCTGCATATTTGGCTCAAACCTACACTGGAAAAACAGACCATGCTCATAGCGGCACGCCTAAAAAACGGTGCGCTTATAACGCAGCAGATAGATGTAGTTTCTCAGCTGTATGTGCAAAAAGCCCTCAGAGAAGCGCAGGAGCAAAGAGCAAAAACAGGCTTGACTGTTGAACCCCGTGGAGATGGTACATACGCATTTGCGGTACGCACCGGTTCCGGTCTTATTGCCGTACCGGCATTGTACTACTGGAACTTCGGAGACGGTACACAGAGCCTGCTGGACGAACCTACACATACCTTCCCCACGGAACAAACCTACAACGTACAAGTGCGTATTACAGATGCCCGATCGGGCGCAAAACTCCTTGAGCTGGAGAAGGAAGTTTCCGTAAAAAACAGTGACAAGGCACCCACGACAGATGCAGGAAAAAATGATGGGAAACAGAAACCCGAAGGCGACACAAAAGCAGGAGGCTCTCTGATGAAAACGATTCTTAAGGCTCTGGTGGTACTCGCTGTGTCACTGGGTATAGGAATGCTTGTGGTATTTGTAGTTTCAAAACTAAAAGGGATGAATCTGCAGAAGTCTCTTGAGGCTGCAGAGAAAAAATTGGTTGGTGACTCTCCGGAGAGCACCACCGCACTCCCTCTCATGGAACTGAAGAAAGAGGACAAAGAGGAAGACAAGGCAGACACAAAAAATGAAGATGCGGATACAGATCTGGATGCAAACGAAGAAAAGAAGGAAGAAACAGCAGAAAACACCAAACCTGCAGACGACTCTGAACAGGCATCTCCCGCACCGGAAACGCCCGAAGTAAATCGCCAGGTTCCCAGCTGGTTGGCCCCCTCACCAAGTACAGCAGAAACGGCACCAAAGGAAACACCTGCTCCTCCGCAGGAACCTTTGAAGCCCGTTGCCTCCGCAGGCCCAACGGAAACGCCCACTCAATCGGAACCCACAAGTGTCCCTTCCTGGTTGCAAGGCAGTTCTACGACCACTCCGGCTGCGCCCACAACAGAAAAGAAAGAAACTACGACTGGTGCACAGAAAGAAATGCCTTCCTGGCTCGCCCCCTCATCTAGCGTGCAGAAAAGCCAAACTGCAGAGTCCGCGCAGGAACCTGTAGCACCAGAGGCGCCAAACGAAACTTCTGCTCCGGAGAAAAAAGAAACCATTGCTACGCCAAAAGAGTCTACTTCAGCAGAAAAGAAGCAGGAGCCACCTCTCCCAGCGTGGCTCGCCGGTACAAGTCAGAAAACAGAACAGACGCCACCACCACCTCCGCCCCCACCTGCACCTGCAGTAAAAGAGACTGCTCCTTCGGAAAAGATTCCTCCAGCCGTTACAGAACCAACTAAACAGGAGGCACCTGTAAAAACCACACCTCCCAAGGATGACGCTGCACTCCCACCATGGCTTGCGGGCAGCACGGAGAAAACTGCAGATAAACCTGCACCCGCAGCATCACTTGCCGGTACAACATCTGAAGTTTCAAAGGCACCACAGAAACCGGCAGAAAAAGCTGAAGAGCCAGCAACTGTTGTCGGACCTGCCTCTTCTGCACGGGTACCGGTAGAGAAGCAGAAGGAATCCACACCCGCTCCTGTAACATCTAAAGCTCCAGTCCAAGTAAATGGTGATAAGACCAGAGAAGAGCGCGAACAGGAACGCAAACGCCGCAAGCGCCAACGCTATAGAGAAAATAAGCGCAAGCGCGAACAAGAGGAAAAAGCAAATGGACAGAATTCTGCACCGGCTGCTGCACCTGCTCCTGCCCCCAAAGAACAAACATCTGTTGCCGCAGAATCAAAACCCGTACCTCAAGAAAAAACACCATCCGCTCCCGCAGCCAAAAAACCAGAAGCTCCTCCGCCTGAATGGCTCAAGGGCACCCCTATTCCCCCACAGGAAACACCATCCAATGCGGCTGCGAAGCAGGAAGGAGATGATGATGTACAGTTTCTCATTAGTGCAGACAGTTTAGATCAGCAAAAACTGCAGGACTCCGGGGAGATTCCTCTACAGGAGAAAGATGGAGAATAAGCCTTCTCATGTACATATCCGATCTCTTCATGCAGTACTGCTCCGTTTGCTATGGCAAACGTCCCAGCACACAGTATCTTCGGACTCAAGCTACGTCCGCCTACGGCGGACTTGCTTTCGTCACGAATTCAACTGTGGGGCGAGAGATGGGTTTTGTTCGGCTTCGCAGTTAAGGTGCTGCATGGTTCTTTGTGGAGTATTCCAGAGGTGATGTTGGCGATACTGCTACACCGCAACTAACCCATACACTAATAATGTCGTTTAGAGAACACACGGCCAGAGTTTGATTTTAAGTATCTTTCGAATGCCTCTGCCTTTTTCTGACTATTGAATGCAGTGTAGTTCTTTATTTTCCAGGGTTTAAATTTATTTGTATGAATGCTATCTCCAGCATTATGTTCGTTCAAGCGACGATTGAGATCTCGTGTTACACCAACATACCAATGCTTTGTGTTCTTCTCCGATTCTAGAATATAAACGTAATACATAGCTCCATTGCGTCGTAACGGGATCGCCAAAGTAAGAGAATGTACAATAACTGAGACCATTGTACAAGTTCACCGTGAAGACGAATGGGGCGAGAGATGGGTTTCGAACCCACGACCTTCCGGACCACAACCGGACGCTCTAACCAACTGAGCTACTCTCGCCATGTGAGAAATAAGATAGATACAAGGATCAGTGCAATGGCAGAGAGTGTCCTGAGTCCTAAGCTTGTCGAAGGTTCGAAGGCTCTCGCCATGTGCAGCGGGAATACTAAACTACCTACGGCTGTAAGACCACATCTGTAGAGAAAAAACAGAAGAAAGAATGTGGCAAGACCTTCTTATGCAAGGCGAATCTTCTTGTTAGGAGCATCAAAGGTAATACTCAGTTTCTCCAAGCACTGATACTGCCCCAGCAATATAGCAGGTTGCCCTTCGGCAAAAAATGCTATTCCCTTCCAGGTTTTGGGTCGAAATCCTGACTGCTCAATCGTATATTCTATAGGCTTGGTAGTAGGTATAGCCTTAAATTCATCCCCTCCTGCACTTGTAAAAGGAATCGCATTCCGCGTATCTAATTCAACAGCCAGTAACTCCTGTAACTCCATAGGCAACAATGTTGCATCTGCTCCTGTATCTACAAGTGCATGCCCAACAGGAAACCCATTCAATAAGATTGGTAATGTAGGTACATACACTATTCCTCTGCTCCACTCTCTTTTCGTGTATTCAAACTCCATAAAGGGTACCCGCAAAAGCTTTCGGTGGAATTTTGTCGAATCGAAGAGAAGACTGATCCTCTCTTTTAGTTACCTTTTTCAGAAGTGTCTCAAGCTTTCTGGCAGTTTCCACTGCTCTCCCATTTTTGCTTGCTACCCACTTGCCTGCATTTTTCCTTGAGAAAATCATACCTACAGGATACTACCATCAAGTATGCAATACCAAATTTCCCTTCAGCTTTTTACAGCTTTATTTCCATGAGGCCATACATGCATTCAAAAGTGCACCACGGCACCTGGGTTTCTTTTAAGTGGAACCTCCATTTATCCAAGTTTTCCAAATTACCAAAGTAAATTGCCAACCCGTGAGAATGTGCATATAATGGCTCTGTGAAAATGATCAGCGCCCTCATTGGCTACTCCATGACAAATGACCATGGTCAGGCGTCTTTTTGCAGGGTTGCATAACAACCCCCCGAAAAATCCACACAATAGGGCATTTTAAGGCTTCACCAAAAGAAGAATCTCTGCTAGCGTACGCTTCACGTGTTCTCATTTTGAACTGTAGCTGAGATGCAATTGCGTACAGCAATCCCCCTTCATCCCGCATAAGCGGAACTACCGTGGGATCTCCTCAAATCACATTTCCTGTTCTGTAGACCTATGTCACAATCCACGTTTCGTACTCCAAAGGGCACGCACGATCTCCTCCCGGAGGATCACGTGTATATGACCTACATCAAAAAGGCTGTGCGTCACCGCGCCAGACAAGCCGGTTACAAACGCATTGAAACGCCAATTTTTGAACACCGCTCTATTTTTGAGCGGGGTATAGGCGAGCACACAGACATTGTGGAGAAGGAGCTCTTTATGGTTTCCTCCAAGCACTCTGCAGAGCAGGAGGAGGGTGATTTTGCTCTACGGCCCGAACTCACTGCCAGCATCTGCCGCAGCTATATAGAACACGGTATGCAGCAGTTACCGCAACCGGTGGAACTGTATGCCATAGGCCCGTGTTTCCGTCATGACCGGCCACAGAAAGGGCGTTACCGGCAGTTTTACCAGTACGACTTTGAAATTATAGGACTCAGAGATGCGAGCCTGGACGCGCAGCTGATTCATGTGGTACACAAGGTGCTGAGTGACCTGCAGATACTGGATCGCCTGCGCCTGCAAGTAAACAACATTGGCACGGCAGAAAACCGCGGCCAATTTGTGGCAGCACTCAAGGATTACTTCATTGGCAAAGAGCGTAACCTGCCGGAGCTCGACCGCAAGCGCCTGGAAACAAACCCCCTGCGACTCCTCGACTCCAAAGAAGAAGACACGCAAATACTCATCAAGAGCGCACCCAAGCTGGATCAGTTCCTGGATGATGAAAGCAAGGAGTACCACGCGAACGTACTGGAATACTTGGACACTCTCGGGATTTCCTACCAGGAAAATCCCGGACTCGTGCGCGGACTCGACTACTACACCCAAACTGTGTTTGAGTACTGGGATGAAACTACGGGAGCACAGAATGCTGTAGGAGGAGGAGGCAGATACGATCCGCTTATCGCTATGCTCGGCGGGAAAGAAACCCCGGCCATTGGGTTTGCCGGAGGTATGGAACGCACCGTGTGGCAGATGAAACAGGCCGGGGTACAGCCACCGGATAAGGACCAGGTTGATGTGTTTGTGGCACAGCTGGGACCAGAAGCCAAAAAGAAATGTCTCGCGCTCATCTCTGAGCTGCGCGACAAAGGTGTACACACCATAGGAGCACTTGGCGAAGCGAGCCTCAAGAGCCAAATGCGCCTTGCGGACAAATTCGCTGCACGATTCACTCTGCTTCTTGGTCAGGTAGAAGTGAAGGAAGATGTCATTATTCTGCGGGATATGGCAGCCGGCAAACAGAAGCAGATTCCCTTTAAAAAGGCCATTCCGGAGATCATCAAACTTCTGGGGGATAGGAATTTAGACACCTACACCATCAATGATCACATTGGAGAGGGAGTGGATGAGGATTAGAAAGAAGGTATACTCAATCCAACAATAAATTGGTAGAATGTTTACATAGTTGTAAGCAGATCCAATTTTTTGGCATTACTCATCATGGATGTAACTAAATCCAATTTTTTGGCGGTATTGCTCTATGCATTTCCTTTTATATTAGGAATTGTTTTCTGTATGTACTTGTATAGAAAAATATCAAAGGAGAAAGAATTACGAGGACCTATTATTGGTCTAAGCCTTATTGTTTTCACTTTCATGGTTACAAAAACAATCAGTGAATTTTCGCTGGAAAACGTTCCGTATACACGGTACAACGAATCCTTTCGACTGGAAATGATTTTGTTGTTTGGAATGCCCGCATTGGTCATATTTGCCAGCACAAGATATCTATGGAAACATCCAAAGCAATTCATAAATAGCTTGATGATTCCTGCCTCATACATTGTCCTAAACTTTTTTCTTACTTTGCTATGGGCATACATCGTTCAGATACATGGTGAAGGAGGCTGGATATTTTTGTTCTACTGGTTTCAGTTTGTCGTAGTCTTTGTTGCCTGTTTTTCCATTAATCTCTTACTGTATGGAATAAGAAGGCTCCAAAAGAAGCATCTATACCTTTAAGGATCACATTGGAGACACAGGGGACGAAGACTAGATCGATAGTATAGACCTTTTAGATGCCATTTTTATTGCAAAGATGCAGAAGAACTCTTAGGGTAACTTCTTTTCCTAAGCTGTATGGAACAACCTCGTTGGCAAACCTCCGAGAGATGTCATTTTGTTCAGCCACACGGTGAAAATTTACAGGTGAGTCTGCCTGTTGTGTATAGAGCGCCGAAAGAAGGTGCATCCGGAATATGCAGATTCACAACAGTACATGTGAAAATGAGTGATCCCCATACAGTATTCTTTGAATTTAGTGATGGCACCCTGCCACAGAAACTCACACAGCAAGACCTTCTTGCAAAATGTAAGGCAGATGGACTCCCTGTGTTCCCTATAGACGCAGTTGTTGCAACTATACGAGCAAAGTATGCAAGCCTCCTGCTCCAAGGCAATGAGTCCAAGAAAAACCCTAAATATCCAAATTCTTCACCGCTTTTGCATGTGTCTGAATAAATTTTCTGCGTGGTGCTACTTCGGAACCCATGAGTGTAGCAAACACAGCTTCCGCGCGTTCTGCATCTTCCATGGTGACCTGCAGCATTATACGGTGATTGGGATCCATAGTTGTATCCCAAAGCTGTTCTGCGTTCATTTCTCCCAAACCTTTGTAGCGTTGCATGGAAATGCGTGAGGAAGACTTTTTTGCCTTTGCTTCTTCTGTTTCCTTCTCCTCCAGATCCTCTCCTTCCTCTTTTGGCTCTGTATCGGTTTGTTCAGGATCTTCCACTTCTTCAATTTCCTGCACACCCCAGCTGGCAAGAAGCTTTTGCTTGGCACCGTCGTCGTAGACGTACTGTACATCCTTTCCTTTTTGAATCTTGTAGAGAGGTGGCTGTGCTATATAAAGATGCCCACCTTCTATGAGTTCCGGGAAGTACCTAAAGAAGAGGGTAAGCAGGAGCGTACGAATGTGTGCACCGTCTACGTCGGCATCTGTCATGATGACTATACGGTCGTAGCGGAGCCTGGTGAGATCCTTTACTTCACCTATACCAATACCAAGGGCAATGATGAGTGATTTGATTTCATTGTTACCAAGCATGCGGTCCAACCGCGCCTGTTCCACGTTCAGAATCTTTCCGCGGAGCGGAAGAATAGCCTGGAATTCCCGGTTGCGCCCCTGCTTGGCAGAACCACCGGCAGAATCTCCCTCTACTATGAAGAGCTCGCACTGGCTGGGATCCTTACTGGAACAATCGGCAAGTTTGCCCGGAAGTGTAAGGCCATCCAGTGCCCCTTTACGGATCACGCTATCGCGCGCGGCACGTGCAGCTAAACGCGCACGCGCAGCAAGCATACACTTGCCTACAACCTCTTTGGCTTCACCGGGATGTTCTTCCAGGTATTCGGCCAGCTTCTCATTGACCACCGTTTCCACCGCTGTTTTCATTTCTGCATTGCCAAGCTTGGCCTTGGTTTGGCCTTCGAACTGAGGTTCGCGCAGACGGACAGATACAACAGCCGTAAGACCTTCGCGTACGTCATCTGCCGTAAGGTTTTCCTCTTTCTCCTTTAAGATGCTCTGGCTGCGTGCGTAGGCATTTATGGTACGGGTAAGAGCAGCCTTAAAACCGGTAAGGTGGTGGCCACCTTCGGAAGTGTGAATGTTGTTGGCAAAACTCACCACATGTTCCTGGAACGCCTGCGTGTACTGCAGAGCAATTTCCACCATGCCGGATTCGGTATCTTTCTCGAACCAAATGGGTAACCCAATGGACTCTTTGGCTTCATTGAGATGCCGCACATACGCAGATATACCGCCCTCAAACTGGAAACGGTACAAACGCGGATGGTTCTTATCTTCGTCAGGACGCTCCTTGCGGTCGTCCATAATAGCTATAGTCACACCACGCGTTAAGTAGGCCTGCTGGCGGAAACGCGTGAGGAGCGTATCCATAAGAAATATTGTGGTGTCAAAAATTTCGGGATCCGGCAGAAAGGTAATAAGACTTCCCGTGTGATCGGTTTTGCCTCCGGACTTCATATCTGCAATCGGCTTACCCTGCTTGTATTCCTGTGTATGAATTTTACCCCCACGATGAATTTCTGCTTTTAAGTG
>PFDR01000065.1 GCA_002772545.1 Candidatus Peregrinibacteria bacterium CG10_big_fil_rev_8_21_14_0_10_49_10 | reverse complement strand
TTCCCCGTGCTCGTCTTTGACGTTATGGTCATAGTAGCAGGGAAGCCGGGGAGTGTGCCGGGTGTCACTCTGGCATCTATTCTCCTCATTTCCCTCAAAGAAGCTCTGCGTTTTGTTCCGCTTTCGCCGGCTGTCCTTGGTCCGGTCCGGCTCATTCTTTTTGGGTTGATCCTCTTTGGAGCAGTATGGTGGAGACGAGATACGTTATTCCCGCAGGAACGGGAGATATAGAGTGATGGAGTAGGGCGAAGGTTCTACTTCTCACTCCTTTTTGAAAGTTCCTTATGCATTCCTCCAACCAATTCCGATACGGCATCCACTCCTTCGTTTGTACACCAAAACTGCATTTCTTTGCAGACTTTCGCAAAAATGTCTGCTCCTCTGGTTGAAACAGCTGTTCCTATTCCTATAAGGGATGCTCCTGCAAGCATGAGTTCTATGGCATCTTCTCCCGTGTACACTCCGCCTGTGCCAATAATGGGTAGTCTTCCTTCTGTGGCTGCGTAGACATCTGCAATACATTTAACGGAAATAGGTTTAATGGCCGGTCCGGAGAGACCGCCTACTTTATTTGCCAGAATGGGCATGCGGCTCCGGAGATCTATAGCCATACCGGGGCCCACCGTATTAATTGCGGTAAAGCCATCTGCTCCGGCCTCTGCGCAGGCAAGGGCAATTGTTGCAATATGTTCTACATTGGGAGAAAGTTTAATGAACACAGGCGTATTACCGCTTACACTTTTTACCTTCTTTGTTACGGCAGCGGCATCCGGTGCGCTGCAGGCAAAAGGTCTGCCAAATTCATCTTCCACATTCGGGCAGGAAATATTTACTTCCAGGAAGTCAGGCTGAAGTGGCAGAATGCCCTCCGCTGTTTTTGCGTAGTCCTCTATGCTTCCTGCAATAATATTTGCAATGAGCGGTGCCGGCTTTGTTTCCATATACAATCCAATTTCTTCTCTTGCCTTTTCCACTCCTGCATCAGGTACGCCAACAGCATTGAGCATCCAATGCTCTGTGGAAATAATAGTAGGATTCGGATGTCCTTTGTGTTCTTTAAGCCAGAGTGATTTGGTTGTAACACCACCGGCACCATTGCGTACTACCTCCTTCCATCCGTTTGCTGTAATTCCCCAAATACCGGAGGCGAGAATGGTGGGGTTCTCAAAGTCTACACCGAGGACATTTTGGGCAAGGTTCATTACCTGGATAATACGTGAGGGTTGGAGTGAGATCTAGGGTGTGAAGAAGAATATGGTCAGGTTCTCCCTAGCCCTAACCCTATTCCCTAAGCCTAGCCCTCATCATGGGTCCGCTCTATACTACGGACATGTCTTCCATAGAACTCGCATCTACGCTCCCCAAGACCTACCGCATAAAAAATATTGTTCAGGAGACGGAAATGGTGCGCACCTATATCTTCGACGGTTCACTCGGAGCGAAACCGGGGCAGTTTGTGATGGTGTGGCTCCCGGGTGTGGATGAAAAACCGTTCTCCGTTGCCTTTGATGACGGTGCGGAGACCAAAATTACATTCTTTGCCGTGGGGCCTATGAGCGAGGCGTTGGCACAAGCCAAAAAAGGAGATCTGGTCGGGTTGCGTGGTCCTTTCGGCACCCACTATCAGTGGGATGCCGGTGACCACATCGTCCTTGTCGCAGGCGGCTACGGCGCTGCGCCCATGTTCTTTGTGGCATCCGAGGCGGTAAAGCACGGCTGTACACTGGAAGCCATAGTCGGTGCGCGCGGTACGGAACATCTGCTGTATCTCAAAGAATTGGAATCTCTCAAGCATGTTTCACTGCACGTTGCTACCGATGACGGTTCTATGGGGCATAAGGGGTACAACACCGAAGTCCTGGATGAGCTTCTGCAGGTAGCTGCAGATCCCAACACCAAAGATCCACCCATCGATAAGGTTTTTGCCTGCGGTCCGGAGATGATGCTCAAGGCTGTGCTGGATATCTCTGAAAAGCATCGTGTACCCTGCCAACTTTCTTTGGAACGCTACATGAAGTGCGGCTTTGGCATTTGCGGAAACTGTGTGGTAGATCCTTTGGGTATTCGGCTCTGCGTAGACGGGCCCGTAGTAAAAGGGGAGATCTGCAGGAAGATAGAGGAGTTTGGCAAATACCATCGGGATGATTTGGGGAAGAAACATGAGTTTTAACGGTGTTTGCACAGAAAACATACAGGTGATGTGCTATACTCGCCGTGTTCTATATCTTTCCCATCTCCGTTATGTTCACTGATGGTGGTGGTTGCGGCGGCGGTTGTAGTCACTAAGCCGATTCGTAATCCCAAAAAACAGTCTGCTCCTTGGAGCGGGCTGTTTTTCTTTACTTGTGTGGCAGCCCCGGCGGGAATCGAACCCGCGTTACCAGATTGAAAATCTGGCGTCCTAACCGTTAGACGACGGGGCCTAGAGCTTGCCCTAGGTTACTCAAAATTGCTGTGCGAGTACACCGGAGACTTGAAAGAAATACTATTTTGTTATATAATATATACAAAATATGTCAAACACACAACCCAATCCTATCATCAGTCTTGTAAATGGATGCCTCGTTATTGCGGGCATAGCATCTCTCATTGCGGGAACATCGCAGGGTCTTCGTGCAGATATTACCCCGTACAGCGGACCCGGTTCCGTAGCACTCTCCGTTCCTGCGCAGGGTCAGGCATTTGTACAGGGAAGCGTGCACTATGCAGCGCTCACAGAACAAACACAGGGAGGACTGGTAGCACTGGGTATGCTCCTTATTCTTCTCGGTTGCAGTTTGCATGCGCTCTTCATCATCCGAAACCAAAAAGCACACCCGGTTCCTTTGCGGCGGAAGGTAAATGCCAGAGATCTTCATCCTGTGCGGCAGTATCTTGATATTTTTTGGGTGGATCTTCGGAAGTAGGTTTTATGTCTCGTGTGAGCTTTTTACATACTCCATGATTTTGCTATGGACGCTTCCGCTTTCCAGCGTCTGTTTGGCTATTTCATAGGCTTGCCGCAGGCTCAACTCGGGTCTGCAAATCTGTATTGCATGCGCCGCATTGACCAGCACCAGATTTACAAGAGGGCCACATGTCCTCCCATAGGACAGTTCCCGCATGGTACGCGCATTCTCCTGCGGTGTTCCGCCTTCTATGTCTCCGGCATCAGATGTGGGTATGTCCAGCATTTGCGGCTTAAAGAGAGATTCTTCGCCGGAGGCAATATCCCATATGCGAGTGGGAGCGCAGACCGTTACTTCGTCCAGCCCATCTAAGCCTGTGACTATCTTCCCCTCCGTACCTTCCTGGGAGGCAACTTCCCGTACCACAGGTGCGTATGCTTCTTTGGCTATACCTGTCATTCTCTTTTTTGTTCCTACGGAGTTTGCAAGACACCCCAGCAGGTTAAAGATGGTGAGTTTCCCGTACGCTCTTCTGGCCGCTGCAAGCGGGCTTTCTGCATGCAGAGGGTTACGGGATTTCGGGAACTTGAAAACAAGGCCTACCTTCTTAAAAATGGCTATTTCCTGCTGAGGTGTAAGGTCCACCTTTGCACCCAGCGCTTCCACCACATCCATAGATCCTGAGTTGCCGCTTGCCGAGCGGTTGCCGCTTTTGGCCACCTTCAGACCCGCAGCAGCCAGCAGAAACGCATTGAAAGTGGAAGTATTAAAGGTGACGAGTCCGCTTCCGCCGGAGCCGCATGTTTCTATGGCATCTTCCGGTACTGTAATGGGTGATGTCCTTTTGCGCATGGCACGCAGGCCTCCCATAATGTCTGCTGCTGCTATGCCCGTTTCTTCCATCTGCCGAAAAATAGTGAGGATGTCTTCCTGTGACAGTTCACCATTCAGCATTGCTTCTGTTCTTACTTCCGCCGCTTCTATTGGACTCTGTTCACTCATAAAAAGGAGAGAATTGTAAACAGTATTTGCCTGCGAACAAACATGTTATCCTGTTTTTTTGCAGCATTTCTCTCTCGTATTTTTTTCTCTTCCTACACCCACAACCCCAGCCATACTCCTATGTAATGCACTATCACATAGAGAAAGACGATGTATCCCACTACTCCCGCAAACAGTGTGAGAAGTACGGTATTCAGAATTTCGTTACGATGGCGCTTTGCGCTATCCAGCGTACAGATTCCTTTTTTTCGGAAGTGGAGAACAAGAGCAACAACAAGGAGAACAAGCCCGATGGAACGGAAGATCCACTTGTACTCTCCGTAAAGAGTATCTGCCAATGACCCGCCAACAGTTACGGTTCCGAGTCCCAAAAGGACTATGATCACAGGGCTTAAGCAGCAGAGCGAAGCGCCTACCACAGGCAGCCATGTGAGCCGGAAAATTTCTCTGATCTTCATACTACGCGGTACTGTACACTTTCTTCCTATGCCCTACTACTTCTACCTTGCTCGCTGCAGCGATGGCTCTCTGTACTCCGGCTACTGCAAAGATCTTCACGGGAGGGAAGGGGTACACAATGCCGGGAAAGGTGCCCGGTACACGCGTGCCAGGCTCCCCGTGCGTATCCTGCACAGCGAGGAGTTTCCCACCCGTTCTGCAGCCATGAAGAGGGAGGCAGAGGTAAAAAAATGGGAGAAAGTAGAGAAAGAGAAACTCGTATTGAGTGGAAAGCAGTGTTTTGGGATAGTTGACAAAATATAATAAATAATATATAATATATATAACTTCTTCACTATGAACGTAGTCTTTTCCATAGTTCACAAGTCAATTGCTATGCCAGAGTTTACAGCTGAAGTGCGGGAAAGTTCTGAACCGGGAAAAGGGCAGAGATACTTTATTCTAATGCCCGGTCTTACGCGTGAGCAGGCGGAGTATGTGGTTGCGCATCAGTACTATCCCGGTTCAATACAAACAATGCTCCCAAAAATTCGTGAAAGGCATATGATTGAAAATATCGGTGGCATATGGGCTTTGCGGACCAGTTATACAGAAGGTGCTGATCAACTGCGCTTGAGAAAGAGTGTCGATAGATTGTGCTCTTTGGCTACAACAGTGAAAGAAACATGGGATTCAATCAAGATGTTGTTTGAAGGTGGTAGTGAGCAGAGAGAATGAATGCCCCTTGTAGGTAGTGATCTATGCGTGGTAGCTGGTTTTGTGTGTGCACTATTTTCTTGCGTTCCTGCAGCATAACCTGTACCATAGGTCATGGTTTAAGGGAATCCCTAATCCCTAATCCCTAATCCCTAATCCCTAATCCCTAATCCCTAATCCCTAATCCCTATATCATGATCGATCCCTACAAGTCCAAAGCCCTTACCAACCTTAAAAAGGCAGCCGGCCAAATAGACCGTTTGGTGAAGATGATTGAAAAAGGTGACTATTGTATGGACATTGCTCAGCAGGTAAATGCCGGAGTCGGATTACTGAAAAAGACAAACTACTATGTTCTTCAGAGTCATCTTATTACTTGCAGTGCCAAGAAACTCGGAAAAGGTGGCAGAAAAGCCAAAGAACAATTTGCAGATGAAATTATGCGTGCATGCGACGTTACAAGTCGCTAACATTTCTTTGTCTCTATGAATCCATCACTGTTTGCACTCATCGGTTTCAGCCTCTCCACGCTGTGTGCGAGTATTTGTCCTATGAATATGGGGGCAATGCCCATGAACCATTCCGATCAGCAAGTGATGGCACACATGATGCAAAGGAGTCAGGAAAACAAAGATATGACGTGTGAACGCTGTGAGCAGAAAGGTCAGGAGCTTGCTATTGCGTCCGCGCCCACTCTGTCTGTTTCTGCGAGTTTTGCTCCTATGTTTGCAGTAAGCCCTTTCGATTTGAAAGGCGCTTCCGATCTTTTGAAGAAATCCACTGTATCTATTGCCAGTGCAGGGCCGCCTTTCCCGGAAATACTGCTCACCGGAACGGTGGTATTGAGAGTGTAAATCCATTACGTCTGTTAGCTTTGTAATACACATGTACTGCAAAGACTGACTGTATTTCTTTTTCCCCATTTTTTTATGGAAAAACTTTTTTCCACAATTCTTATCCTCTCTGTTGTTCTCTTCACAGGTTGTGCATCGCAGAAGCCTCTTACAGAAAATGAGCAGGCTGCTCAGTACGGTATGACCGTAGAGCGCTACCGTGAAGAAAAAGCTGCCGCTGCCCGTATGGGTATGAAGTTCGAAGATCATATCAGAATGGTTCAGGATGAAGGCAGTATGAACATGGAGGGTATGGATATGTAATGCATCCCCCTTTTTACTATGAAAAATATGTTTTTATCCCTCTATAGGCTCATGACTCGCTCCGGACGAAAAGGTATTGCGGGTGCTGCACTCCTGCTTACTGCAGGCGTCAGCTACAGCGTTTTTGCTTCCTTTAGTTCTACGCAGCCGCCTCTCCTTGTGGAAGCAGGTGCGGCTGCAGTTATGCAGGAACCTGCATTCACGACCCTGCAACCTGTTCTCCTCAGTCAGTCTTCTTCCATTATTCTTCTGGGTACCGTGCTCTCGCACGAAACGGCGAACATCTTTCCCCGCAGGGAGGGGATAGTGGAAGACATTTATGTTGATATCGGTGACAAGGTCACCAAAAACCAGGTGGTGGCTCTCCTGCTCCCCAAGGGTGTAGAAGGGCAGAGCACCGCAGTTATTGCAGAGAAGAATGCGCGTAAGGCGCAGGCGCAGTCGGACTACGTCACCACGCAAAATGTTGCACAGGAAACGCTCATAAACGCACAGCAGAAGATTCAGGAGAAGGAAACCGCTCTGTTTATAGCAAAACGGGAGCAGGATTCCTTTCTGCAACAATTTGCAGAACAGGCTGCCAATGTACGGCAAATGGTAGACCAAGGTTTTACCACCGTACGGCAGGCAAGGCAGGTTACAGAGCAAATCCTTATCGGTTCCAATTCCCGTCCGGGCGATACCGTGCAGGAAGAAGACCTTCTTGACCAGCTTGGTCAGCTGAGTAGGCAGACACGACACGATGTTGCTCCGCTCTTTACCGCTCTTTACGACGCCGAGCAGGCGTATCCTTCAGTGAGTGATGCACGCAAACAAGAGCACATTGTGGAAATTTTACATCTGGCCAATGACGCACTGAATGGAACCATCACGTTACTCAGTGCGACACCATCGGTGCCTACCATGCAGACAGGATTTTATACGCAGCAGGAACTTGCCAACCTCACCAACAAAGTTTTGGCTTCACAGGAGAGCATTTTAAAAATGCAGGAGAAGATAGAAGATGCAGTGAACATGTACGAAAAGCTTATTGCTGCTGAGCCGGAACTCTATAAAGCATACCGCAGTGGTAAAACAGAAGCTGCGATGAGCAATAAGGTACGCATGATGACATCCGAGCTGCGTACCATACAAAACAACTACGAACTGACCGATGCCAGTCAGCAGCAGATGGTGGAGAGATATAGAACCATGGTTGATGTGGCAAATGCTCAGCTGCAATCCGAAGTTGCACAAAGCGGGCACCGGGAAATCCGGTCGCCGTTCTCCGGAACCGTATCCAAGCGATTCATAGAAGTCGGAAAAATTGTTGCATCCTCCATGACGGCATTTGAACTCACGGATGTCCCTACCAGTCTGGCCAAGAAAGCAAAGAGCGAAATCCAGTTTGGTCTACCGGAACATCTGGCAGGAGCATTACACATAGGTGAGACTCTGGTCTTCTTCCTTCCGGAATCGGAAGAAAAGACGTACCAAGCCGAGGTTGCACGCATCAGTCCGCAGGTGGACAGGCAGACACATACGGTTACGGTGCAGGCGAAAGTGGATGACAGTCTCAATCTTCCTCACCATACCAGTGTGCGTGTTCGTATTGTGGATCGTGCTACTCCTCTGTTCCGCATTCCTTCTTTTGCTGTAAAACGGGAGGATGATGGCAATGTTCTATGGGTACTGAATGAAGAATCAAACTTACCATATAAAGCTCGTGTAAGTGTACGTTCCGAAGATGGCGAATTTGCGGAAGTGACCGGAAACATTACAGCGGAGTCCCGTATTATTCTTGATTCTCCCGGCACGATTGCTCTTCCGACCGAAGAGTCTCCTGAAAGTACCCCTACTTCCTTATGATCAATTTCCTCATTACAAAGGCTCTTCAAAACAGGTTTCTGACCCTTGTATTCTTTGGTGTGCTGACCATAGTGGGCATACTTTCCGTCATCCAAACCCCTGTGGATGCCATTCCCGATCTCTCCGAAAATCAGGTGGTGGTGATGACCGAATGGACCGGGCAAAGTCCCAAGAATATAGAAGATCAAATTACGTATCCTCTCACAGTGAGCATGCAGGGACTTGCCGGTGTTCGGACTATTCGGGCTTCTTCCATGCTGGGTGTTTCCATGGTCACAGTTATTTTTACTGACGATGTAGATATTTACTTTGCCCGTGATCGTGTTTCCGAACGTCTGAGTCTTGCTCAAATGCAGTTGCCCATGGGTGTCACGCCCATCCTTGGTCCCGATGCTACGGGGCTCGGTCAGATCTTTATGTATACACTTGAGAGTGATACGCATTCACTTACAGAGCTGCGGTCCATACAGGACTTTACTGTCCGTTATGCGCTCCAGAGTGTTCCCGGGGTCGCAGAAGTCGCATCTGTCGGCGGGTATGTAAAAACGTATCAGGGGGTTCTGGATCCTTTAAAGTTACAGCAATACAACCTGCGCATCATGCAGGTGATGGATGCCATTATGCAGGGAAACAACAACGTATCCGGTAAGGTGGTGGATACCGGCGGACGGGAAGTGGCCATACAGGGTCTTGGGTTCTTCCAGAGCCCCGATGATATTGCTCATATTACTGTGGGTATGCGGCAGGACGGTATGCCGCTTACCATCACAGATATTGGCGAAGTACGTACATCCGGTATGTTCCGGCGTGCCATTCTTGCAGACGGAAGAGCAGAGAAAGTCGGGGGGATAGTGGTTATGCGCTACGGAGAAAATCCGCTTGCCGTTATAGATGCTGTACAGAAAAGAATCACGGAAGTGGAACAGACGCTGCCTACTGGTGTGACCATCAAACCATTCTACGATCGCACGTCTCTCATTTTAAGTGCTATCCATACGCTCAGCAGCGTACTCAGTCAGGAACTGGTTATTACCGCTCTCGTGTTGGGTGTGTTTCTCTGGCATATCGGCTCAACCATTATCACGTCCATTGCACTCATCATGGGTGTGCTCATGACATTCATTTTCATGCGCCTTTTTGGCTTACCCTCCAATATTATGAGTTTGGGAGGCATAGCCATAGCTATTGGGACCATGGTGGATAGCGCTATTGTCATCAGTGAAAATGCCTATCGTAAGCTTCTGCAATTCCCGCCTCATTCCCCTCAAGAGAGGGTACAACGTGTACTGGAAGCCACTCTGGAAGTAGGCAGGCCCATTGTGTTTGCTATCTTTATTATTATTCTTTCCTTCCTTCCCATCTTTTTCTTAGAAGGTATGGAAGGAAAACTTTTTGCACCTCTGGCATTTACCAATGTTTTTGCCATGCTCGGTGCGCTCATTGCAGCTTTGTTTCTTGTACCCCTTCTTTCCGTATTCTTCCTTAAAGGAAACTTGCGGGGAGACCAGGAAATTCCCGTTGTACGTTACTTGCAGAGTAAGTATGAACCGCTCCTGCTCTGGGCTCTGGAACATCGCAGAAAGGTTCTGGTGACTATGGGCATTCTGATTCTTTCGGGTGTCGTTGCCATGATGCAGATTGGTTCGGAATTCATGCCTCCCCTCAACGAGGGATCCATCATGTATATGCCCATTACCATCCCCGATGTCTCCGAAGAGCGTGCACAGGAACTTCTGCTCCAGACCAATAAAATTATTTCACAATTCCCCGAAGTGGAAACAGTGGTCGGCAAAGCAGGAAGAGCAGATACCGCCACAGACCCTGCTCCTCTTGCCATGTTTGAAACATTCATTACGCTCAAGCCCAAAGAACAGTGGCGCAAGGGCATGACCAAACAGAAGCTCATTGCGGAAATAAACAAAGCCACCCGTACAAAAAATCTCTGGAACAGTTTTACGCAGCCCATCATTGGGCGTGTGGATATGCTTTCTACCGGCATTCGGAGCCAAATAGGTGTGAAGATTTTTGGAGATGATCCTGTGGAACTCGAAAAGATTGCTCTACAGATCGAGGGCATGCTCGGCAATGTTCCGGGTGCAGCAGATACCGTTGCCATTCGCACCATGGGTTTGCGCTATCTCAATATAGATTTAAACGATGAGCTTCTGGCGCAGTATGGCATCCTCAAAGGTGATGCTCTCAAAACCATCGCCGCAGGGGTCGGCGGGGCGCTCGTGACCACAACTATAGAGGGGCGTGAGCGCTATGGCGTACAGGTACGCCTGCAGCAATCCTTCCGGCAGGATCTTGAAGACGTAAAATCATTGCCTCTTCATGGTACGAACGGCACTCAGGTACTTTTGGACAGTGTGGCAACCATTCGTCTTGTGGATGGGCCCGCTATGATTAAGAGTGAGAATGGCAGGTTGCTTGCTGTGGTACAAACCGATGCGCAGGGCATAGACCTTGTCTCTTTTGTGCGAAGTGCACAGGAGTACCTGGAACAGAATCTGGAACTCCCGACAGGGTACGCATTGGAGTGGACAGGGCAGTACGAGAACCAGTTGCGTGCCAAGAAGAAGTTGGCTGTTGTCGTACCCATTGTTATCTTTATCATCTTCCTTCTGCTCTATCTTACCTATAAGGATCTCAGCCTTGTTTCCATTGTTATGCTTACCATTCCACTCAGTCTTGTAGGAGGAGTGGTTGCGCTCTTCATTGCAGATTACAACTTTTCGGTGGCAGTGTGGGTGGGCTTTATTTCACTCTTCGGTAATGCCGTGGAAACGGGAGTGGTGATCATTGTGTACCTGGAAAATGCCTTCCGTGCGCAGTTCGGTTTACCTCTTATGGAAGAAGAAGGTGCGTACATGCGTGATCCGGCGCAGCGCATTACCAAAGAGGGGATTCATGCAGCGGTATTGGAAGGAGCCACGCTCCGTCTGCGTCCCATTCTTATGACAGCGTTTACTTCCATCCTCGGACTCCTGCCCATGCTCATAACCACAGGAACAGGAGCAGAAGTGCAAAAACCGCTCGCATTGGTTGTGGTAGCCGGTCTTACCACATCTATTTTCCTTTCGCTCATTGTACTACCGGTGTTGTTTGCCATGTTGCGGGAGAAGATGACCTCACCCTGCCCCTCCTAGAGGTCGGGGCACCCCTCTCCTCCACTTCCATTCAGTGCGGGGAGAGGGAAGGTTCGGTCTTGATTTTTCTTATAGATATGACCTGCAAGGAGAGGGGAAAATTGTAAGGAGAATCTTGACTTTCTAGAGTTGGCACTCTACACTGGAGAGTGCTAATTTATCCTTTTCCCCCTTATAGTATGCAGCTTATATCACGCCGAAACAGGGGGCAGCTTGTAAGCCCCTTTGACCGGTTCTTCGATGACTCCTTCTGGAGTTTCCCCACACTCTTCCAGGAGTCCGGGAATATGTTCCTCCCGAAGATAGACCTCTGTGAAACAGAGAAAGAAGTACAAGTCGTTGCCGACCTTCCCGGGTACGACAAAGAAAACATAGAGGTCACTGTGGAAGACGGTCTCCTCACCATTTCCGGTACCATGCATCAGGAACAGGAAGAGCAAGAAAGGAAGTACTACTGCAAACAATGTTCTTCCGGCAGCTTCTGTCGTCAGATTTCTTTGCCTGCTACCGCAGAAGAAGCAAAAGCAGAGTGTGCCATGAAGAATGGCAAACTCACTGTGACCATTCCCAAGAGAAAAGAAGAGGAGAAGGGCAAGGGGAGGACGCTCAAAATTCAGTAAAACGTTATGAAGGAGCCGCACCCCTTCGTGGGTGCGGCTCCGGAGTGCGCCTCCTTGAATGAGGCTCCTTAGGGTACTGTTTGTTCCTTGGGTGCGGCTCCGGAGTGCGCCTCCTTGAATGAGGCTTCTTAGGTACTGTTTGTTCCTTGGGTGCGGCTCCAGGTCACGGGTACTAAACCAAAAAAATGCGCCACTTCAATCTGTTTAGATAAAGTGGCGCATCTAAATAACTACATTTATTTTTGAGCCTTCTCCTGGTCAGTAGGCAATGCATCCAGTATAAGTTCTTTTAGAGTAGGTTGATCGGGATTATTTCTTCGCCTGCCTTCTTTTGGTTCATCCAAATCATATGGCTTGCTCAGGCCTTGTACCCAACCATTTTCCCCAAGAACCTTATAGATATCATCCAGTTCGGTTCCAGCCTGGCCAGTAATGAAGAGTATCTTTACGCAGGGTTGCTTCTCTCTGAGTTTTACAGCTAATGCAGGACCGGTCATGCCCGGCATTCTTACGTCAGTAATCACAAGATCAAATCCATCGTTTTCATCCCAGAGCTTCAGGGCTTCCTCTCCAGAAGCAGCTGTTTTGGTACTGGTGATGGTAGGAATACTGGCTGCTTCCAATTGCAAAGGCAGCAACTCTCTAATGGAAAGTTCATCGTCCACAATAAGAATGCTTCCTTTTCGGGCAGCTGGTAATTCCAGCGATGCTTCTGTTGTCGATTGAGCTCTCTCTTCAGTTGATGTTCTTTCACCCATTGCAGCTACAGATTGTTCTGCTACTACTACTCCGGTCGATGCTACAAAAGCAGTTAAGGATCTTATCGTCTGTTGCATGCCTGATAGTATTATTTTTAACAGCCTCCTTTGTTCTTCTAAATCTTTCTCTTCATCTTCTAGGAGGATTTCGGTCATTCCGATTGGTGCAGATAAGGCATTACGTACGGTATGTGCTAGCTCTGCACTATCTGATTGTTGTTGACTGGTTATTTCCACTAACTTTTTATCTAATCTTACTATTTCAGCAGCCAATACTTCTTTTTCTCTCATCAACACTTTTTCCTGTGCCTTTGTTGCATCCAAAAGTTCCATTGCTTCTGAGAGCAATTTCCTCAATTCCTCTGGAGAGTCCGGTGCAATTGTTTCCCTGAGTGCAGAAGATGTGCCTTCCTGAGAAGCTATAACAGCCTTGGTGCTTGCACCTGTATCAACTTCAGAGCTAGATGATGGCGTTTCTGCTTCTATTACTTCTACTGCCTGTGTATCCTGTAAGCTGATATCTTCACCACCATCGCTTTGTTCCTGGTTTTCTGAGGTACTCATAAAAGAGAAGAGTAAAAATGGAAGTACATTATAATTAACTTTCCATTAATGTCAACTATTCTCAACTCCAAAATAATAGCTCTAAAGAACCAATAGATCCTCTTTTATGCACTTTATGGGTGCTATGCCACAAAGCCCATATACCCCAGTGCGAGTCCGAGCACTATGGTGACCAGGGCAACCAACTGCAGGTGCTCCAGCCAGTAGTGTGCCTGTTTCAGGAGTGCATCGGGAGATACGATGAGCAATACTCCTTTTACCAGGGCAATCCATCCTATTACAGTAATGAGCACACTCCAGTCTGCCTGCCAGGTGTTATGGAATTTGACGATTACAAATCCAATGACCAGTGAGAGTATACCTGCCAAAAAAAGAAACACCTGGTTCCCGAGCATTGACTCAAAGAGTGAACGGTACCGTGTGGTATCGGCGAGTATACCGAGGCCGATAATGATGTAGACCAGGCTCAGCAGCTGTGCAATGAGAGTGGAGGATTCCATAATGGGAGAAGGGGGAGATACGTCAGAGTATACGCCTTGAAACATTTTTCAGCATTTGATTGTCATAAAAATCATCAGGAATTCGTTGAACTCCCATTCACAACCTTCCAGAATCTCTTCATGCAGAAGCAGTCTTACTACCGTGGACCACAGGATGCGAAGAAAGTAGAAGCGTGGAGTACAGCACTCCGGGAAAATTCTTTCCATTGGAATGCATTTGATGTGGAGCATTCTGCAATCCTGATTATAGACATGCAGAACTATTTTCTGGATCCTTCCTCTCATGCGTTTGTGGAGAGCGGAAGAGCTATCCTTCCCAATATTTTAGATCTTGTTGGTCATTTTCGTGGGCATGGTCGTCCCGTTATCTTTACATACTTTGCGGTACAGGAAGGTGAAGACGATCCTATTTTGCGCTGGTGGGGAGAGTCGGTTCCGGATGGATCAGCAGAAAGCCTTCTTACTTCGGAGCTTGTACCGCAGGAAGGGGAGCTACTTTTACGAAAGTCCTCGTACAGCTCGTTCCAGGGAACGGAATTGGAAGAATATTTACGAAAGAAGGAGGTACAGAGTCTTGTGGTAACCGGCGTACTTACCAATCTCTGTTGCGAAACTGCAGCACGTGAAGCATTTTGTTTGGGGTTTGATGTATTTGTACCAGCAGATGCTTTGGCTACTTACACAGAAGAAATGCATCTTTTGAGCCTGCAAAATCTCTCGTACGGTTTCGCAACACCGCTTTGTACTTCTGATATGCTGGGTGCATGACGTACGACAGTATTGTCATTGGCGCCGGTCCTGCAGGCATTACCGCTGCAGTGCACATGAAGCGGTCAGGTCTCAAGGTAGCGCTTTTTGAAAAGGGACGAATTGGAGGATTGTTACGTAATGCCAACAGAGTGGAGAACTATCTGGGGTTTCCGGATGGTATTTCCGGTAAAGAACTCATTGCATACTTTGAGGATCATCTCATAAAGAATCAGGTACCGCTCATTCGGGAAGAAATTGTGGAGATAGGTGGGGAGGAAGATGCGTATGTTGTAAAAACAGCAGCAGCAAGCTATACAGGAGCCACAGTGGTTATAGCCACAGGAACTGTTGCCAAGCAGGCGGGATTTCCGGGAGAAAAAGAGCTTGTGGGGACTACCCTTTTTTATGAAGTAGCTGATGTACCGGAGGAGGCACGTCATGCAATTATAGTGGTAGTAGGAGGAGGAGATGCGGCATTTGACTATGCACTCCATTTGCACAGACAGGGGCACTTTCCCACTCTTGTTACAAGAAGTGAAGCATGCTGCTTGCCCATGTTACGTGTGCGTGCAGAAGAGAAGGGAATTCCCTTTCTGGAACATCTGGACGTATTGGGCGTACGAGGGAAGGGTGATGGCATAGAAGTACAGTGTGCGAATCAAACACTTCAGGCACACTACGTATTAATTGCCGTAGGCAGGGAACCCTATTACCCTCGTATTACTGCATACAATCGATCCGGTATCCACTTTGCGGGAGATGTGCACGGCAGTCGATTTCGTCAGGTGCACATAGCAGCCGGCGATGCATTGCGTATTGCCATGGATATCACTTTTTCTCTTCTTACTCCTCATGCTGAACGTCATCAAAGAATTCGGTAGTGACAGTCTTGCCAAAGTTTATGTGGCAGAGATCAACGGTCATACTATTGAGTTTGTCGAATCCATTCAGCCTCCCCACACACGTGAAGAAAAGTGGGTACTTGTTCTTTCCTGTCTTATTGGGTGTCCTGTGCAGTGTCTTATGTGCGATGCGGGGCAGGAGTGCCACGGCGTGCTTACGGAGCAGCAAATTTTCGATCAAATCGATTATATGGTCATGCGGCGGTACCCGACCGGAACAATTCCCTGCAAGAAGTTCAAGGTGCAGTTTACCCGCATGGGGGAACCAGTTTTTTGTCCTGCTATTTTGGATGTACTCGAGGAACTGCCACACCATTACCATGCCCCCGGGCTCATCCCATCGGTTTCTACGGTCGGGCCCAAGAACGACCACGGTTTCCTTCGGCGCCTTACAGAGATTAAAAAGCGATTGTATGGGAGTGGTATGTTCCAGATGCAGTTTTCGGTTCATACCACGGATAAAAAAATGAGAGACAAACTCATTCCCATCCGCAAAATGGATTTGGATGACATTGCTGCATTTGGAGAGCGTTTCTACGAAGAGGGAGACAGAAAGATTACCCTCAACTTTATTGTGATGGAGGAGTATCCCATTGAACCCACCGTACTTGCGCAGCACTTTGATCCTGCAAAGTTTATTATCAAGCTTACGCCTTTGAATCCCACAGGTATGGCAGAAACAAATCATCTTCAAACAAAGTTAGATCCGTACGACGGTCAGTCGGTCCAGGCACTTGTAGAGGATCTTGCACGGCATGGTTTTGAGAGTTTGGTGAGTATAGGAGCTCTGGAAGAAAACCAGATAGGCAGCAACTGCGGGCAGTATGTATCTACACTGAAGAGGCAGGGAAGGATTCACTTAGTTCCCTAGTGGACTATGCAATCCGTCTTATCTGTATGTAATACTTCTATTCTTGTCGTTGCCCGGCAATACTTTTGCAGGAGGTTTGCCAGTTCTTCCAGTGCCTGCTCCAACTGCTTCTTTGGGAACGGTGGAAATCCTTCCACGACAACCACGGCATTCTTTGTGCTATCTGTAATTTTGGTCCGGTCGCCTTCCCGCCAGTTGAGTTTGCGGCAGATGATGCCTGCATGATCTTTGTACACAAGTTCACCTGCTTCCGGTGGTGCGTGTTCCTGCTCACCAAGGGGCAGGAACGCTTCGTTGCCATCTGCAAAAGCCAGCTGGATGTCTCCGTTGCAGGCATCGGTATCTTCTGCGCCTGCACAGATGACGTAGCGCAGGGAAATGATGTTATACACATCCACAAGAGAATTGATACTCGGCAATGTACCGCCCTTTAGCACGCGTTTCACCAGTGCCTGAACGGAAGGAGGGAACTTGTTGGGGTTACTGCCAAACGAGCGATGCACTTCCTGCAGCGAAGCGATGTGCGGATGGTCCCGAAAGGTGTCGGGGTCCATACTGCTGCGAATATGTGCTTCTTCCTGGCGCAGCAACTGTGCTATTTCCGGGTGTGTCTTTGCATTATCTATTTGTGTGGTGACAATAACACCCACGGTAAGACCGGGATGCTTTTCAAAGACAGTAGGAGAAATTGTAAAGTTCATGCGTCTATTCTTGCATGGTTATATTTCTGTGCAAGCGTTACGCTGAGTTCATGCCATGCAAACAATCTAACCGTATTACAGTCATTGTATGTTTCTAGATGTACTGCTTCTCTTCGCCATTCTCATCACTCTCTTTATTGTAGTGACGGTCGTGGCGCATATCTGGATAGCTGTCCCCTTTATCCCCACGCCCAAACATGTGGGAGAAGAGATGCTCCATTTTGCTGGTCTGCAGGGCAGTGAAACACTCTACGATCTGGGAGCAGGGGATGCCCGCCTGCTCATTTATGCAAAGCGAAAATACCCTTCCATCACTGCCATAGGAGTAGAGTTTGTGCCCACAGTGTGGCTCCTTGGAAAGGTACGTATTTGGATTTCCCGGCAAACGGTAGAACTGCGTTTGAAAGATGTGCTCAAGCAGGATGTTTCGGACGCGGATTGTATTTTTCTCTACCTTATTCCCAGTCTCCTTACAAAATTGGAAAAGAAATTTGATGCGGAACTCAAACCCGGAACAAAGGTGGTTTCCTATGCATTTCAATTTCCACATAAAAAACCGGTACAGGAGAAATCGGTTCCTTGGCTTACGGGCCAGAGAAAGCTCCGGATGTATGTGTGGTAGACTGGTGCTTGTTTAGTAGTTGCTGGTTAGTGGTTACTAGTTACTAGTTGCTGGTTAGTGGTTACTAGTTACTTGTTGCTGGTTACTAGTTACTTGTTGCTGGTTACTAGTTACTTGTTGCTCATTTGCTACTTCTTAGATACTTGATGAGGCTAGCAATTTGAGCGCAAATCTGTTTTGCCTGTAAAGCTGTAGATTGGAATTCTTTTTTTGTGATGTATCCAGCATCAAAACCATAGTACAAGTGACATCTTGTTTCTGCGCATGAGCGCTTTGCATATCCTAAAAACCTAATGAATTCATTTTTACTAAGTGCATCATGTCCTTCCGCAATATTGGCCATAACAGAAAGAGTGGATCTGCTGATTTGGTCTGCCCATGCAAAGTCTCTTTTGGCACGAGCTCTATTGCAGTATTGGCGTATGGTTTGCATGAGCTTGCGACCTTCCTGCCAAGCCTTTATATCCTCGAATGTAATAAATATAGCCATAACAAGTTACAAGCAACTAGTAACAAGCAACCATTCGCTGATGGCGATACAACACAAGAAGGAGAAGGCAGTAATACCCCACAATAACTATACTACTTATCTTTCCTAGTTCTACCGATGAAAAGGGAATATTAGAAAGTTGATGTGCCACGATTACAATCCACTCCAGACATCCCCATGCAATATAGGAGAGCATTTGCCCCAGAGGGAACCATACAAAACTTGCTACCGTTCCGAGGAATCCAAACAACATGGCAAGCGGTATAAAAGGAGCAACAAGGAGATTTGCTATGGGTGCTATAAGGGAGAGTCTGCCAAACAAAAAAATAATGAGCGGTACCGCACTCAGCTGTGCGGATACGGTCATTTGCAGTGCTTCACGAATACCGAGTGTCTGAGGAATGTATTGAAAGAGGGGGTCGAGCAGCGGAGCTACTTCTATGAGCCCCAGCACGGCAAGGAACGAGAGCTGGAAGCCTGCGTCGTACCACAGGTACTTTGGGTTCCACAGGAGCATGAAAAAGAGGGTCCACAGTACGCTCAGTCGCACTTCAGACTGGCGTCCTGTTTGCAGTGCAAGCAGTCCGAGTATTCCCATAATGCTTGCACGAACTATAGCGGCGCTTGCTCCCACAAAAAGCGTAAATGCAATGATGGCAGCAACTGCGGGGAAGAACCGTTTCTTCAGTGGCAACCAGAAGAGCATTCCTGAAATCATGGTGATAACAATGGTGATGTTGTAGCCGGAAATAGCAATAATGTGTGTGAGACCTGTGGTATTGAAATCCTTCAGCAATGCATCGGGTATGCCACGTCGGGAACCTGTAAGCAGACCTGCCATAAATGAAGCATGTGGTTCTGCATACAGAGTATTGATCCGGTATTCAAAGTGGTCTTTGAGTGTAAAGAGAGAGGATTTGAACCTTGCCCAGATGTCATCCTTCGGTGCGACACTTTGTTTCTTCTGCATACCCGCTCTATAGATGACTGCATAGACTCCATAGCGGCTCAAATAGCGGTCGTACTGAAAGGTTTCTATGGCACGGGGTGCCTGGAGTGTGCCCTGCACTACGACATCCTCTCCATAGGCAAAGCGTGGCCAGCTCCCGTACGTAGCAAGTACCTTTCCCTGTACGGGAAAAAGAATGGTGCCCGATGCAGTTTGAATCTGATGTACGTCTACGGTGTATTTAGTTTGCATAGGTCTTCTGTCGGGTTCTGCGGCAATGGTTCCATACACTTTTACGAACTGCTCCGTTGCATAGGTATCTACAGTCAATGCCGTTGGCACATGTGTTGTGCGTTCCACGGTACTCAGAGACACGGCAATGCCCAGTGCCATGGCCAGGGCTATGCCTCCCATCTTCCTTGTCTGCGGTATACAAACGGAGACCGCACCCAGCGCTCCGAGCATGAGCAGGAGTTCCCAGACATCCGGCGGATACATTTTTTGCTGGTTCCACTGCAACAGAAAGATGCCAATAAGAAAACTGAGAAGGAAGGTGTAGGAACATCTGCGGGCATGCATACCTATAGTTTCCTCTCATTTTTTCCTCTGTATGTCCCCTGTGAAAAATTTCTCCGATACATATGGATATGTGGCTTTATAAAGCCTAAAAACTGTTCTTAAGGGTGATAGAACGTGGGGGTGAGGTCGACCTTCGCAAGCTTCACCCACTCTTCCACCGTGAGTGTTTCCGGTCTTCTATCTGCATGTATTCCCGCTTTTTTTAGCATCTCTGCGCCACCCGGTTGTTTTCCTATACTGTTACTGAGCATTTTTCTCTTCCGGGAGAAGGCAATTTTTGTGAGAGAAAAAATCTTCTTGAGTTCGTCGGCAGAAGCAATAGGTTCCGGAAAACACTGTATGTGCAGCACCGCCGAGTCGACCTGTGGTGGTGGCAGGAAGCAAGAAGGCGGAACATCTGCAATAATCTCGGGTGTACCAAAGAGACCTACAAGAATGGTAAGAAGGCCGGTGTGCTGTGTATCGCAGATTTTTTCTGCCACCTCTTTTTGTATGAGAAGTGTAAGAGAGACCGGTGTTATGTCTGATTCTAAAAAAGCATGTCGCAGCAGCGGCGAGGTAATGTGATAGGGAATATTGGCGACAATTCTGTACGGTTCTTTTGGCAGGGGCACCCGGAGTGCGTTTCCCTGTATGACCTCGAGCCTGGGGTCATCTTCCACATATGTTTCCAGCAGAGGAATCAGGCGTGCGTCCAGCTCTACCGCTACAACCTTTGCGGCACGTGTGAGTAGTTCTTTTGTAAGCACCCCTATGCCCGGTCCTATTTCTACCACCGTGTCTTCCGTGTGAATGCCGGATGCATCCACAATGGCATCCAGCACTTCCTGATCTACAAGAAAGTGCTGACCGAGGTCTGTGTTGAGTTTGAGGGCATAGGTCTTGCAGAACTGCCGGACGTGTTCTTCCAGTTTTTGCACGTCCGTAGCTTGACATCCTGTGTAAGACAAGTAAAGTGTGTTCAACGTGATACAGCAGACCTTTAGCTACGGCTTCTATTTCTCCCCCTTTAGTGCGGGGAAGGAGCCGATGCGTCTGATGTAATCGATTAAAAAAATCAAGCAGACTCTACGCACTTCCCCACGCAGCGGAGGTGTTTTGTTTGTTACCTGCTTCAGACTATGACTCAAAAAATTTCATCAGAATCGTCCATTCTTCCTGAGCAATCAAATCTCTGGGCCATGAAAAAACTCTCATTTTCGGATGAAGCAGCACGGCTTGTGCAAAAAGAAGTACCTACAACCCGTATTCACTATGCCGATACTATTGAGGGTGTTTGGGAAGGTATTGCGGGGGGTGATTATGGAGTAGTTCCAGTGGAAAATTCATCAAAGGGACCCGTTTGGAAACACCTTAACCAATTGAGAGATAACAGTTCTGAAGCTATATGTGGTGAAATAGAACTGCATGTACGTATGTGTTTAGGTGTTTTGCCCAATACGGATTTGCAAGACATATCTTATGTGCATTCACATCCTATGGGTATAGCGCAGTGCGGCGACGCTCTCGCTGAGTTGGGACTCACAGATAAGAACCATGTAATAGAAGCCGTAACGGCAGATGCTCCTCAGCATGTTGCTGAGCTGAAAGATCCTCATCGTATTTGTCTTGCCTCTCGTCTTGCCATTGAGGAATGGGGACTGAATGTGCTTCGTGAAGATATGGCAAATCAGAAGGGTGTGGGAAACATTACGCAGTTTTATCTCATGCATATGAATGGGGGAGTAGATCTCCCGGATATCCAGAAAGAACATCATGCGGCTATTGTTATTCCGGAAAAGGACGGTATTGGCATACTACACAATATTCTGGGGATTATTCGTAATGCGGGAACAGATCTTCGCTCTCTTCATTCACAGAAAATTGACGGTGGAGATGGATACAGATTTTTTATGGAAATGGATTCCTGCAGAGATGGTACAGCATTTGAACTTATGCGTCGCAAACTGGAAAACTGTTCTGCAGTAAGGGCAATGCAGTGGTTGGGTAGCTGGAACCATCACATTGCTTCTCCTTCCATTGGTATGGGAAATTCGGCTTATGAAAGAGCAGATCGGATAGTACAGGGATCAGAACTCGATACCAGTCGTCGTTACCATTGTGTGGAGGTCATACCGGATAATTATCCGGGTGTTCTGTTTGATATTACAGGTGATATTGCAACATCCGATGTGAATCTTACGTCTATTCACTCGCGACCCATTGGCCCAAAGACATACGCCTTTCTTTTAGAGATGGATGCAAGCAAAACATCTCCGAGTCGTATGAACATTCTTTTCAACCAACTGCGCTATAACTCCCATATACGAAATGTTGTATGGATTTGTTCCACCGATTCACTCAAAGAGCTTCAGGCTCTTGAGCCTGTAGAACCATAGTATTTCTTACCTCTTCTCCTTATGGCATTCACAGTAGAGCGTGATCTCCCACCCATTCAGGAAGTACTGCAAACGTACCCGGCAATGCCTGAGGTTGTTGAGCAACAGCGCGAAAGCATTCGGCGCATTTTAGAGGGAAAGGATCAGCGTTTGCTCGTTGGTGCCGGACCCTGCTCATTTTTTCCTATTGAGGCAGGAGTGCAAAATGCAAAGCGTATAGCAGACTTCAATAAAAGATTTGGTGATGTTTTTTATTTCATAGAACGTGTGTATTCCATTAAGCCACGGACGAATAATGGATGGGAAGGGATTCAGTTCAATCCTTACCCCAATAAGCCTCATAACGGTGGTGTGAATATTGTGGAGGGCATCTACGCTACCCGTTCTGCTTTTCATCAGGTTGCTCCGCATATAGGAGTGATGGATGAAATTCTCAATCCGGACTTAAAAGATTACTTCAACGATCTTCTCTGCTGTGGTGCCATAGGAGCTCGCAATGCTTGTGCAATGTGGCATAGGCGAGCGGCGGGAGGTATGGAATTTCCCATGGGGATGAAGCATGACATGAGTGGCGATCTGAAATCTGCAGTAGATGGAGTGATTGTTGCCCAAACTCCGGGCAATCATCTTATTCTACAGATGAAGCAACAGTCTGTCTCTGGCAATCCTCACGCATTCGCTATCTTACGCGGCTCCGAAGCAAATGGCCCTAACTGGGAACCTCACGCTATTGGAAACATAACTGACATGTTGTGTGACGCACAGGTAAAAAACCCTGCAGTCATTGTGGATTGCAGCCATGCGAATTGTATTGATAGAAAGAGTGGAGAAAAAACTGTGGAGGAACAAATGCGTGTTCTGCGAGCAGTGGTGAAGAACAGGTTTGATTATCCGGAGGCATACCGTCACTTCCGTGGCATTATGACAGAGGTGTTTACTCTTCCAGGAAAGCAAAAGGCTGGTCCTGATATGAATATGGAGGGTCTATCTATTACCGATCCGTGTATTGGAATAGATAATGCAGAGTCACTCTTCGAAGAGTTGGCTGATTACGTACGGCAAAGGGGTTAGATTTCTTTTTACATTCTATCAGGAGCAGATTCTCTCTGCAGAAAGCCTTTTCTGTATACAAAACCAGAACAACCCTGCGTTGACTCTCTCCACTTCGGATCTCAGAATGGTGCACTTCATGTTCAAGCATCGTTTACATCGGTTTGCAGTAGTCGGAGTCCTCACTTTGGTGATGGCTTTCGTAGCTCTACCCCTCTACGCACAGTCACTCTTTGGGCCTATTCCTTCCACGGACTATCCCTGCGTATTTGGTCCAGTTCCAAATCTGTATGAGTATCTGCCGAGTGCAAAGCGGGGTGATTCTGTCGTGCATGGTCTTGCGCCGTTCACCATCCATCGCGATTGCGGAGAGAGAACTGCGGGGAGTAGTGGGGGATTCGGAGGGAGTTCCAGTGCGGGATCCTCCAGATCGTTTTCCCGCTCCCGTTCTTTTTCTTCAGTGCCTTCTTCTTCTTCTTCTTCTTCTTCTTCCTTCTCCTCTTCTTCATTTTCCTCCTCTTCCATTTCCAGCCGTTCGTCTTCCAGTTCTTCTGCACTCTCCAAGAGTTCCAGTAGCAGACGTTCCTCTCTATCTTCCCGTCGTTCATCTTTTTCCAGCTCTTCCGTTCTGTCCTCTTCTGTATCGTCTTCTTCATCACGCTCTTCTGTTGTACGTTTTGATCCAAACGACAGAGATGGAGACGGTATTCCAAATGACCAGGATGATGACATCGATGGCGATGGCATCCCAAATAACCAAGATGATGATATGGACGGAGACGATATTCCGAATGCTCAAGATCCCGATGCCGACGGTGATGGCATTCTCAATGAGTTCGATGCCGAGCCATATGGTCCGGGCAGTACGCGGGATCCGGCATTTGCGGATTTGCCCATCACCTATGTAGTAGAAATCAACAGGGACAAGTACGTTTCGGGCTACAGTCCCAAGGGCATGCACATTCGGCCCGGAGATACCGTGCGGTGGGCCGTAACGGACGACTACACGCACACAGTGACCTCGGATGATGACGGTGATGGCCTGTGGAGTGCCGATGACGGAGCCCTGTTTTCTTCCGGTCCTATTACCAAGTGGAGGAACAATGAATTTGAATATACGTTTGAGGATGTTGGGAAATACCACTACTACTCACGTCCGTTTCTAACTGTAGGAATGAAGGATGTCATTACCGTTGGGTTTTTCAATGAAGGAAATTTTCCGTTCCCGTCGGATGTGAACCCCTATAGCAATCTGGGAAGAGCCGTACGTGAACTCCTGAAGCGGGGGATTATCCAGCTGGGCTCCGATGGCATGTTCCACGGAAACGAGCGCATAAGTCGTGCAGAGGCTGCTCACATGCTGTTGCTTGCTGCCGGGTACCATGTTTCCCCTGTCCAAAATGACGGCGTTTTCCCGGATCTCTCGCCCGGATCAGAGGAAGAGCTCTTCGCCATGAGTGCCGTTGCACACGCCATCATGCAGGGGTACCCGGATGGTACTTTCCGTCCGTTGCGTACTGTGAACCATGCGGAATTTTTAAAGATGGTGAGCTCAGCATTCCGGCTGGAACAGTATTTGCCGCACTCGTACATAGATGTACAGCCCTGCGCGTGGTACACACCTTTTGTTGGGGTAGCGGATACGTATGTTTTCTTTCTCTACGATCAGATTTTCTTTACTCCCGATTTGCTCATGATCCGCAGGGAAGCGGTCTGGGCGGTCTACCAGGTGCTCATGGCAAAAGAGGTCGGGCAGTACAAACCCTGAAATAGTCACTGCGGTACACGTAGCGCAATAGGCAATACTTTTTTGAAACTCAAGACACGCGTTTCCGGTGGGAGTATACTGTTACCTCTATGAAACGTTTCATTCTACTCATCGGCTTTCTGCTTGTACCGGGCATTCTCTTTGCACGATCCTATGGTGTGATTACGTTGCGATATAGCGATGTCAGGTCTGGCACCAACAGTGCCGTAGCCATAAGCACTCTCACTCAAATGGGTGTGGTTGAGGGGAACCCCGATGGAACATTTAGGCCGCTCAACTCTTTAAACAGAGCAGAGTTTGTAAAAATAGTGATGGGCTTGGTCCCGGATGACGGCACACCCTACGGTCTGAGCTGTTTTACCGATGTTTCTCCGAATGTGTGGTATGCAGTACCGGTATGCCGGGCAAAAGCATTGGGAATAGTGAGCGGCAACGATCTGCCCGGTGCGCCGGCAGGAGACCGGCCGTTTGCTGCTGAGCGCAGTGTGAATGTAGCTGAAGCAGTAAAAATACTTGTGGAAGTCTTTGATATCCCGGTCCAGGTACAAGCTCCGCAAGAGCCTTGGTATGCGGGGTACTTTGCAGCGGCATTTCCTGTGCTTCAGGCCGATCCCGTCTTTGATTTCCGCAATGCTGATCTTGCTTCCGATAATCTGGCAGGTATCACTCTCTCTCGTGCCGATATGGCAAGGCTGACTGTTGCATTTGTTGCCAATGCGTCCGGAGAGCTTGCAGCCTACAGAACAGCTGAGGCGCAACAGAGCACTTCTTCATCTTCCTCATTCGTTTCATCGAACGTTACTGTCTCATTGTCAGCCTCTTCCTCTTCTTCCTCCCCATCTCTCTCATCACTGTCATCTTCCACATCGTCTGTTTCATCTCCCGCTGTCTCCTACGATCCCGATTCCAATGTTTCTCAGTACAACAACGTTTTGCTTCTGGGTGATGATGCCTCACCGGTTCTTGCGGGGGTGAATGTGTTCAGTGATACCGAACCGTTGAATCTCAATTCCGTTACCATCAACTTAAATACATCAGTTTCTTCTATCGATTCGCTACTTGTTTACGATCACGTTGGCGCATACCTCGGTCGTGCGTTCCGGGAATCCGGTGGTACCTACATCCTGAGCGTGAAGAACAGTCATATTACTATTCCGCGTCGCGAAGACTACTCCTTTTACATTCGTGCACGTCTTAAGCCCTTTACTCTGGGTGGGGTGAGCGGAGAGTCATTCACCGTCTCTTCCGTTACGGTTGAAGGAGACGGTGGGTGGAGCAACAGGTCCTACACGAAAAATTCCAGTGACACCTTTCCTCTGTTCCAAACGGCTCGCTCCCGCATCACCACTATCTCCAATCCCGATAGCGGCAGGGATGTTCTGAGTGAAGGAACAGATCTCACCATTGGGTCCTATCTCTTTAGCGGAAAGAGAGGCGATGGTCAGGCCGATGTGGCAGTCACAGACATCACATTCACTCTTTCCTCCGTTGGGGGAGTCACTGTTTCCAATATAGAACTCATGCGGCAGGGTATAGACAGTCGGCACAGTTGCAGCCTTTCCTCCTTCCGGATTACCTGTTCTGCCATTCCCGATACCATCGGCTCATTTGAGGACGGTCCTCTCATTTTAGAGCTTAAGGCTGATGTGAGCATACCGGGTAATGCACTCAAGGCGTCTCTCTCTGCAAGCATCAACCAGCCGGGTAGTCCGAGTTCCGCAGGGGACATTACCTGGACCGATGGATCCGAAAGTCTCACCTGGGTCCCCTTTGGCAGTCCTGTGGTCCGGGGAACGTACTATGAACAATAGCACTTATCAGCTGACCACTGACCACTTGTGACGTTCTACAGAAGCTTGAGCGGTGCTATGCTCAGAGCAAAGTTTTTTCTTCCTCCGGTGTCAAACTGTACTTCTGCTATGTCTCCTCGGAGAGCAGTAACTGTCCCTTCTCCGAAGACGGGATGTTCTATGCGGCTTCCTATCCGGAGATTTTCGTCCTGATTCGTGTCATCGTCGCCAAAACGTATGTCCTGGTTGAATTCCATGTCCATTCGTTCGCCGCTCTGCTGGCGGAAGGGTTCTATTTCGTGAATGGCCTTCTGTAAGCCGCTTTTACTTGCCCAGGCAAATGCACTCAGTACGTCATCACTTCTTCGTTCCAGCACCTCTTCCGGCAGGTCATCCAAAAATCTGCTGGGTGCATTGCTCTGCGTGTTTCCCCAGAGCATACGGGAGCGGGCACAGAGAATGTGCAGATGCGTTTTCGCCCGTGTCATTCCTACATACATTATTCTCCGTTCTTCTTCCAGTTGCTGGCGGTCGAAGAGGCTATTGCTATGTGGAAAGATTCCCTCTTCACAACCGGCAATGTGCACTGCCTCAAATTCAAGTCCTTTACAGAGGTGTAAGGTCATGAGCGTGAGAGCGTCATCCTCTACTTCATGTAATTTATCCACCTCTGAAACGAGAGCGACTTCCTCCAGAAAACTCGTAAGGGAAAGTTGGGGGTCCAGTTTGTCGTACTTGTGCATTACAGAGAGAAGCTCCTGTACGTTCTGCCAGCGCGTTTCTCCCTCTTCTGTTTCATCCCGTAACCACTTCTCCATTCCAATGGAAGCAAGCAGATGTTCGGAGAGAATAGAAACCACTTCTTCCTCGGCGCGTTCTCTATGGTGCTGAATCTTCTGCACAAATTGCACGAGTCGGTCTTTTGTGGGAGCATTGATATCAGCAATGTCTTCCACTGCCTGTAGTGTTTCCCAGAGAGTCAGACCGTTTGCAGATGCATAAGCCTGCAGACGACTGATTGTGGTCTGTCCTATTTTACGTGAGGGAACATTTATAATGCGCAGAAGTGAGAGTGTGTCTTGCGGGTTTAAAATGACGTAGAGATACGCCAGGAGGTCTTTTACTTCCCTGCGGGCGTAGAACTTTACACCCCCAATTATGCGGTAGGGTATACCGCTGCGCATGCAGGCCTCTTCGAAGAGTCTGGACTGTGCATTTGTGCGGTACAGAACAACTTGGTCATTCAGGCGCACGCCTTCTCCGCGCAACTTCTGAGCAGATACGAGTACCTCCTCTGCTTCTTTCCGTTCATTTTCCACTTCATTCACAATGATCTGCGGACCCTTTTTTCGCTCTGTCCACATCTGCTTTTCGGGTCGGCTTGGATTCGCAGCTATCACCGCATCTGCTGCCGTGAGTATGGGCTGCGTGGAGCGGTAATTCTGTTCCAGCTTTATGCGCACGGCATCCGGGTATTCCTTTTCAAACTCCAAAATGTTGCGGATGTCCGCACCACGGAAAGAGTAGATGGACTGGTCCGGGTCACCAATGACGTAGAGATTTCGGTACTTCTTTGCGAGCAAAGACATGAGCAAGTACTGTGCATGGTTCGTATCCTGGTACTCGTCTACGTGCAGAAAGCGCCATGTTTCCTGGTACCGATCCAGTACTACAGGACACTCATGAAACAGATGCACTGTTTTGAGAATCAGATCATCAAAATCCAGTGCATTGGCTTGCTTGAGTGCAGACTGGTAGCGTTTGTACGCATCTATCACATGGTGCATATGTGCCGTAGTGGCTTGCCCCTCGGCTTCTTTGGGACTCATGGCTTCCGCCTTAAACCGGCCAATGTACGAGAGTGCGGCACGCGGTTTAAGCTCTTTTTCATCTATGGTCATTTCTTTGAGTACTTGCTTCATGAGTTTCTCCTGGTCATCTGCATCGTAAATAACAAAGCTGCGGTTTCCACCAATATGCTCTATATCACGGCGGAGCATGCGCACACACACGGAGTGAAATGTGCCCATAACAGGCAGTTTTCCCGGGTTCAGAGTAAACAGACTGCCTGGATCTTCCCCTCCGGTAATATGCAGCAGGTTTACAATGCGGTTTTTCATTTCCTTTGCCGCCTTATTCGTAAATGTGACCGCAAGAATCTGCCACGGGGGGACGCCCTGTTCTATAAGGTAGGCAATGCGGTGCGTGAGTGCCCGCGTTTTTCCGCTACCGGCTCCTGCAAGAATGAGTGCAGGCCCCTTCTCGTGCAGCACAGCCTTTCTCTGCATTTCATTTAAGCCTTCGAGTGTGGGGTGGGGAGCGGTAGGCACGGGGAAGTATCTTACCTTGTCTTTACGTTTTGCGCTTCCCGAACTTCGTCTATCTTTTTTGTAATCACCTTCCTGGGGAGAGTGTCTGTTTCCTGCCGCAATTCCTCCAATTTCTCCAGTGGTTTATCCAGTTGGCGTTCCCGTACCCCTACAAGATCTTCATACTCTTTATGTACTTTTTCAAAGCGATCACGCACGGTAGCGATTTGTTCCTTATACCGTTCCCATTGTGTTTTAAAGGTGCCAAAGACTTTGAGCATCTCGAGTGATTTGGATTCGAACTGGAAGTTATCTATAGATTGGCGAATAACAGCAAGGATGGCATAGAGGCTGAGTGGTGAGCACAGAATGGTTTTGCCCTGCATAGCTTCATCTACAATTGAACGATCCACTTCGTTGATAAAGCTGAAAATTTGTTCATTGGGAATGAAGAGCAGTACGTAGTCCACCGTGTTGTCGTTGGGGTTAATGTATTCGCGCGTTTGCAGTTCCCGCACTCTTTTCTTTACGTCGTTTAAAAACTCCTTCTTGTACTTCTCCTTCTCTGCGTCTGTTTTTGCTTCTACAAAACTTTCGTAATTATTAAAGGGGAACTTTACATCCATATTGAGCTTGAGATTGTGGGGGAGCATAAAGGTGAAATCCGGTCGCGAGCCCGCATCTTCCAGTTTTTTCTGCTTGATGTAGTTCACTCCTTCTATAAGGCCCGCCAGCCGCAGAACATCTTCGGCCATTCGCTCTCCCCACTGACCACGCTTGCTGTTACTGGAGAGTGCAGCGGTGAGTCCTTCTGTTTGAGTGTTGAGTTTTTTAATCACCTCTGCGGCGTTTTCCAGCCTGTTTCCCAGTTCGCCGTACTTGTGCTCCCGGTCCTTTTCCAGCTCGCGCATCAGCTTTTCTACCTTTTGCAAATCTCCCCGCATAGTCTTTAGAGTATCGTCTATGGCTTCCTTCTTCCCGGCAAGTTTGGTCTCTGTAAGCTTAAGAATCTGATCGGTTTGCAAACGCAGTGCCTCCTCTGAGAGAGACTTAAAATTCTTCTCGGAATCTGTTGCGATCTTCTTATAGACCCAGATGCCAAGCCCGAGCCCGAGCCCGAGCCCCACGATAAATGCGACTATGGTTTCCATATCTCTATGCTAGCAAATGGTGGACAGTTGTCCACTCCATTTTTTCGGCTTTTTAGAGGGCAAATTGCTAAAAATAGCCCAAATACTTGATTTTGATTCATCCATGCATACAATAGAAAGCCGACCACGCTACGTAAGGCGTTCTGCTTTAGGGGCTGTGGTTGGAATGCCACTTTCCCACTTCTGAGCTATGTCCATGAAGAGAACCATAAAAAAACGACTCATCAGCAAACATCGCACACACGAGAAAGATACCGGTTCCCCCCATGTGCAAATTGCCATCCTCACAAAGGAAATTGGTTTGCTTACCAAGCATTTACAGGAGCATGAAAAGGACCACTCTGCCCGCAAGGGTTTACTGAGCAAGGTCGCGCGACGCCGGACACTGCTTACCTACCTTAAAATGAATAAGCCGGAGCAGTACCAGAATGTGCTGGAAGCGAATAAGTTGAAAAAGTAACGGTGTACCGTTACACTACGGCTGTGCCTGCCCCTCAGGAATACCTTCGGGATCTCTATATGCTTTTTGCTGCAGTGGAAACTACCCACGAGGCAAAAATTCTTTTGGAAGACATTCTCACCCCGCAGGAAGTAGATAGCCTGGCAGAGCGATGGCAACTCATCCAAAAGCTTCATGCAGGAGAGCCGCAGCGCAATATTGCAAAGGAACTGGGAGTGAGTATCAGCAAAATTACACGCGGATCCCGCATGCTGCAGTACGGCAGTGGGGGATTTGTGCATTTTTTGAAGAAGTTGAATACATAGAAACTAGAATATTCAGCACTAGATATTCTTGTGTCTTGGTCATTTAGGACCAAAAATTTCCTAAGAAAATAGGGTCCCGGCCTAAGCTTCAAGTTCTAGTTTCTAGTTTCTAATTATGTTTTCGTAAAAATTTCTTGCATGAAGCACAGAAACAATGTACTGTTGTAGCGGTGCAAAGGAATCTTATCCCTCTCCGGCCCGTTCGTTGGAGTTCCGCAGTGAAACTCCTGTTGCAGTAGGGTGCACTAAAAAGTCCTTTCCCGCTGCACGGATACAGCTGTATTTGTGTTATAGTTACTTCCTTATCTTTACTTCATGTCTGAAACGGTACCGTCTTCATCGGCTGATGCTCTGAATCGTATTTTGGACGGCCATCAACCGTTTGCCATTATTCAAAGAGAGGGGGGAGAGGAAGTAGATGTGTATGAAGGCACCATGGAATTTTTGGATACGCTCAATGAGGTTGCTCAGAAGCGTAAAAATCGCACACAGCCGGGTATCGTAGATACCATTTGTGCAGTCCCTTATTCTTCAATTAAAACAGAAAGAGAATACCCAGCTGTTACTGAGGATGGAGAGAATAAGGCAAGAATTCAATGCCTTCAGGTGACTCGAGTGACGCATATGAAGCTTCGTGAACTACTGAGTCGATTGCCTGTGGATGCTCTTAAGCTGGGGACAATTACAGACAGCCATACCGATGAAGAATATGAGGAATTGGTGCGGAACATTATTGAAAACGAAATAGGCAAGGGAGAAGGTGCCAACTTTGTGCTTCCAAGAAGCAAAAGTGCAGAAATAGAGGGTTTTCAGCGTTCTTCGGCTCTTTCCATTTTTCACACACTGTTGAATAATGAGTTTGGCACATACATGACCGGTGTATTTAGCAACGGAAAAGATTATCTTATATTTGCGTCTCCAGAGCGTCAGCTTACGGTAGAGCCGGGAGAACTGGAGCTGGATGATGATGCAGTAATAGATGTCAATAAGGTTACGATGAATCCTATTAGCGGTACGTTGCGTAAAACAAAAAATGCCGCAGATGACGGATTTGAGTTTTCTGAGAAAGAGCTCACTGAGTTTTTAAATGATGAAAAGGAAATTATGGAACTCTTTATGGTACTGGATGAAGAACTCAAAATGATGGCACGTATGTGTGAGAAGGGCGGTAAAATAAAAGGTCCAAAATTCAAAGAAATGTCTAAGTTGCTCCACACAGAGTATGAACTCGAGGGGATGAGTGAGTTGGACGTATTGGAACTGCTTATAAAATCCATGTGGGCACCCACAGTGACAGGCAGCCCGGTGGAGAATGCTTGCCGTGTTATTGCAAAGCATGATTCCGTACCGCGTCGTTTCTATAGTGCCGCCCTTGTTCTGCTTGGTCGTGATAAGAAGAATCGGGATACATTGGACAGCACCATACTCATTCGTACCATTGAGATAGTACGTGGTGTGCTTACAATGATGGCTGGAACAACCATTGTGCGAGATTCCAATCCGCCAGATGAAGCAAGGGAGGCTTCTGTAAAGTTAGCTGCACCGCTTGCCAGTCTGGAGCAGTCGGTTGCTGTTGCAGCAAAGCGGTGTCTTGAATGTTTTCCTCCTGCAATAAGATCTGAGGTCGAACATCTTTTAAAGAAAAGGAATACCCGATTGTCGGAATATCATTTTGAGGATCAGAGAAAGAAATGTCTGGAAGTCCCAAGACTTAGAGGTAAAAAGATAACCATTATCGATAATGAAGATGATTTCTGTTACATATTACGTAATATGATTCAACATATGGGGGCAGATGTAACGGTAGTACGCTACAATCATTTTAAGGTTCATGATCATAGTTCAGATATTGTTATTCTGGGTCCCGGACCCGGAGATCCCAATGATGAGCATTGTAAAAAGATGCAGTGTCTCGGGGAAATTGCAGCTCATCTCAAGAGCACGGGGCAGCCTCTCTTGGGCATATGTCTGGGGCATCAAATTCTCTGCAAAGAACTAAAATTGGATGTGGTTCAGAAGCAGGATCCTGCACAGGGTGTTTGTAAGGAGATTGATTTCTTTGGAGATCTTCAACGTGTGGGATTCTACAATACGTTTGCTGCTAAAAAACCTGAAGTTGAGAAAGGTGTTCAGTATTCCTCTGATCCGGAAACAGGAGAAGTGCATGCTCTGCGTGGTAAGAAGTTTGCCGGTTCGCAGTTCCATGTAGAGTCTGTGCTCACTACGGATGGTTACGATATGCTGGCGGATTTTCTCTTACGCGTGCTTCCTGAAGAAGAAACGAAGGGTATGACGGCTGCTGAGCGTCCCAGTTTTTTCAAAAAAAACTTTCCAACTGTTTCTAGTTTTGTTGATTTCATTACAGGTGCGTAATCTAATGCTCCTAAGAACATTCAATCACAGTCGCCTCAGAAACCAGTTGCATAGGAAATTTTCCTTCTAAGAACACTTTCCTTCACACACAAACATCCCTACACTACCCGCAGTTCCTTCCCTCCACCGCCGCTCTACCGTACTGGGTTTACGCAAGAGTCTCTGACACGTTTGTAGTGATAGGTTGTTGCTTGGCACTGACAAGATAGTTATTGGTTGTTTGTTATTAGTGAGGTTGTTCACATCAAAAACACCGAACTAATAACCAATAACTACTCACGAACAACGATTGCATGTTGTACAAGCATACCACTCCGCTCTATTCGTACTAACAGAGATTGCTGTGTGAATCCATAACAGTACAGTTTGCGCTGGGGGAAAAGGTCTTCCCGCCGAAGTTTGTCCTGAGTTTGTCGAAAGACGAACGAAGGTGGGATCTCTATCTTTTTCCTTCTTTCCAATGTTTGGTTTAAAAAAAGGGTCGAGCGCCATAGCTCCCCAAAAAGAGTACACCGTTGAACTCGGTGATCAAAAGCTCGTTTTTAAAACGGGTATGCTTGCACAGCAAGCAAACGCAACTGTGCTTTGCCAACTGGGCGACACAGTGTGTATGAGCAACGTCACCGTGAGTAAGCAGGCACGTGACGGTGTGGATTTTTTGCCTCTGCAGGTGGTGTATCAGGAGAAATTTTATGCGGCAGGTAAAATTGCCGGTTCCCGCTTCCGCAAGCGAGAAGGTCGTCCCGGAGATGACTATGTTCTTATGGCCCGTGTCATAGACCGTGGCCTGCGTCCTATGTTTGCCAAGACTATTCACAACGATATTCAGGTGTTTTGCACCATCCTGAGTTACGATTTTGAGAATGAGCACGACATTGCTTCGGCCAATGCAGCCAGCCTCGCTGTGGCCATTTCGGATTGCCCTGCAGATGGTCCCATTGGCACGGTGCGTGTGGGTATGGTAGGTGGAGAGTTGATACTCAATCCTTCGCACGAAGTCCGCAAGACTGCAGATTTAGATATGGTCCTTACCGCTTCACAGGAAAAGATAGTGATGATAGAGGCGGGAGCAAATCAGGTTCCGGAGGCGGATGTGCTGCGTGCCATAGAGTTTGGCAAGAAGTGGGCACAGAAAATTGCCAAAGCCTTTGCAGACATTCAAAAGGAGATCGGGAAGGAAAAGTGGGAGGCACCCGCATCCTACACCCATAAGGAAGCATTACAGGTACTCAAAGACTGGGCGCTTGCAGATGTAAACAAGGCTATTAAAGAGCCGTTGGAGAAGCTGGATCGCAGAGGAATATTCACTACTTTTATAGACGGCGCTGCTGCAAAACTGGAGGAGAAATTTGGTTCTGCAGAAGGAAATGAAGAATTGGCTGAGCTCTACGCACATGCCGGTGATCTCATGGATAAAGTGGTCAAAGGAGAAGTGCGTCGTCTCATTCTGGAAGAAGGACTTCGCATGAGCAGTCGCAAGGTGGATGAAATTCGTCCCATTGGAGTAATGGTAGATGTGCTCCCAAACCGGGTACATGGCTCAGCACTGTTCCAGCGTGGAGAAACACAGGGGCTTACCACCTGCACACTTGGCGCACCGGGAGATAAGCAACTTACAGAGGGTATGATGGGTGAGAAAAAAGATCGTTACTTTCATCACTACAACTTCCCACCGTTCTCCGTAGGAGAAACAAGCAACAGGCTCTTTGTGGGGAATAGGGAAATAGGACACGGAAATCTTGCCCAGCGTGGTATAGAGCCTGTGTTGCCTTCCGAAGAAAGTTTCCCTTACACCATTCGTACCGTCACAGAGATTTTAGAGAGTAATGGTTCTTCTTCCATGGCTGCTACATGCGGATCTACCCTTGCTCTTATGGCGGCAGGTGTACCCATTTCTGCTCCGGTCTCAGGTATAGCACTTGGCCTCGTTTCCGATGAAGAAGCGGGCAAGTACGTCATTCTCTCCGATCTTCAAGACGAAGAAGACTTTGGAGGAGATATGGACTTTAAAGTCACAGGTACCGAAAAGGGAGTTACCGCTATTCAGATGGATATTAAAATTAAAGGACTCCCGGACGAAGTGTTTAAAGAGGCATTGGAACGTGCAAAAACGGGGCGTATGTCTATTATGGAAACCATGCTCAAGGCTATTGCGGAACCACGCAAGGAAATGAGTCCGTATGCTCCGCGTATAGAAACCATTCAAATCAATCCCGATGACATCCGTCTTGTTATAGGAAAGGGCGGAGAGACCATCCAGAAGATCACCGGAGACTTAGGAGTAGAAATAGACATAGAGGACAGTGGTCTCATCTTTGTAACTTCTGTGGATGGTGAAAGTATGGCAAAAGCGAAGGCATGGATAGAAACAATTGTAGCCAAGCCGGAAGAGGGTGCTATGTACGACTGTAAGGTTGTGCGGATTATTGATGGTATAGGTGCCATAGTAGAATTCCTTGGAGGCAAGGATGCTATGATCCACATTTCCGAACTGCAGTGGGCTCGTACCGAAAAGGTGGAAGACGTGCTGAAGGTGGGGGATGAAGTAAAAGCAAAATGTGTGGAATACAATGCCACCGAAGGTAAGACTCGTCTCTCGCTGAAGCAGATGACAGAGCGCCCTGCCGGCATGCCGCCGGACAGACCACGCCACAGCGGACCGCCACGTCATGGAGGAGGGTTTAGAGGGGGGGACAGGAGAGGACCGCCAAGGAGATAGCGATGAATGATTCTTTTGCTGCTGCCCACGTGTACCACAGGTGGGCAGTGGCAAGTGGGCAGTGCTTATGTGCAAACTTGCTCGCTGTCGCTTTGTAGCTTTTGCTGGAAACTGTACATCATCTTTTTTAGTTCCTGTATTTCATTGAGAATTGGCAGTGTGATGCTGTCACTGCATACCGAAAATAATTCTCTGCAGAGAAGGGTTTGTGTTTCCAATTCAACCAGTGATCCCCTTGCGATGCGCAAATAGTGCCCCATTCCTTCTTTTGTTATTCTCTGACTGCCTTCTGCAATATTCGATGGAACAGAGACTGCTGCTCGATTCATTTGCGATATGAGTCCGTAACGTTCATCAGCAGGCAACAATTTGGTTATGGCATAGATTTTTTTGGTTAACTGCATGCCTTTCTGCCAGATGTGCAATTTTTGATAGGGTAGTCTTGTCATATCACTATTGTATCTATTGCGAGACTGCCCACTTGCCACTGCCCACTTTTTCTTTCTACGGTTAGGAAAAATCCTCTTCAGTAAGCCACAAAACCTGTTCTATTGCTCCGCAGAACACATGCACTTTTATAATGCCCCTCCTCTCTTCTTACTCACGTTATCCTTCCAATCCAGAATACCTGCACGCTTCTTTGCGGTTATACCGGCAATGCTCCTTCTATCCTTTTTGTCACACTGTCTTTTAAGTGCATGATGTCCTCAAATGCTTCCTTGCGGTCATAGGGAGACTTCTCCCGCCATACCGGTGTGATCCTGTTCACCACCAGCATAAGTTCCCGTAGTTCTTTCACGCTCTTCTCGTTGGAAATCCAGTCCACATGATGTTTGCTCAGGGCATCTAACGTATGGTTTATGCGGTGGAGTGTGCGATGGACTGCCTCATGCAGGAGCTGTTCACGACGCATGTCCAGTGTGAAGAGGTGATTGTCTTCGTCATAGAAGTCGGGAATTTCTGCAAAGAGACTCTGTGCCTGTTTGTAGGCGATAATAAGCGTGTCCCAGTCCTCTTCTTCCAACTGCTTATTCGTCTCTACCCGTTCTATAATACCGTCGAAGTCTTTACGAATAATAAAGAGCCCTTCGCGGATATTATGAAACACATCTTCAAAGGTGAATCGGTGCACCTCGCGCAATGCAATTTCCTGGCGATGCGCAACCAACTTGGTGACAAATATAGCGAAAATGAGCAGAGCGCTCATGCTTTGTGCACTTGCGAGCAGTTTAGAAAGTCCCCGTGGAACAATATCTCCATACCCTGTAGAGGTGGCTGTAATAATGCTGTAGTAGAGACTATTGAAAAACCGATTCCATATTCCTTTGGTTTCTACCAAGGCGACCGGTCCGTGGTGTTGTACATCGCCAATGGTGCTAAACAAAAAGTACCCAAACGCAAAAAGCAACGCGAGTTCTGCCCAAAGCAGGAAGAGTTGTGAGTACGTGAGATCGTTCAGCTTTTCAAAGAAGCGAGTGAAGACCGACGAGTGATTGCGGAAAGGCTTTTTTTGGTTCATATATGTTGGGTTCCCTCCATTATACCCTATACGGCTCTGCCTTTAAATAGCTTAATGATTGGGGACGGAATCTTTATTCAAGGCAGGTAACGGCAAAACTTTACAACGAAGTCGTGCTATTTCGCCTTCTCTTTAGAATCCTTTTGCTCCTTTTGGGTCTTCTCCCCGGGTTTTGGGCCAGGTTCCTTCTTTTCCGCTGTGGGTGCCGTTTGAGCTGCTTTGTCGCTCTTTGTGTCCTTTACAGGTTTTTCGGCCTCTTTCCTGCTGTCTGTCTTGTAAAAACCTTCCCCTTTAAACTGGATGCTTGGCGGAGCAATAAGCTTCTGCACATCCTTACATGCACACTCCGGGCACGCAGGTTTTTTAGTGCTCCCGAAGGGGCGATGAAATTCAAACACTGCGCTGCAACCTGTACATTTAAAATCAAACGTAGGCATAGTGATGTGTATTGAAGCAGCTCCGTCGTCTGTCTGCTAGTTGGAACCGAACGCTTTTGCAAAAGCCCACCGCGTCAAACCGACCACACCGGCAATAATGAAAGCGGCACCTGTGTACTCCAGTACAGTGTATTCTCCCAGTTTCAGGCTGAAGAATTTCTGAATAAGCTCCACAGAACCCGCTACTGCACTTGTGTTGAGTGCGGCTTCACTCGCCGGTGCTGCTGCTTCCACAGACATTAGTTCTTCTGAATGATGCGGAGAATGTCGCTGCCTGCACGGAAGCCGATGGCGTGTATCGTATCTATGGTAGCCCCGATAAATTCTGTTGGCCTCTTTGCCTCTTTAAACGATCCGAGTGCACGGGAAACGTTTAAACCATATTCAGAAGTCCCCGGTTTACGGTCTACAGGCCGGGTGATTGCGGTGCTGAAGTCAGCGACTGCACTGGCAGGAATATCCAGTATATTGAATACAGATTCACCGACCTTTGCCAATCCCTTGAGAGGCTCACCGCTCAAAATCTTCCCAGTTCCTTTCATAATACCCCCCACAGCATCCACCGTACTCTCTCGAATACGTGTAATGCCCGTAAGAGTACACAGTCTGTCGGATGGCTCAGAAAAGCCTGTGTTGCTTCCCAATGTGTTTGGAGTCTGCTTCCACACAAGCCTCTGTTCCTTCATGCCCATTTCTGATCCTATATCTACATGCATGTGAACGAGAAATATAGTATGAAACACTCTTTTTGGCAACGATTTCCTGTAGAAATACTTGCACGGTTTTACATCTTGCTGTAAAAAGTGTCGGCTTCAACTAAAGAAGTTATTGATCTTTCTCCCATTTGAAGATGACCGCCCTCTACCGGCGGTCGTTTTTTATATCAACAAAGAAAAACACTTTTCTGTGCTTTCCAAACGTCAGGCAGGGAGCCCAAATTGTGGCAGAACTTCGGAAGGATCACTGAAAAGTGGCTCCTGTATTCTGCGGGTGGAGTACGTATGGCAGAAGACGGTTGTTCCTGCATCCAGGAGAGTATCCCCAAACAGGTCGAAGATGTCGGCGCTGCTCTTTGCAGCGTTCGCCAGTGCCTGTAGCAGGTGTAGATGCAGAATGTTGTGCACTAATTTGGATATATTTTCTGAAATTGAAGCAACGTTCCTACGTGTGTAGGGAAAGTATCCTTCGGGAAGGGGAATAGGTTCTACATGTGCTCCGAAGAATACAGCAACATCTCCCACAACTGCGTTTCCCAGTTTTGTTACACCAGCCCCCACTGCCAGAGGAAGAGCGCCTACAGTCTGTAGAATTCCGTCGGTACGCAGGTGGCGTATGCAAATATCCCTTTTTAGTTGCACAAGGTGAGGTATGGCGATGGATTTTCGCTTTCGCAGAGCGGCCTGAAGGGTATTTGCAAAAAGTGTCATGTTAGCGGATAACTGTAATCCTGAGCACAAGCCGACTCAATTGTTTTTCTGAATTTCTTTGCGGGATGCCTATGTATTCATTGGATTTAGCTTTCTGCTCTTTGCTGGTAGCATTATGCTGCTTGTAACGCATAGCTCATTGCTTTTCCATGCTCCCAAAAGCTTACGATCCACAGGGAACCGAAGACCGCATTTCTATCGTGAGGGGCAAACCTGCGGTTTTCCCCTCACGGACACCCCTTTCCCTTAAGAGGTGTCGCTCCAGCGAAAGCAAGCTTCCGCTTCGCGACTTTGTACTGTTTCTCCACTTCTAATGTTGCCCAAAGCGTATGATCCACAGGGTACCGAAGACCGCATCTATTCTATGTGGGAGGAAAGTGGCGCCTTTACACCCAGTACAGAGAGCGATAAGGAGACATTTACCATCAGCATGCCTCCGCCGAATGCGACGGGGCAACTGCACCTTGGTCATGCGGTCATGTTGGCACTGGAGGACATCTTTATTCGCTATGAGCGCATGAAAGGGAAGGAGGCCCTATGGGTTCCCGGTACAGATCATGCTGCCATTGCCACAGAGAATGTGGTCATAGCACGACTCCAAAAAGAGGGCATGGCGCATCCCCGTGAAGAACTGGGGCGAGAGGAGCTCCTCAAACGGATTGCAGCATTTGTAGAGACCAGTCGCGATACCATCCGCTCGCAGGTGCGTAAAATGGGCAGCTCCTGCGACTGGTCCCGTGAGGCCTATACTATGGATCCCACATTGAATCGCTGTGTGAATGAAGTATTTGTACAGATGTACAACGACGGTCTCATTTATCGCGGTAACCGCATCGTAAACTGGGATCCAAATTTACAAACGAATGTTTCGGATGACGAAGTGGAGCATGTGAACCGAAAAGATCCTTTCTACTGGTTTCAGTACGGGCCGTTTCAGATAGGTACGGTGCGTCCGGAAACCAAGTTTGGTGACAAGTACGTTGTTATGCATCCGGACGACGAACGTTACAGGGAGTACAAGCACGGTGATACGTTTGAGTGCGAGTGGATCAATGGTCCCATCACGGCTACCGTCATAAAAGATGCGGCGGTAGACCCTGCTTTCGGTTCCGGTTGTATGACCATTACACCGTGGCACGACCATACTGACTTTGAAATTGCCCAGCGGCACAAGCTCGACTACGGTCAGATTATTGATTTTGAAGGGAAGCTGCTCTCGGTTGCCGGAGAGGAGTTTGCCGGTTTACCCATAGAGGAGGCACGACCGAAAGTACTGGAGAAACTGGAGAAGAAAGGACTTGTCGTGCGTGTAGAGGATAACTACGAACATGCTGTAGCCATCAACTCCCGTGGGAAAGGGAAGATAGAACCGCAGGTGCGTTTGCAGTGGTTTATAGATGTGAATAAGAAGGTTGTGCCGTGGGGCGGCAAACGGTTCGGTGTTCTTTCTCCGAAAAAAATGAGCTTAAAGGAGGTGATGCAAACTGTTGTGAATACCGGGGACATCAAAATTATTCCGGAGAAGTTCAACAAGATCTACTTCCATTGGATAGATAACCTGCGTGACTGGTGCATTTCCCGGCAGATCTGGTGGGGGCACAGGGTGCCGGTCTTTTACTGTACGAAATGTGGTGATAGCAGTAGTCCAGAAAGCGGTCAGTACGTCTCCGTACAGCTGCTTCCCACATGTCCACATTGCGGAGAGTTCGTAGAGCAGGATTCCGATACATTGGATACCTGGTTTTCTTCCGCTCTCTGGACGTGGAGCACATTGGTGGATAAAAGCCTGACCGAAGACTACTCTCTTTCACTCAAAGACATCCTCGAAAAGAGTCCCGACTACCAACGGTTCCATCCTACGCAGGTCATGGAAACAGGCTACGATATTCTCTTCTTCTGGGTGGCTCGTATGATCCTTATGACAACCTACGCTACGGGGAACATACCCTTTGAAACCGTCTACCTCCATGGTCTCATCCGCACACGGGAAGGGAAGAAGATGAGCAAGTCCGACCCCGAAACCTGTATAGATCCTCTCGAGATTATCCCCAAGTACGGCGCCGATGCATTGCGCCTTTCCATGATCCTCGGCCAGAGTCCCGGAAACGATTCACGTTTGTATGATGAAAAGATTGCGGGGTACCGAAACTTCATCAATAAACTTTGGAATGCGAGTCGGTTTGTATTCATGCAGTGTGAGGAGGCAAAGGTAGATCTGCATACAATTGCTATCAGTTATCAGCTATCAGCTGACAGCTCGCTGGCGGATCGGGCGCTTCTTTCTGCTCTGCAGGATCTCATTCGGGATGTCACTGAAGGAATGGAAGCATACCGTCTGAGTGATGTGGGGGAGCGGCTCTACAGCTTTACCTGGGACTACTTCTGCGACTGGTACTTAGAACTTTCCAAGGGCGATGCAAATCCTGCCGTACTGGTTCATGCACTGCGTACACTTCTGCTACTTCTTCATCCCTACTGTCCGTTCGTTACAGAAGCCCTGTGGGAGCATTGCAAGCCTCAGGAGGCTCCTATGCTTCTTACGATGCCCTGGCCCGAGGTAGATGCGAAGCTCCACGATCAGGAGGCTTTTAATCAGCTACAGGTGGTTATAGATGTTATCTCCTCCATCCGTGTCATGCGTGCCGAGCAGGACCTGGAGCCGGCAAAGAAAGTGAATGTTGTTATTCACTCCAAACACGGTTCTCTTCTGGAGAACGAACGTGAGCATATTATTCGTCTGGCGCGTCTGGAAAACCTGACTATAGATGGCAACCCACAGCAGCATGAAAATGCAGCCAGTACTTTTCTACAGGGAACAGAAGTGCATATGCCTCTGGAGGGACTCGTAGACAAAGAGAAGGTACGGGCAAAATTAATAAAAGAGCAGGCAAGTCTTTCGCAGTTCCTTACCGGAATACAGGCAAAACTCAACAACAAGACATTCCTTTCTTCCGCACCTGCGGAAGTGGTGCAGGGAGAGCAGGAGAAGTTAACGAGTACGCAGGAGAAGCTTGCAAAGATACAAGAGCGCCTGCAGAGCTTGGCTTAATGCAAAATATTGAGGTGCGGCCTGCTCTCTTTTTTAGCCGGTATGGCTGACCCCCGTGTCACCGACATTCTTCCGAAACGTGTGTGGAGTTCATCCAGTTTTTCCTGAATCTGTTCACTGGAACCCGTGCGTTTTACGTCTTCAAAAAGGGAGTATTGCAGTACGCCCTTTGACTGCAACCCACAGAGAGCAAGTCCTGTCTGCGTACAGCGGGGCGTTTCGGCGTACAAACGGCCGAAGCACTGGCGCACATACGGCAAAATCTGTTCTTCGGTATCCATAGGCTGGGGGAGCCTGGCATTTCTGCCATTGTGCCGATATTCACCGTTGCGCAGCCATACTGTTATTTCCCGGCACACGAGCCCATGGCGGCGCATTTTGAGGATGGTGTAACTCACATGGTCAAGCAGAGAGGAGAAGATGGCACCCCGGTTTTCGTCGGCACGAAAGCTCCGGCACCGTGAAATAGATTTGGGAGGTGTGCAAGAAGTCTCTACCTCATAGAGGCGGTGTCCAAGGAGCTCAAGCTGCATCTCCCTTCCGGGTTTGCCGAAGAGCCGGTTGATGATCTCAGTGTCTGCGGTGGCAATATCCCATGCTGTTTCCCAGCGATTGGCTTCGGCATGCAGAGAACGTCTTTTTCCAATGCCCGGAATAGCTGCTGCAGGACGATCCCGTAAGAATGCTTCGATGTCCTTCTGTTCTACCACTGTTACTCCTGCAGGCTTGCGGTACTCGCTGGCCATTTTAGCGAGCAATTTGCTCTGTGCTATGCCGACAGAGACAGAAATGCCGACACGCAGAACAATATCTTCCTGCATTCTCTGTGCCCACAGCCCCGGGTTCTTTGGGAGTCCTCCCTGCAATAATTTGAGATCCGCAAACCATTCATCCACCGACATTTTTTCCAGTACCGGACATTGTTCTCCGAGAATGGAAGCAATCTGATGCGAAGCGACGGCCGTTTCCTCAAAATCCGAGGGCATTTCTATCGCACCCTTACAGAGCTTGCGGGCTTCCACCAGGCGCATGCCCGTACGTACGCCCATCGCTTTCGCTTCGTAACTGGCTGCAATAACACACCCACCGCCCATTCCCAGTGCCAAAAGGGGTTTTCCGCGGAGTTTGGGGTACTTCCGCTGGAGTACGGAGGCGAAGAAAGCGTCAGCATCAATATGCGTTATCACGAGGCAGGGAATTAGGAATTAAGAATTAGGAACTTGCATTCTTCTCATCCCTGTTGATTTGATGAGTCCGTTGATGATTTTACTTGCAGTAACAGCCTGATTAGTCGCTCTATAAAAAATATCTTGAGTAATCAGTTGTACATCCCTACCAATCAGTAATTGATTTTGCACCTCTGTAAGTGAACCGAGCGCTATCCTATAAAAATACATTTTTTCCTTATACGACTGCCTACTGAATCCCTCCGCAATATTTGAAGTAATAGATGTCACTGCTCTTTTTAGCTGCTTTGCTAGTTCAAATTCTTCGCATTTTGGGAATTTTTTTGCAATTTCATAAACGGTAATGACAAGATTATGCCCTGCTTTCCAAGCATCTAGATCTGTGAAAGATTGTATCTTCTTGTGCGGAGCCGTTTTATTTTGTACTACTTGTGCCATGCTAATCTTCATTCATAATTCTTAATTCTTAATTCGAAGCTAGTATTTCCGAATGACTCCCCGCACTACTCCCGCTACTTTCAGCTCTTCCAGTGCATACATATCCGGGTACTCAGGATTTTCGGCCTGCAGGTAGTACTTTCCCTTCTCTTTCTTTAGGCGTTTGAGAGTAAATTCTCCGTCCAGAACTCCCACAACCACTTCATTGGCTTTGGGCTCCTTTCCACGTTCTGCAATCACCAGATCTCCTTCGAAGATGCCGGCGTCTATCATACTGTCACCTCTTACCCGCAGTAAAAATGTTGCTGCCTGATCACGTATAAGGTAATCATCCAATTTTACAAGTTCTTCTGCCTGCTCTTCTACAGGGGCAGCAAAGCCCGCAGAAATGGGACCGAAGAGAGGCAGCACCATAGGCTGGGGAGCATCCAGTGCTTCTGCTCTTTCCAGAATTTTAATACGCCCCTTGGGGTCTTTTTCTATGTGCCCCTCGCGGACCAGTACTGTAATCACTTTGGCGATGGCGTTTTTACTGCGCACGCCAAAGGCAATAGCGAGATCTGAAAGTGATGGTGAGTACCCGCGCTTCCGTTGGAATTCACCAATGTAGGTAAGTACTGTGCGCTGATGAGGAGTGAGGGGAGACATAGGTATGCAAGGGGGACAATCGTCCACCATAGTAGGTGTACGATTGTGCACGGTCAAGACTGTTACATACCACTTCGGATATTTGGCAGCATGAGCTGAAACGTATTACTTCTCTTCTCCATCCTCAATCACATCGAGTTCTTTAAGCGCACTGAGTTCTATGTAGGTAATGGTCCACACGGTTTGCCGAAACACTTCTATGTAGGCAAAGAAGTAGCTGGCAAATGCAATGAGTACCAGTCCGGCAAGAGTGGTAATGCTGTAGCTGACTGCGGGGGGTAGGAAGGTAGCAAGAACGAATCCCAGGCCCAGCACAACGGCGGGCACTAAAATGACCATGAACAGGTTCACCACAATCCGCAGGGCGATAACAAAGAGAAGGAGCACAAGAAACACCACATGTCCAAAGTAACTGATCACAAGTTTAAAGCTCTGGCGAATTCCCCCCTTGATGCCTGTTTTTTTCACCACTACCGCCTCTTCGGAAAATACCCAGAAGAATTCCACAATATTGGAGACGGCCCAGCTCGCTATAATAAACACGCAGGCAATGGGGCCTGCACCTGCTCCGTAGCGTAGAGCAAGCGAACCGAGGGTAATGGCTGTCGTCCAGGTACTTATAAACAGCATCTCATGCAGCGCAAAGAGTGGGAAGAAGTTGTACAGACCCAAAATAAATCCTCCTTTTATTTCCTCCTTCCGGTAGGCCTTTGCACCCAGTCCTATAATTGCGCCTTTGGCAAAGTGCGGGAAGAGCCACTCTATGAAGAGAAGCAAGAAGAAGAACATAATGATACTTACGGCAAGCCAGGTGGGAAGGTTTGTGAGAAGCGTGCGTTCAATTGTAAAAAATCCAATGGGATTATGCAGAATGAAGTAGGAGTAAATGAGCCATGCCTGAAAGAGGAAGAGCTTTGCATTCAACATGGTTCTGAGCAGTGCTCCCACAAAACCCCACTTGCGCAGAATGCGCTCTTTTTTGGTAATGACCCATGCCTGTGCAATCACATCTCGTGGTTTCATCCTTCTAAGAGGAGGGAAGGAGATTCTGCAGGGGAGTGTACGCGTAGTCTTCTCCTAGGATAAGGGTGATATCGGCCACTTCGTTCTGTGGGAGCTCCACCGGTTTTTCGTCCTTATCTATTCCAAGGAGTGTAGAGAAAAAGAGGGCAAGATCATCACGTTCAGGAGATCCTGCAAAGAGCACAGACTGTTCCTGTTTTTTGGGGAGAGAGGCATTGGCAACTTTTTCCACAGAGAAACCGTATCGAATGAGCTCGGTTGCTAATTTTCCTGCCGATCCGCTCGGCGCGCCATTATTCAGGATATGGATGGTAGGCTTTGCAAGGTACACGGCCCGTGCCGATTGCAGTAGGTGCACAAATGCCTGTGGCTGCCTCCATGTGACGGGGAATTCCGGACGAGAAACCGGGAGCAGAACAGACATACTTTCAAAGAGCGAGCGGGGAGGGGTGTACAGGAAACCTCCGGGTTCTATGAAACTGTCGTAGAGTGCATTGCGGTCATTGAGTTGGAAGGAAACAACCCGGTGCGTATCCATCTTGCGCAGCAGACCTGCCAAACCAATCAATTCTCTTACAGACATGGTTGTTTCCACATTTTCTGAAAGCGTGTGCATCATCTGAGTGATGAAATCCGGATCTTTCAACTTGCCGCTTCCTCTGGCTTTTTCTCCCATAGCTTCCAGGAGCTGCTGCTGTCTGGCTGAGCGGGAAAAATCGCTACTGGAGTGCCGTGACCTTGCATACCTGAGCGCAGTAGCGCCATCCAAATGTTGTGGTCCCTTCTCCAGCGTGAAGGTTTCATAGCCAAAATTTTCGTCCGGGTACTCGGTATCCGTTATGTCTTCCGGTACAACAATATCCACACCCCCCAATGCATCTACTGCCTCTGTAAAGGCAGTGAAATTTACTTTGACCGTATAGTTGATCTCCATTCCCAGTTTTCTTCCTATTTCATTCCCTATTTCCCGGAGTGCTTCCACTGCAGCCTCCTGCTCCTCCATTCCCTTTTGATACCGGAGATAGCCCTTGTAGTCTCTGTAGAAGCTGTTGATCTTTCCTTTACCCATTTTCTCAGTACTCAGGAGGTATACATCTCGCGGCAGTGAGAGAAGCACAATACTTTTTGTTTGGGTGGGGTCTATGCTGGCGACCATGATGGTATCTGTGAGGTCTTTGCCATCGTGCTCTTCGTTGCCTTGTCCCGTAAGGAGCAGGTTGATGGTACCGTTCTCATTCTGTAAAAGTTCCGAACCGGCAAACGAGGCAATGTTTCCAAAGCTAAACAGGTGAATGGATGTCAGGCTTCTTACAGTTTGTGCAAACAGTACAAGGCCCAGAAGAACTGCAATGAGAATGAGCAGAAACCGTTTGAGTACCATCACTCGTTTCTTTTTCTGCTGCTCTTTTTCTTTGCGTTCTTTCCACAGGCCGTACCAGCCAATAAGTGGCTTCCCAATCTCCAGAGCGCCTATAACAAGCTTCCGCCAGCGGGGAGGCGTGTCGGACTTTTCTTCTATGTGGCGAACATGGAAGGACATGGGCAATAGAGTAAGGCAAAAAGCCTCCTAAGTCATTTGTTTATTGGAATTTGCTTGCCACAAAAGCCTCAGCAGAATAGCAAGGAATGTGCATTCTATGGACGCACAAGCACCATCCAACCGCTTGCGATCAGCAGAACCAGGGCAATAACTCTGAGTAAGGGCAAAAATGGTCCGAGGATACTCAAACTGATGCTCACCCCAAAGAGTGTAAGGGGTGCAATGAGACAGACGGGGCAGAGGAGAGCAGCTGCACCCAGTACACCACCCATCTCTGCCGCTCTTTTGGAACCAACAGGGCAGGTGCCTGTTGCTTTTTTCCAGCCGAGCAATCCTGCGTTGAATGAGATCAAAACAGCAATAGCAATGCTATAGAGGATCTCGTTTTGTGTTACCGGTGGGCGTGGTAAAGAGGGGAGAGCTGGAAACATGCCCAGTTCCCACGCAAAGAAAAAGCCGCACAACAGAGCTGTGAGCGCAGTCCATTTCCAGAAAACTGTGGATTTCAAAAAACTTGTCTTCATAGGGTGGCAGTATACCAAATGATTTGCACTGAGTCCCTAATGGCAGTTCCCCGGGCAGTCCGTGCTGCACTCACCCGATGCACATGCGGCGTTCTGTTTGCAGTTTCCGTTCCTGCAGTGTTCTTTTGCAGGGCATGACCAGGCAGCCAGAGCTCCTTCATTCTGTACCAGTACAATGCTGTACCCCAGAATCACACCCACAATAATGAGTGAGACGGTAAACCAGGGGGAGCGAGTTATGTTCTTCATGTCGTCTCCTATTGTACCAAAATTGACAGAAATTCTCAATTGTGAGGGATTCAGATAAAATGAAAAAATCACCCCTGCTCTTCAGCAGGGGTGAACTATTCGTTCCATCTCTTTTCACCGTCGGCCTACGCGTACCACCCATTCAAAGATCACGACATGGGTACCCTCTTCATCTGAGTGAAGGTTCAACTCAACATGCCGTAGAAGCCGCTTACCAGGCAAATCATATCTATCGAGGAAAAAATAGAACCGGATAATTCCCGGTGTTTTTTCATCCCCCATTCGGGATGTTTCCTTTGTAGATCTGACCGGAGAAAAGTCCATAAATTCAAGCTGTGGTTGAGTCCACAGATCGATTCCGGACGTTTTGACAGTGTTGTCAGCCAAACAAGTCGTGGCGGTGAGAATGAGCGTGATGTAACAAACAGTGATGGTTTTCATTCTGGTTCTCCTTTTTGAATTCCATCAACGAACGAACACTGGAGACCCAAGAGCACTACGCTCTTAGTAAGGTCATTCCAATATACATATTAAAGAATAAATTTTAATAAAAGTCAATTACTCTGCAGATTTTTATGGAACTCTTCAGTCATGCGCATGGGATGTTACAAAAAGCCCGGGCTTAGGCCCGGGCTCTAGAAGCGATGCATCATCTTCTGTCTTATTTCAGAGTCACTTTGGCTCCGGCTTCTTCCAGCTTCTTCTTCATTGTTTCTGCTTCTTCCTTTGGCACACCTTCCTTTACTACCTTGGGAGCATTATCTACGGCTGCTTTGGCTTCACCAAGTGGGAGACCAGTGATTTCACGTACGACCTTAATAACGGCAATCTTCTGGCCGCCGGCTTCCGTGAGTTCTATGTCGTAGCTGCTCTTTTCTGCAGCTCCGCCTTCGTCACCGCCACCTGCAGCGGGAGCAGCAGCCACGGCTACCGGAGCAGCAGCAGAAATGCCGTACTCAGATTCCATGAATTTGACGACATTGTTCAGTTGTACAACGTTGAGTTTTTCCAGAGCGTCGATGACGGCCTTCTCTTCTTTGGAGAGTTTTACCGCCTCAGCCTCTGCAGTTGCTGTATCATCGGACATGGGAATAATGGGAAAATAAAATAAAATTACGCGTTTGCTGTAGGTTCGGGAGCACCTGCGTCAGGAGCGTTTTCCTCCGCAGACTCGTTGGGTTCTTCTTGGGTGGAAGCAGGAGCGACGGTTGCTTCCGTGGCTGCTTCGGCTGGGGCAGCGCTCTCGGTTGGCTTTTCTGCTTCTGCAGTTTCTGCCGGAGCACTTTCCCCTGCAGGGTGCACACCTCCCTTTTCCGCCAATTCCTTTAGGGCACGGGCAAAACCGGAAAGCGGGGAGTTACATATGCCGGCAAAGCTCACGAGTGGAGAACGAATCATACACACGAATGTTGCAAGAAGGACGTCGCGACTTGGCATTTGTGCCAGCGCCACTGCCTCTTCCTTTGTAAGCACTTTGCCGTCGTAGAGTCCGCCAAGCAGTTTGACCTTGTCGTGGTCTTTCGCGAACTTAAAGGCCACCTGAGCGCCCGAGAGGGGATCACCAAAACTGAAAATGAGAGAAACGGGCCCTTCCATGTTTTTTTCATCAAATTCCGGGAGGCCTGCCTCCTTTGCGGCTATATGCATAAGCGTTTTCTTTCCCACTTTCATTTCCGCATCGTTTTCGCGCAACTTTTTGCGCAGTTCACTTACTTCACTCACGCTGAGTCCAATGTAGTGTGCAAGGATAATGGAGGAAGCAGAATTCATCTTTTCGGTGAGCTCCTTCACTTGTGCCTGTTTCTGGTCCTTGGTAAGTGCCATAGTTCAGTGGAGTAATCCTTGCAAAAAATAAAGCCAGTCTCCCATCCGGGAGACCAGCGAGGCAAACGACACGACGCACTAAGCAAGAGCCGAGTGAGCGATGCTGTGTGCCTCGGAGGGGCTTACCTTCGGCCATCAGCCTAATGCCCTCGGTCTTCGGACGGTAGTCACTATTGTATTCGAGGGGTTTCGTGTGTCAAGAATCCCGTTGAGATTTTATGATAAGCTTCAGAATTCTTCGTTTCTAGTTTTTCATCACGAAGATGTGCTATACTTCTAAATCTCTCCCTATGAACATTCCCGTGGTCAACACATGCGATCTTCTTGTGAAGCGGATAGAGTCAGCAGATATTCCCTGCAATACCAAGAGGATTGCCACTGCCTGGAGGCATGCCGAGCAGGAGTACGAGGGTAAGACCCACTGGACCGGTATTCCTCTCATGGACTATGCCATTGGAGTTCTGAATATTCTTCTCCCGTTTCAGCCCGATGAGGAAGCCATTGTTGCCTGTCTGCTTCAGCATATGCTGGATTGCAAGGGGTGCATGCTCACAGAACTGGAAGAGACATACGGGGCCAAAACGCGGGAGCTCGTGAGCGGTGCACATCTCCTTTCCCACGTGACATTGCGTGATAAGCGCAGATCCGTAGAAGATTTGCGTCTCATACTCCTTACCGTTTCCGACGACATTCGAACGGTACTCCTTATACTGTGTGATCGTGCGTTTTTACTGGAGTGTCTGCCTCAGCTTTCCACACCGGAGCGACGGCAAACGGCACAGGATGTGCTTCAGCTTTTTGCGCCTGTTGCAGCCAGGCTCGGTATGTATAAACTCCGCTACAAGTTGGAGCACGGTGCGTTTCCCATTGTGTACCCCAATGATGCTGAGCGCCTTACGGAGCAGCTGCAGCAACTGCGAAACCGCTATGGTCTCTTCCTGGATGATGCTGCCGCACGACTCAAAGACTATCTGCAGGGAGCGGGTGTTTCTGTTTCCATTGAGATGCGTGACAAGAAGATCTACAGCATCTTCCGTAAAATGCAGCAGAAGGAAGCCACGCATGTGCAGCAACTCTACGACCTCTTTGCCATACGCGTTATTGTCCAGACAGAATCCGAGTGTTACCAGGTGCTCGGACTTCTGCACAAAATAGGAAAACCTGTAGCGAACAGGTTTAAAGACTATATTGCTTTCCCTAAACCCAACGGATACCGCAGTCTCCATACCACGCTGATGCATTTGCCGGGGATGGAAGATGAGTCACTGTGCGTGGAGGTGCAAGTGCGTACTCAGGCTATGCACCACGATGCGGAGTATGGGGTGGCCGCCCACTGGATGTATAAAGAGCGTGGTTCTGCTGCGCATGCACTCCAGCAAGTGCAGTTGCGCAGTATGCTTTCGCTGCAGCAGCCACTGGAGGAGGAGGGGGAGTCCGATGCCCTCGCAGATCACATTTATGTACTCACACCGCGAGGCGATCTTGTGGAACTGCCCAAGGGTGCTACGCCTTTGGATTTTGCCTTCCAGTTACATACCGATCTTGGTCTCTCCTTTAAGAGTGCTACGGTGAACGGGAGCATTGTTTCGCTCGACTACATATTGGAGAACGGTGATATTGTGGATGTACTAAAAAATAAGCACCCGCAGCCATCTTCTCACTGGATGCAGTTGCTGAAGATGGCTTCTTCGCGTTCCAAGCTCAAGCGGTACCTGTACGCACAGAACAGACCTCACTATGTAACCGAGGGCAGGGAGATGGTGAATGAAGAACTGAAGAAGCTTGAGTTGCCATTGTTAGATACAGATCTATCTCTTCTGCGTATATGTGATGGCAAAGTGCTGAGTATGGCTGAGCGGGAAGATCTCCTTATGAAAATAGGGCAACGATCCGAGCGTATTCTGCCAATGCTGCAGCGTCTGGAAGCCCTGAATGATGTTCTGCCCGAAAAACGTGTTGTGCAGCAGCACACAGCTTCCTTACCAAAATCTCAGACACAAAAATGGCAGTTTGAAGTAGAAGGGAGTGTTCCTCTTCCTACCCGTACAGCCAAGTGCTGCGAACCCAATGAATGGCCTCATGGTCCACTCATGGGAGTCGTAGGGCGTGCCGGTGTGGTGGTTGTGCATCGCAAAGATTGCGGCATGATAGGAAATGCCAACCCGGAACGACTCATTCGCGTGTGGTGGCCCTCTTCCTAGAAACTAGAAATTAGGATTTAAGAACTTCATTTCCTTGTTCCTTAGATACCTGCAAAAACTTAGAACTTAAAGCTCTTAGCTCTTAGCTATGAGAAAATCCCAAGAGATAAAAGATGCAAAACTGAATTCCTAGTTTCTAGTAATCGAATCCAACAACTTCTCTACCTTCTTCTGCCACTTCAGTTGTTCGTAGGCTTGTTCTCCTTTGGCGTAGTTTGGTGCAATCTTGAGGCGTTCCTCCACAGAAAGGGGCGACACGAGAGCTTCCACTACTTTTTTCATTTCATCGTCCGTTACATCAATCTCTTTCTCTTCCATAAGCGCAGAGATGCCAAGTCGTAGTGTTATCCTCTTCTCTGCCTGTTCTTCCAGATCCTTCTCTACCTCTTCCGGTTTTTTTCCGGTTTGTGTTAACCAGTCCGGAAAACTCATTTTTTGGCGATCCAGTTGCTTTGCCAGCTCTTCAAAGAGCGATTGCTTTTCATCTTCGATGAATTCGGGAACAATATCTACCTTGGTTGCTTCACGGATTTTTTCAAAGGCTTCTTCTTCGGTTTTTCTGCGCAACATGGATTCTTCCTGTGCTTCCATGGATTCTCTCACCTGTTTTTTGAATGCGTCGACAGAATCTGTCTGCATCTGTTTCTGTACAAATGCATCGGTCAGCTCGGGGGTAGAAAGTTCCTCCACTGCTTTTACAATGACATGGAATGTTACCGGCTTCCCGCGGAGTTCTTCGGACTGATGTTTTTCGGGGAAGGGGAGTGTAAAGTCTTTTGATGCACCTTTTTTCAGGCCTTTGAGTTGCTCTTCGAAACCGGGTAGTAATACCTTACTGCCAACAACAACCTGATGACCGTTCGTGCGTATACTTTCTATCTCTTTGCCGTTTGCTGCCTCTCCCCAGAAATCCATAGTGATTCTGTCTCCTTCCTGCGCAGGTCGGTCGACCGGCTTGCTCGTTTGATGTTGTTTGAGCATGTAGCCAATCATCTGTTCGAGATCTTTTTCTTCCACTATGGGTTTCTGCATCTTCACGGAGATTTTCGATGCACCTTTTATTTTTACCTTTGGTCGTTCTACAAAAGTTACTTTAATGGTAATGGGGGATTCTCCGGTAATTTCCACTTTGGGTGAAATAACCGGCTTGATGTCATGCTCCTGTACCAGCGACGTGAATGCACCCGGGAGTAAACCCCGAACCGTCTCTTCAAAGAGCTTTGCCGGATCTATTTTCTCCCTGAGCACGGAACCGGGTACTGCGCCCTTCCGGAAGCCGTCTACCTGTACGTTGGTTCCGAGTTTTTGGAGGGCTTTTTCCTCAGAAGAAGTAGCTTCTTCTGCACTGAAAGAAACTGTGCAGGTAATACGTCCGTTGTCTTCGCGATGAATGGTGGAAGGAGTGGTCATGCGCGGGGATTCTTCTGCCAGTAGACCAGAAGTGGTGTAGCTATAAAGATAGAGGAGTATGTTCCGATGATGGTGCCCACACAGAGTGTGAGCACGAACCAGCGGATACTTTCGGAGCCCAGGAAGTAGAGAGCAAAGAGCATAATGAGCGTGGAGAAGCTGGTGTTGAAGGAGCGGGTAATGCTTTCCTTCAGGCTTCGTTCTGCGACGACTGCGAAAGGCTCTCCCCGTTCCTGGTTTGCGAGGTTATCCCGAATACGGTCAAAAATAACGATGGTATCGTTTACTGAGTAGCCAAGAATGGTGAGCAATGCCGTAACAAAGAGCGTATCTACCTCAAAAGATGTGTAGTGGCTCATGATCACAAAAATTCCCACAGTGCCAATAATGTCATGCAACAGCGTGACAACAGCAACAATTCCAAAGCGCCACGGACTTAATCTGCGTGGAATTTTACGGAAGGCAAAGGCGATGTATACCACTATGGCAACAGAGGCAATGAACAATGCCCACACGGCGCGTTTCTTAAGAGATGCACCGACGGTGGGTCCTATAGTCGTAAACTGGTGTTCGGTCACAGCCCCAAATTCCTCTTCCAGATGTGCTATCAGAGCCACATGTTCTTCGTTGGTTATATCGCGCATACGCAGCAGAACGCTCCCATCTTTGGTGCGGGAAAGAGCCACATTCCCGAGTGGTGTTTCCCCCGGGATACTTGCAAGAGCAGAAGTGAGTGCCTCTTTTGTCACTTCTGCCGGCAGGTCAAGCTCTATGAGGGTTCCTCCCGTAAAGTCGATGCTGAGTACCGGACCCGGAATAAAGAACAGCACTATCCCTGCTACAACAAGTGCAGAGGAGAGTGCAAAGAAGAATTTGGCAGATTGGATGAATGGCATTTGGAGGTAGGGTAGCGACTTTGGCGTAACTTTGAAATTGGGAATTGGACTTTTTTTACCCGTGTACCAGAACGCCCGACCGTAAGGTCGGGAATGAATGGTGCATTGGTTCCTCCTCAATTTATAGAGCGTTCGGTACAGGGTTTC
>PFDR01000017.1 GCA_002772545.1 Candidatus Peregrinibacteria bacterium CG10_big_fil_rev_8_21_14_0_10_49_10 | reverse complement strand
ATCTGTGTTTCAGCCTGCAAAAATGTCCACTTTACCTCAAAATGCTTTCCAGACCTGACCCTTTTCCATACCATAGCCACACATGAAGCGCTTCCTCCTTCTCTCTTTCCTCTTTCTTCTGCCTGCCTGCGGGTCCAAAACAGAACCGCTGCCTCCCCCCCTACCGGAAGGCATACTTACGCTCTCGGGCACAATTCTTCCTGCCGAGCTTTCCCTTGTTCGTCGTGGAACCCATGTACTTGTACAGGACGGCATACGTCTGACGTTTTTGGAAAGTCCGGTGGTTACGCTCCGCAACTACGAACAGGATACGGTCACGCTCCGGGGTACTCTGGAACACAATGTGGACCCTTCCCTGTTGCCGGTATTCGTTGTGGACTCCATTGTAAATGTAGAATCTACCACACGGGACTGGGGTATTCGCCAGATCGACCTTACGCTCACCACTCCACGTACATGGCAACAGCGCAATACCGATGGCGATGTTCATTTCTTTGTGGAGGGAGTTGCACAGCCCATCCTGACTCTGGATGAACAACCCTCTACAGGGGAAATGCCCCTTGGAGAATCCATTGTCGTAGACGGTCACCCCGCCGTGCGCATCGTCAATGAACGCAATGGAAATCAGGCTGTGTACATCCTCCGGGGAACGAACATGGTTACCATGCTCTTTACTCCCCGTGAGTACCCGGAGCCACAACTTCTGCGCGATGAATGGCTCTCGGTTCTCTCCTCAGTACAGTTTGATACCGTCATTCCTCCGGAAGTCGAGCACTCCGGTACAGGCAGCGTAACCGATACCCCGTGTGGCGGTCCGGCAGGCATCCTCTGCCCCGCAGGATCTTACTGCGAAGTGCAAAATGAGGAGATGGATGCGGGAGTGTGTAGGGCGCTTTAAATTCTGTAGATGGTTCGGAAGATGCTGGCGACTTTCTCTTTGAGTACTGAAAAGTCGTTGGTTCCCCAACACTTCCTGGTCCCTATAACAACTGCGAGGTTATAGAGAAAAAGCGGATGTTCACCACGAATATTCACATTTGAGTCCCAAGTGCAGCTTTCAAACTCTCGCTCTAGTATGTTTTTGTAGTCATCTGTACTTGTATCAAGAATTTCTGCTTCATTTTCTATGAGAAAAAAGAGAAGTGTAGCCACTGCCAGACGTTTATTGCCATTCGAAAAATACTGCGATCCGGCAATGCTACAGATCATATAGGCTGCCTTCTCGTAAAAATCGGGGTAGTACTCATCTACCTGTACAAGACCCAACACCTTCTTTAGCTTCTCTATACCATCAGGTTCTTCTTCGTAATGCGGTGCGGGTTCTTCGTTCGTCAAATATCTATAAATAAACTCAAAAACAATGTTGTAATACAGTTCCAGATCTACGTATTGCATCACCGTTTGGCTAACTCTCTCATTAAATCTTTGTAGCCTTCATCAAGATCCCACATGCTCTTTGGCAACTTTGTATACGTACGATTCTTGCTTGGCAGCTGAGCAGACTTAGCACCATTATTTTTTTTGCCGGAGAAGAACCACTGACGCATCTTGAATAACATGTCTACAGGATAATAGAGGGTGTGTATGTTGTCCAGTTAACGTAACATTACATGTGTGCGTGAGACAATGTCTGCTGTAAAAAATGTTGAAATAAATGAAAAGGGAACCTTAGGCACAAGACCGTTTAAAGCCCATTTTGTCTTGGTACTATTGTACTATACCATCTGTGTTTCTAAAACATTGCCTGCTGCGCATCATAATGCGTCGCATCTATAATGCAGAGTTGCTCCGGTTTCCTCTTCTCCAGTTTCCCTGCCAAATCTACAGTGGGAATCCTGCACTTTGTGTTCACCGTCCACCGCACAAATTCCGACACATGAAGCCTGTGCCTCTTTGCAATAGCCTTCCACTTGGTTTTCTCCACTTTAAAGAGCGTAAGCCGCAGACGGGTTTTTTGCATCGGCATGGGACCGCCTACTTTACCTGATCGAACCGACAGGTGAAGGGAATGTCATTGAAGGCAATCCACATTTCTGTTGTAGGATGTCTGGCTGGTAATATACCCCTTTTTCTTGCCAAAAAAAGACTCCTACCCTATACTACGATTGCTTGATTACTTCTTGCCACCCCCCGCCAAAACAGGTGGTGTCTTTTAATCATTTAATAGGAAGAAAACATCCGTTCCCCTTTAAAAAGAGAAACAAACGGGCACCGCCCAGCACGTAGAGAAGATCTTTTATTCTTTTCTACTTTTTACTATGAAAAAAGTACTCACTCAGCGCCTGCTGGACGCCATTGCTTTGGCAGTGGAAGTACATGCCGGTATGAAATGCAAAGGCGATGACTCCCCCTACATCGTTCACCCCATAGCCATCTCACTCCTCCTGGCCCAATGGGGAGCCGATGAAGATACCTGCATAGCAGGACTCCTCCACGACGTACTGGAAGACACACCGCAGACCGAAACAGATACCTACAGAAAAAGGATCCGTGAAAAATGCGGTGCCACTGTGCTGGAAATTGTGGAGGACGTCTCTGAGCAGGACAAATCCCTCCCCTGGAAGGAACGGAAACTCCGGTATCTGGAACACCTAAAGGAAGCACCGAAAGAAGCTCTCCTCGTTTCCTGCGCCGATAAAACGCATAACAGCATGGCGCTCTGCAAAGCCTACAAAGAACAGGGTTCTGCGGTCTGGAACCGCTTCAGTGCTCCCAGGGAGGAGAAACTGTGGTACCTGAACGCTGCTCTGGAGATCTTTACCGACCGACTGGACGAAGACTACACCGCAGAACTGCGGGAAAATCTGCGTTGCTTTAGTCTTGGCAATACGAAACAACTGATTGCCCTTGTACGTACCGAAGGTAAAACAACAGAGCAAATATTGCAGGAGGCCTCTGTGGGAGTCGCTCCGCATTTGGATACCGTCAATGAGAACTTCACCGTCTTCATTGCCGATAACTTCCACTACATGGACGATTCTCCCCATATAAAACATGGAACGTTTGCCACGTTGGAAGAAGCAATAGAAGCCTGTGAGCACATAACCATTTGGAGTGTTATGGACCAGTACGAAGAAGGTATAAGCCCCGAAAAGTTGACGGATAAATATAGAACGTTCGGATCTGATCCTTACATCGTAGGTCCCAATGTGCGTATGGAAATGCTCGCTGCTCCCTTCTCCGCCTGGATCTCTGTTTCGGTTGAATTCTGTGCGCAGATCATTCAGATCATGAAAAATGGTCCACTGGCCAAACAGAAGTCAAAAAACTTTTTTCTGGATGGAATAAATAAATCTCCGGATGAAGTGGTTGATATATTACTTAAAAGATTCGATGAGATGTCTGAAGAGTAACCATACCTATGCAAGTGCCTCTTGTGCGGAAGCCCGGTACCCGCACCCATCGACCAAGCTCAGGGTGCTCGTGCAAACGGAATGTCATCATCATTCCAATACTGTATGCGCGTCATTCCTGTACGAGCACCCATCGACTATGCTCAGGGTGGACCAAGAAAGAACAACTATCATTCGACTCCAACTCCCCTTACTGCAGCGCGGTAGGTGCACCACTCACAGTCTTTTGATGGCTTTGGGGCCTTCTTCTTCCGCAGGCACGTATGCGCATCCACAATCGCCTGCTCCACCCAGCTCCTATCCCCTTTATGCGCAATAATCTGCTCCTCAAAGACAAGTTTCCCGTCAAACCTCGCCTGCCCGGTATCCGCATTCACATACACCCAGTAGCCGGTAGCAGAGACATCAAATCCGTTCTTCTCCAGTAGCCACTGGTAGATCTCCATCTGCCTCTTGTAAGCCTCTTTCCACGGCGTTCCATCATTGATATCTATCTCCTTGGTCGTGCTTGTTGATTTATAGTCCACAACCAGGAGCTTGCCCTTTGGATCGACCCAAATGTCATCCACAGCACCTGTAACAAGCAGATTGGTAGGTTCGTGGAGATACTGCACACCCGTAAAGTTCTCTCTCCACACGTCCATATTTTCGTGCTGAAAGGGTACTGCATCTATCTTGTACTTCTTCATAAGAGGATGTGGCTTCCCTTTTGCCCTGCATACATCAAATTCCTTCTTCAGGAGTGTATCTGTTGCACTATTCAGTGAAAATGCCGGCCCTTTTACCTGGTCTACCCCAAGTTTGCGGTCCAAGTAAAAACAACAAGGGCACTTCAGAAAGCGTTCCAGGCGGGTGCGGGATAGTTTAAAGGGTTCTGGCGAACCGGGATCAAAAATGTTTTTTGAACGCTTTGTCATATGTTTACTGTAGAAACAATAGCCGGAACATACCATATTGTCATCCAGCGTGCCGGCCGAAGTTTTGCGTAGGCTGGAGTACAGACGAAGGGTTGTAAGGCTCTTTTGAGGTGGGGTTGAAGATGTTGTGAGTGCGTATTGACATATCAATCAGGAAAAATCTTAACCAGAGCATCGCAGGAGTCCGGTCGGTACTTCTCGTACTCCTCCTGCTTCACATAGAGGCATCGGTACGTCACGTCCTTCTGGAGCGCGTTTGCGTCCTCGCACCAGAGCTTGAGCCGCTTGATCTTCTCCAGATCGTCGAGGTCTTCGCGCCCCTTCGTCTCCACGATGAAGACGTGCTCCTTGTCCTGTTTCACGAAGAAGTCGGGATAGTATTTGCGGATGTCGCCGTCGGCATCCTGATAATCGAGCGCAAAGTTGAGGCCGAAGTAGTTGCGCCCGTAGGACACGATGTCGTCGCAGTCCTCGAGGAACGACGCGAACTCCAGCTCGAAGTGGCTGTCGCCCACGATCTTATTGAAGATGCTTTTGCGCGGGACGAGGAACTCCTGATTCTTCACGACGAACGGACGGCACGCGCTCAGCTTGATGTGATTGCGGATTTCGGCCTCGCCCTTGTCGCGCACCGTCAGCTCGTTGATCTCTTTCTTGAACGTCTCATAGATCGTGCGGGTCGCCTCGATTTCGGAGAGGTTGCGGAGGGTATTGAGGTCGTCGATCTCGACGGGTTCGGTGAAGAGATGATCGCGCACAAACTCTTTCACTTTCTCGTAGAGCGTGTCGTAACCCCCGACGAGATGCAGGTCGTTTTTGATCATGCGAGCGAAGAAACCGATGGCGTTGCTTCCGCTCACGGCTGCGGTGTTCGGGAGTTCCGTCGTGTGCGATATGGAGTCGTCGGTGATGTCCTTGAAGACGATATGCCGTTTCTCCTCCTCGGTGAACTGCTTCACGGGGAGCTTTTTGAAGGTGAAGGTGGCGGGGTCGAGATCGGAAAAGTTCTTGTACTCGCGGTAGATGCGCGGCGTGAGTTCGGGGATCACGATGTCCAGCTCCGCGATGTCCTTCTTCATGTTCTCCCTGTCGATTTCCACGACGATAGGGGTCTTGGGCTTCGTACCCTCTCCCATGGCCGCCCTCTCCAGCTCCACGCCCTCATTCCTGATGGATTCGACGAAATCCAAGAAGGCATCCGTGCCGACGACGCTCACCTGTTCTTCCACGTCCTCGCCTCGGTACATACGACGCAGACCGCGCCCGAGCGTCTGTTCGGGGAGGATGTTCGAGGTGGCGGTATAGGCGCGGAGTCCCACGATCGTCGTCACGTTCCGAACGTCCCAGCCTTCCTTGAGCATGAGGACGGAAACAATGGCCTTGTGGGGGCTGTCGTCATGGTCGATGTGGTTGGCGAGCTTCCGCAACTCCTCAAGTTCCTCTTTGTCCTTGCCCGTCGTGCTCTCGGAGATGTCGCCGTTCTTCTTCGTGTGGATCACGAACGTAGCGTCTCCTTCCAGATCGGGATAGTGACTGCGGAGATACTCGGCTACCTCGTCACAGTTCTTCGTGTCGTCAGTCATCACGAAGAGTACCGCTTTCTTCCCCATCTTCGCGTGCTCTTCCGCCGCTTTCTGCCATTCCAGATACCCAAGGTGCAGGTAGTCGGCGTACCGCTCGCTGAACTTCGCGCTCTGGTGCTCGTTGAGCTTGGCGCGGCTACTCGGATCGGGAATGACGGGGTGCTTTACGACGTTCTGGTAAATGGCTTCCACAAGCGGATAGTCGGAAACAGTCTGCACGAAGATCGAGCCGTTATTGTGGCGTGGGGTGGCGGTCACATCCACTTGGAGCGAGAGTGCTTTGCCCTTCATCTGCAAACGATTCGCTATGTCCTCAATGCTCTTGAACCACGCCATGCGGTCGTCGTGGATGTGGTGCGCCTCGTCGTTCAGGATCACAAGCTCCTCGATGTCGCGCACGATGTCGCCGACGGATACCTGCGAGTCGTTCGTCTCGCCCGTTGGCCTCCTACCGAGGAAGAAGTCGCGGGAGTCCTCGTCTTCGGGCGACGGCACATGGTCATTGCTGCTGTAGATGCGGTGGATGTTCGTCAGGAAGATGTTGCCGACGTGGTTTGTCACCCGCACGTCGTCTTGGATGTGCAGCGTCATCTGGAAGTCGTCCTGCCAGTTCTGTCCCGCGTAGCCGTTATCGGGAAGCACGGGGTCGCTTGAAAAGATTCGCAGCCCGTCGAAGTCCGCGCGGAGGCGGTCGAGCACGATAATGTTCGGGGCGATGATGAGGAAGTTCCGCGCCAGCTCGGAGTCGGACTCATAGAGCTTGTGGAAGTAGCACCATGCGAGAATAAGGCTCAGCACTTTGGTCTTGCCGCTCCCCGTCGCCATCTTGATGACGTAGCGCATCCACGTTTCCTTGAAGAGACTCGCGGAGAGACGTTCGGAACCGTCGTAACGGAGCAGATCGTGCTTGTCCCGCGCCTTGGCCACGTCATGGAGCCAGACGATCGTTTCGACGGCTTCGCGCTGGGCGTAGTAGTACTGGAAGAGAAAGATGGAGCCATCAGCCTGTGGAGTGGGGTGTTCTTTTTTGAACCACCAGTTCAGGAGTGCCTTACTCGTCTCGCTCGCGCCCTCGTAGTCGTTCTCGCGCCACTCCTTCACGCGCTTCCGCAGTTCCCCGACGAGCGGCGGGAGGAGTTTGTCGTACCCCTGATCGCGCAGCGTCTCGTCGGCGGGGAACCAACGGATGCTGGGATCGAGAATCTCGTAGGGTGATGTCGGGAAGGAGGGGTGGAGAGCCATTATTTGCTATGAAGTAGGTGTAGAATCAGCTTCGGGAATAGTAATGCTTGTTTCCGAGGGCGATTGTAGGTTTGTGGCTGTACGAGTTGCACTATCAAGTTGTTCATAAGGTCTGCCTTTCGCTTCGAGAGCACCCTGTTGTACTTTTATTATTGCTTCATAGCGTGAAGCAATGTCAGCAGAATGTTCCTTGAGCAGATACACAAACAGGCAAAGAACTGCCATCAAAATCCCAATAACTAGAAAGATGAATCCTGCGATAGCGGAGGGTGACAAAAAAGAACTTTCCCCTTTTATGAGCCATAAACTCGCAGTAAAAAACATGAAGATTACTAGCAGAGATGCCAGCTTCGTTTTGGCCACTGCTTCAGTCAGCTCCTTATTCATGCGTCTAGGACGGTATTGAGTACTGACAAAAAGTCATCCGAGTGAAGTTGTTTGTTGATCTGTTTGAGATACTTCCCGACTTCTGTAGTTGTCGTTGGCGACGGGAAATCCTTGTAGCAATCAACATCGAAGAGAATGGCAGGCGCGGGGTCTTTGATCTTGCGCTCAGCACGCACCAGCTTCACCTTTTGTGTGATGCCATCCTGTTCCACGATGAACACTGTCTCGCTGAACTTGAACTTGTCACTGGGGAGGAACCTGCTTAGTACCTTCTCCCTTTTATTGGTTTCGGATGGCGAGAACTCGTAAAGAAAGTAGTTCCTCCATCCAACGCGGCTGATTTGATCAACGTCGAGAATGGTGCAGATGTCCTTCTGGTACTTCTCGAAGCTATGCTCAATCACGTCGAGCGAATCTGGAGTGACGTAATGTCCCCAAAAGTCGCTGGAGGATACTTTTACTTCGGCGGTCGCATTGTCGGGAGCTTTTATGACCAGCCGACCCAAGTTCATATCGAAAGGAGGCGGTTTCCCGTTCCTATGAAAGTAGTTCACGATTTCCCCCGCCTTATCTATGTATTTGTATCCCTGCACAAAGTTCGTCTGCACGAAGCTCTCGGCATTTTGAAGGTCGGTAATCTTCTTGACAGTTTTGCTCATGGATCAGATTGAAATGGAAATAACTTTCATCGTGTCGTTGCCGAAGATGTCCACGACCTTCACCGCGATCTTGTAGCGGCCAGCCTTCGGGTACTCAAACTCCGCGCTCCTCAGCTCCAGAGAGCGATCTTTGCGAGTGCGGAAGGACTGCCATTCATTCTCGAAGATGTAGTCGCCCGTCCACCGTTCTTCATACTCGGGCATCTTCGTCTGCGCGTCCTCGTCCACCTTCCCGTCGAGGTTCTGTTGCTTCGGGTCTTCTTTCTTCACGCGAATGATCTCTTTCTTGTTCTCGAAGTTGTAGTCCACCGCCCAGTAGTCGATCCAGTCCGTCCACTTCTTCGTCAGTACTTCTCTGGAAACGATGCCGTCCTTGTCCTTGCTCACTTTCACGATCTGGCCGCCCTCCACCGTGATCTTGCTCTTGCCATCCCTGAGCTGCGCGGCGACGTTATCGACCGTCTGCTGCGTATAGAATACGGAGAAGTCCGTCAGCTCCACGGTGAGCTTCTTGCCCTTCACGTTGGGCTTCACTTCGATGTAGGCCATATCGTGGAAGACGACTTGATCCTTCTCCACGGCGCGTTTGTCGAACACGTCGGGCGGTATTTGTTTGAGCGCGAGATCGACGCCTCTGCCCTTCGCTTCCTCTTGAATGTTCGGGAACAGCCCCATCTCGAACTCGAAGCCGAGGATGTCCACCTTCGTGATGTGTTTCTCGACGCACTCTGCGATGACCTCTTCCACGAACAGGCGAGAGACGGGCATGTTCACCGGCCCCACCGTCACCATGCGCCCCGCCTTCGTGCCATGGTAGGTGCGGAAACCCGTCGTCTCCTGCGCCTTATATGCGCTGAGGATGAGGCCGAGGAACTCCTTTTCGCGTGCCTTGATCTGCTTCTGCTGCTCCTCTTGCCGAAGATTCGGGTTCACGCCGATGTAGTGCTGCCGCTCATACTTGCCGAGGTTCAGAATCTCGAACGCACGGTACGGATCACCATTCTCCCTCCGCTCGCGCTGGATGGAGATCATGCGTTTACGACTGGTGTGGATGGCGAACTTGCCGAGGTCAGAGCCAATCCACTTGCGACCTAATCTTTCAGCAACAGCTAACACTGTTCCTGAGCCACAGAAAAAGTCTGCAACAATGTCGCCCTCCCTTGAGGAGGCAGCAATAATCCGTTCTGCGATTGTCTCTGGCTTCTGTGTGGGATAGTTCAGATTTTGCCTTCTGTCAGCAGGTTGAAGCATGGAGATTGTCCAAACATCATCCACGCCTTTCTCATCTGTCTCGATGTAAATCACTTTCCCATCCGCATTTTTTGCATTTACTATCTTTCCTTTTTCTTTGTCCCAAACTCGCTTGATTTGCTTCACCACCTCACCTCGCTTTTCTTTGAGAGGTGTAAAAGTGAAGTTATCAGATTTCGTGTAGTAGAAAATCAAATCATGGTTTGCGGGAAATCTATTCACGTTACCCTGCATTTTGTTGTAGTAGTGCCAAACAATGGTATTCCGATAGTGTGAGCTTCCAAATAGCTCATTGAGAAGCAACTTCATATACGCTGCAACTTTCCAATCACAATGGACGTAGATACTTCCATCACTCGCTAGCAAGTCGCGCATAATCGAAAGTCTTTCGTGAATCATTGCAATAAAGCTATCCGCTCCCTTCCCCCACGTATCTCGGTACGCCAGTTCCTCAAGTACGCTGGCTTCTTTATGGAAAGTCTCTGCCTCGTCACCGTCGCCGATCTCGATGTCCATGCTGAAATCCGCGCCCACGTCAAAAGGCGGGTCTATGTAGATGAGCTTGAGGCCGCCCTGCGCTTCTATCTCGTCCCGTAGCGGCCCATTCTTCAGGCTGGAGAGGATGAGCTTGTTGTCGCCCCAGATGAGCTTATTCGTCCATCCCTTGATCTGCCTTCCGCGATCATCGAAATCGAAGAGGCTGATTTGCGGAGAGTCGCTCGTATCTTTACGCGGTTCATCCACCTGCTCGATCACCTGAAACGGCAGAACGACGGATGTGAGATCGTTCGTCTTCCCGTTCCACACCAGCTCCACTTCGCGCTTGTCCTCGAACAGCAGAAAACGGTACTTGTCGGGCAGGGGTTTCCCCGTCTCGATATATTTCACAATGTCCCGCTTCTCGTTGTCGGTTAGCTGCATAGGTTGGATTGTAGCAGCTTCTCCTAAAGAGCATAATATGAGGAAAGGAGTTCATGGTTGCATTGTGTTTATTGAGTATAATGTCAATAAATATGTTTTTGAATTCAAACATTAAAGGCTATTCGGGAGAACTTATTCTCTACCTCACCCTAACTACGGAACCTTTTTAAATCATCCCTCCTCTTCCAAACTTTGGATTCTACGATCTAGTTCTTTATATTTATCCTTTAAATCGTTCATCCAATTGAGTGCTTGAATAGCTTGAGCTATTAACTACACTACTAATCCTACAAGAAATATTATAATAATTTCCACATGTATAAGTTATTATTTCACTGAGCTACTTATTACAAGAGCTTTCACTTTCACAATAGGTGTACCCTAGTACACCACCATTTTCCCACACACCCCGCAAGTGCAAAATACTTGATCAAAAAGAACCTCAAATGTAGGGTGGTGTACAACCATTCACCTTTGGTATTTTTCAATTCCTCCCCTATACCCTACTATGCCAAAAGCATCTCCCAAAACTCCCATGACTTCACCTTCTTCCAGGGACTTTACAAAAAAGCGTCCCACTGACGATGCCGTACTCGCTGCTGTTCAGGAAATAGAAAAGCAATACGGCGAAGGTGCCATTATGAAAATGGACGGCGCTGCGTTTCGTGATATTGCCAAATTTTCTTCCGGTTCTCTTGCACTGGATATTGCACTGGGCGGTGGCATACCCGAAGGGCGGATTATAGAAATATACGGTCCGGAGTCTTCCGGAAAAACAACTCTGTCGCTGCATGCCATTGCCGAGGTGCAACGGGCAGGCGGGAGAGCAGCCTTTATAGACGCAGAGCATGCGTTGGATGTGCAGTATGCCAAGAAGATAGGTGTGGATATAGATAATTTGCTTGTATCCCAACCCGATAACGGTGAGCAGGCTTTGGAGATAACAGAAACACTCGTGCGTTCCGGCGGCATTAACATCGTCGTGATAGACTCCGTCGCCGCACTCACACCGCAGGCAGAAATAGACGGTATGATGGGAGACAGTCACATGGGACTCCAGGCACGCCTTATGAGCCAGGCACTGCGCAAATTGACGGCTATTGTGAGTAAAACACACTGTTCTGTGATCTTTATAAACCAGATGCGTATGAAGATAGGGGTGATGTTCGGGAATCCCGAAACAACGGCAGGGGGTCAGGCCCTCAAGTTCTACTCTTCTCTGCGTCTGGATGTGCGGCGAATTGATAAGATTATAGAGAAGACGGGGAGCGGCGAAGGTGCTGCCTCTCAGGAGATTGTAGGGAACAGAACACGTGTAAAGGTTGTGAAGAATAAAGTGGCTCCCCCGTTCCGCCAAGCAGAGTTTGATATTATTTATAACAAGGGAATCAGTAAGGAAGGAGACATTTTAGAGCTAGGCGTCCGCTATGGCGTACTCGAGAAATCCGGTGCGTACTTCCGCCAGGGTGAAGTGACACTGGGGCAGGGCAAAGAACAGGCACGGGCGTATCTTATGGAAAATCCTAAGCTTGCGAGTGCGTTGGAGAAGGAGATACGGAAGGCGGCTACTGCGTAATGCAGCAAAACCTCCACCCCCTGCTCCGACTACAGTCGGAGCTTCCCCCTCCTCCTATGGAGGAGGGGGATAAAGGGGGAGGAGGTTATTGCTGCATTGTGCATTCTGCACATGTTTTCCCCATTTAAGCCCCACACAAGAAGGGAGTTATGTCTATCTGCAAGACAGAAGCATTGCTGAGCGGGAGGATTCAGGGCAGAATTCTTCTCCTTTCCTCCTATGCCAAACGATACATCCGTCACCAAAGTGCTGAGTACGCAGCCGCATTCCACCGATGCGGAGCGGACGGTGCTTGGTGCTCTTCTTATGGATCCGGATGCCATTATTAAAATCAGCGACTTCCTGAAGCCCGAGGACTTTTACGATCCTACGTATCGGAGTGTTTTTCAGGCGATCTACAACCTGCATCAGCAGCACGAAGTGATCGACTTTGTAACCGTAAGCAACAATCTTGCCAGCAATAAGAAAATACAGGAGATTGGCGGGAGCTCATTTCTGGCGGAGTTAGCGGCGAATGTCCCGACATCCTCACATATTTACCAGTATGGGCAGATAGTCAAAACAAAGTCTGTGCACAGACGCATTATCGCCGCCGGTGAACGCATAAAGGGGCTTGGTTTTGAAGAGGGTCGTACTGTTCCGGAGCTTTTAGATGATGTGGAGAAAACGGTGTTCGATATTTCGAATATGTTCATGAAGGACAAGTTTGTCCACATCCGAAGTGTATTGGAGCAGCGGTACGAGAAGTTTGCCGAGTTACACGAATCCACAGACGAGGAGGCAACCAAAGGAGTACCCTCGGGTTTTCATGCGCTGGATAACAAACTGTCGGGTTTTCAGCCCAGTGATCTCATCATTATTGCCGCACGTCCCAGTATGGGAAAAACGAGTCTGGCATTGAATATTGCGCAGAATGCAGCCATTAAGCAGCATAAGTGCATAGGGATCTTCTCTCTGGAAATGAGCAAAGAGCAGCTGGTAGACCGCCTGTTTGCTTCTATGCTCGGGGTAGACTCCTGGAAGCTGCAACGGGGCAAACTGGAAGACAGTGACTTCCAGAATATGGGCCCGATTATGGACGAACTGAGTAAATCCAATATTTTTATCGACGATTCCGTTGCTTCCTCCATTCCTGAGCTCCGGGCAAAGGCACGGCGCCTGCAAATGGAGCACGGTCTGGATCTTCTCATTATCGACTACATGCAGCTTATGAGCACGGGGAACGTGCACTATGCAGGCAACCGTGTGCAGGAGATTTCGGAAATTTCACGGTCCCTTAAACAACTCGGCCGTGAACTCCATGTTCCCATTCTTGCACTTTCTCAGCTCTCCCGTGCCGTGGAGAGTCGCCCGGGGAATATTCCGCAACTTTCCGACCTGCGCGAATCCGGTTCCATAGAGCAGGATGCCGATGTGGTGCTGATGATGTACCGCGAAGACTACTACGAAGAGGATAGCGACAGACCAGGATTAACAGATGTCTACATCCGCAAGCACCGGAACGGACCAACGGGACGTGTAGAGTTAATGTTCAAAAAAGAGCAGATGCGTTTTTACGATGTGGATAAAGTGCATAAGCCTTCTGCGTAACATTGCCATCCTTCGAGACGCTCCGCTTGTCATGGTGAGGAGGAGTCCGCCACAGGCGGATGATGTCTCGAACCATCTAGTGGGGCTCCTCAGGATGACAATGTTTAGTCTTTCCTTTCTTTCCGCTATTCTATCTTCATGATTCTAGAAGTCCCCCGACCGGAAATTTCTGTTCTGGCTATGCTGGGATATGCTTTTTTTGCGTTTGTGGTGGGTCTTATGGCGACACCGTGGTTTGTCTCTTTTCTGCGACGCAATCGCCTGGGGAAACAACTGCGAGTGGAAACGGTGGATGGGAAGGAAGCCGCTATATTTCGCAAGTACCACAAGGATAAATTCGGTACACCCACCATGGGTGGCGTGCTCATTTGGTCCTCCATTCTCCTTACGGTTCTCTTCTCTCGTGTTCTGGCGTACGCAGGGTTTGTGGAGCACTCTCTGCTCCAGCGCGGCGAAGTGTATCTTCCGCTCTTCACACTCCTCTCTATGGGAATATTAGGGGTGGTGGATGATTACTGGAATATTTTCGGCCTGGGGAAGAAGAAGGGTCTCGATGTGCTCCCGAAGATCTCTACCCTGCTCCTCATCAGTCTTGCGGGAGCATGGTGGTTTGCCGTCAAACTTGGGTATGACCAGGTACACGTTCCCTTTTACGGCGATGTATTTGTAGGTTGGTGGTATGTGCCTCTCTTTCTCTTTGTGTTGGTAGGAACAGCCAATGCTGTCAATGTCACCGATGGTTTAGATGGTCTGGCTGCCGGTTTGCTGGTGATTGCCTTCCTCTCCTTTGGCGTTATTGCTTTTGTAGAGGGGAAGATCATTCTCTCCGGTTTTTGTATTGTGACCGTTGGGGCAATTGCGGCATTTCTCTGGCATAACGTCCCTCCGGCTCTCTTCTTTATGGGTGACACCGGCTCTCTTGCTCTGGGGGGGACACTGGGGGTTATAGCACTGATGACAGACAGTATTCTGGTCCTCCCCCTCGTAGGTTTTGTCTTCGTATTAGAAATGCTTTCCGTCATTGTGCAGCTCTCCAGTAAAAAGTGGCGCGGTGGCAAGAAAGTTTTTCGTGCCGCACCGCTGCATCACCATTTTGAAGCACTGGAATGGGGCGAAAGTAAGGTGACGATGCGTCTGTGGATTATTGGTGCCTTCTTCGCATTTTTGGGGATTTTAATTGGGGTGTTCGGATAGTAATGCACAATTCAAAATTCATAATTCATAATTCAGAATGTATTCCTTCTCTTCTCTTAAGAATTTTTCTTTGATGGTTCTGAGAAAGGGAAAGAAGAATGAGATTCCAAGTCCCAATTGTGCATTTTGAATTATGAATTGTAAATTATTAACTGTATGATGAAGCCATGATCAAGGTTGCCATCAATGGATACGGCCGGATTGGACGAAACGTCCACCGCCAGTTTTTGAGCAGATTTCCGGATGAGATGGAGGTTGTGGCAGTAAATGCCTCATCTGCAGCAGACATGCGTGCCTACCTGCTGCGGTACGATTCTCTCCATGGTCGTTGTGATGCAGATATATGTGTCGTGGATGAAGATCACATTGCAGTGAACGAAAAAAACGTTCGTGTGGTAAAGGAGAAAGAACCAGCTAAATGCCCCTGGAAAGAACTGGGTGTGGATATTGTGGTGGAATCTACCGGAAAGTTTACAAAGGCGGAAACCGCAAAAGGCCATCTGGATGCCGGAGCTAAAAAAGTGGTTGTCACAGCACCCATGAAGGACGCGACGCCCACGTTTGTGATAGGTGTGAATGAGAGTGAGCTGCGTGCAGATATGGACATCATTTCCAATGCATCCTGCACCACAAACTGCATAGCACCCATCATTAAAATTATCCACGGCACGTTTGGCATAGAGCATCTCCTCGTGAGTTCCGTTCATGCGTTTACCGTTTCGCAGAATTTACTGGATAACAAGGGAGAAGATAACGACTTTCGTCGTTCCCGTGCAGCAACGCTCTCCATGATTCCCACGAAAACAGGTGCGGTAAAGGCTTGTGCTGCCATTTTTCCGGATCTCAAAGGAAAAATAGACGGTATGGCCTTCCGGGTTCCCGTTCCTACGGTGAGCTGCTCCTACATGGCGTTCACCCTGCAAAAGGATACCACTGCCGAAGACGTTCTGCGTAATCTGCGGACTGCTGCAGACGGAGAAATGAAGGATATTCTTTCTGTTTCCGATGAGGAGCTTGTTTCCATCGACTTCCAAACAGATCCGCATTCATCCATTGTGGATAGTTCCTTTACCAAGGTCATCAATAACCGCTCGCTTCAGCTACTGAGCTGGTACGATAACGAATGGGGTTACGCGATGCGTGTTACAGAAATGGTGAACCGTATCAGTTCCTTCCTCTGATCATCCATGTCGTCTTCCAGCTGCCCTGTTCCGGAAAGTATCTCGCTCAACTATCATCTGTTCCACAGAGCTAAAATTGCAGATGATCTCCGGCACCTTCTTCTGGACCTTTCACGCGCGGCAAAGTACATCAGTTATGCCATTCAGACAACAGATACGGGCTTGAGCGGTGAAAAGAATCAGTTTGGAGAGCAGCAGGTCAAACTGGATGTACTCAGTGACGACATCCTTCGTCAGCATTTATGCGAAAGTAACCTTGTGTGTAGCTACATTTCGGAAGAACAGAACGAAGTTATCGAATTAGAGCCCCGGGCGCCGTACTCCGTGGTATTCGATCCGCTCGATGGTTCTTCTCTTGTAGAGACAAACTTTGCTATTGGGACCATTGTAGGTGTGTATGAAGGGAAGGACGTACTGGGAAAGACTCCCAAAGAGCAGGTGGCCGCTCTCTACGTTCTGTACGGACCACGCACCATTCTCGTCTACTCCACCGGGGACGGCGTACACGAGTTCCTCTTGAATGACGTCGGGGAGTATGTACTTTTGCGGGAGTACCTTGGAGTCGCAGATGATGCAAAAAACTACAGTCCCGGCAATTTGCGCGCAGTGCATGAGAATGCCGGATACAAGCAGGCACTTATGAAATGGCTGGATGAGGAGAAGATACTGCGGTATTCCGGTTGCATGGTTGCGGATGTT